>JBEKWL010000206.1:0-8792 GCA_049513095.1 Terriglobales bacterium
ACTCTTACGCCGAGCGGCTTGGCGAAGGCGCGCAGGTGCTCGACGCAGGTCATGGCGGCTTCGAATTTCTTTTCGTCGAAGGCTTCGTTGGGATTGCCGATGTGCTGGATGAGAAAGCGGAAGGGGATGTGCTCGGCGATTTCGAGGGCGCGTTTGATCTCGTCCATGGCATCGATGCGGCCGGCGCGGTCGGTGGAAGCGATGTTGACGGGAGGCGAACCGGTGCGTCCCCACTCGTAGTCGGAGTACAAAGGCGCGTGGACGGAATTGAGTGGAATGCCGGTGGAGCGGAACCAGTCGGCAATTTCGCGGACATGCTGCTTGCGATTGGCGTAGTCGAAGTGCTGGCGGGCGGCGAAGATTTCGATCGACTGGGCTCCCGCCTTGACGAGCTCGTCGAGCAAGCCCGGATGGAGTCGTTCCTTTACATAAACGTATGTCGACACCGCCCTCTGCATCAGTAACCTACCGCCTTCCCGTTGTTGCGTCCGTCGCTGGCGCCGAGGCGCTCGCCGGTTTTGGGGTCAATCATGATGCACTCGCCATCTCCCCAAAAATGCTCGACGTTCAGCTTGTGTCCTTTGGAACGCAGCAGATTCATTGTATCGGGAGAGAGGCGGTCTTCGACGAGAATCTGATCGGGGAGCCACTGATGATGAAACCTGGGCGCGTTGACCGCTTCCTCGATATCGAGCGAGAAATCCACAACGCCGATGAGGATGTTGGCGACGGTGGTGATGATGGTGGGGCCGCCGGGCGAGCCGAGAACGAGAAAGAGCTTGCCGTCTTTGAGCACGATCGCCGGGGTCATGGCGGAGAGCGGGCGCTTGCCCGGGCCGATGGAGTTCGCCGGGCCCTGGATAAGGCCGTAGGCGTTGGGGACGCCTTGTTTGGCGGCGAAGTCGTCCATTTCGTCATTGAGCAGGAAGCCCAGACCTTCGGCGGTGACGCGGGAGCCGAAGGAGTCGTTGAGCGTGGTGGTTACGGAAACGGCGTTGCCTTCGGCATCGACTACGGAATAGTGGGTGGTGTTTTCAGGTTCGCGAATGGCCAGGGCTGTGGAGCACGACTGGGCTACGCGCTCCAGTTCACTGAACGACGGGCGTTTCAGGTCTTTGCTCAGGCTGGCGTGGTTGATGTCGATGGAGTCGCGCCAGGCGGCGGCGTACTTTTTGTCGATGAGCTGCGCGACGGGAACTTTGGCGAAGTCGGGATCGCCCATGAAATCGGAGCGATCGTAGAAGGCACGACGGAACGCTTCGGTCTCGAGGTGGATGGCGTCGGCGGAACGGTTGCCGGATTTCGCGAGGTCGTAGCCTTCAAGAATATTGAGGATTTCGACGAGTGCTACGCCGCCGGAAGATGGCGGCGGAGCGCTGATGATGTCGTAGCCGCGATAGGAACCGCGAATGGGCTCGCGTTCTTTGACTTCGTAGGCGGCGAGGTCGGCGGCAGTGACGAGGCCTCCGCCTTTGTGGATGGCCGCGGCCAGTTCGCGGGCCATGGCGCCGTGATAGAACTCGTCGGGATCCTTGGCGAGGCGTTCCAGGGTGCGGGCGAGTTCGGGCTGCTTGAATAGTTCGCCGGGACGGTAGTAGTTTCCGTCGCGCAGAAAAATGCGTTTGGATTCGGGAAACTGGGCGAGGTACTCATCGTCTTTCAAATCTTGCGTGTCTTCGTAGGCCAGGGGAAAGCCATCGCGGGCGAACTTGATGGCGGGAGCCATTACTTTTTCTATCGATAGCTTGCCGTATTTTTTTTCCGCGTAGACGAGGCCAGCCAAGGAACCGGGGACGCCGATGGATTTGTATCCGACGACGCTGGAGTCCTTGCTGGAGTCTTGGATGACGTTGCCCTGGGCGTCGAGATACATGTTGGCGGTGGCCGCGGCGGGCGCTTTTTCGCGGAAGTCGATAAAGTGAGTTTCCCCGGTGGCGTTGCGGAGAAGAAGGAAGCCGCCTCCGCCGAGATTTCCGGCTTGTGGATGGACGACGGCGAGCGCGAAGCCGGTGGCGACGGCGGCATCGACGGCGTTGCCACCGGAGCGCAGCATCTCGACGCCGGCACGCGAGGCGAGCTCGTGGACGCTGGTGACGATGGCGTGCGGAGCGTGCGTGGGGCGCAGAGGCGCGGCTGCTGCGATCCAGGCGAGTAGAGCGCACAGAGTGCAGAGGGTCAAGAAACTACGTTGAATGCGCATGGATTGGGCGAACGTACGAGGCTAGCCCACGGGGTTGCGGGGCGTCAAACCGAGTCACCGCCAAGACGCGGAGGACGCCGAGAAAATCTTTACCACAGGGGACACGGAGGAAACCGCTTACTTGTTGCCGCGTTTGCCTGGCGCCTTCTTGCGCGCGGCTTTATTCTTTGGCGCTTTGGCTACGACCAGGTCGTAGGACCGGCGAATCAGGGCTTCGAGTTCCGTGGCGGGCAGGACGTTGGAGTTTGCCAGAAGTATCCATTTGTAGCGGCCGACGTAGGGGGCTTGGGAGATGCCTTCGACTTCGACGAGTTCGTCGAATTTTTCCGGGGTGCATTTAAGGCAAACGGGCGCGAGGTTGCCTTGAGAGAGGTCGACGATAGTGAAGAGTTTGCCTCGCACCTTGAAACACAGGTCTTCGGCCCACTGAATGTTTTCGGTCGTGTCGGGGAGGGAGAGGCAGAGTTTGCGGATCCATTCGACGTCGGGCATGTGGAAGATGATAGCGCGAGAGTGAGAAGAGAGACGCGGCAAGCCGCGTCTCTACACAGGGAAACCGGCTTGGGTTGCGGCAGGCGGCGCTACGTTTTCGGCTCTTTGATCAGAATCCGAACTGTAATAAAGTAACCGACATGCGTCCGAAGCTTTGGCAATGGAGATTTCGATGGCTGCAGCGACTTGGGACGGCGGCGCTCCTCGGCTTGGCCATTCTGGTCCCGTGCGTATTTATGGAACGAATGGCTCCTCTGGCGCTTGTGCTCACGGGCATGGTGCTCTTTGTGCCTGGGGCAATTTACTTGCTGCTGGTGACGATGTGGCACTGGAAGGAGCGGTATCGCGGAAAGCACAGCGATTTATGGGGCGGGCTGATCCTGCTGGAGACTACGGGCTGGTTCAAACTTGTTTATTTATTCAGACACATTATCCCGGACGCTCGTGGCACGGGTCGTTATGCGCCCTCGGACGAAGTGCTGAAAACGGGAGATTGAGGCTGGTCGCCCGGCGCTCCCCCGAAAACTGGCAAGTGCACGCGGGCGGGGTCCCCGCGCCACACAAACTACTACACCTGGTCTCTGGCTTCTCCCAGTACTACGGATACTTCCAGCTGTTTCTTCGCGCGGAAGATGGTTACCTTCACGGTGTCGCCGGCACGGTGTTTGTTCATGATCTGGGCGAGGATTTGCTGGCTTTCGATTTTTTCTCCGTCTATGGCGACGATCAAGTCTCCACCGATCATGATGGGAATGTTGCCGAGGTAGGCTCGCTCCGAGCCGCCGCGCAATCCGGCGCGGTCGGCGGAGCCTCCGGGAACGGCTTGCACGATGAGGAGTCCGTAGTCGGCGGCCAGGCTCAGTTCTTGAGCAATTTCGGGATCGATGGGGATGGTGCGAACGCCGAGCGCGGGACGGCGCACGCGTCCGAGCGTGACCAGGTCGTTGACCACGGCTTTGGCGGTGTTGATGGGGATGGCGAAGCCGATGCCGGCGCTTTGTCCGACGCTGGAGGCGATCATGGTGTTGATGCCGATGACTTGGCCGTGCCAGTTGAGTAGCGGGCCGCCGGAGTTGCCGGGGTTGATGGCAGCGTCGGTCTGGATGGCTTCTTCGATGACCAGGCCGTCGGGTTCCTGCACTTGTCGGATGGAACTGACGATGCCGAGCGTGAGCGTTCCGGCGAGGCCGAAAGGATTGCCGATGGCATAGACCTTCTGGCCGACTTGCAGATTGGAGGAGTCGCCGAGGGTCATCGGCTGCAGGTCGGGCGCTTTGATCTGGACGATGGCCAAGTCATGGGACTTGTCGGTGCCGACGATGGTTGCCTTATATTTCTTGCGGTTGTGGAGCGTGACTTCGACCTGGCGCGCCTCGGCGATGACGTGATAGTTGGTGAGGATGTGTCCTTCCTTGTCGATGACGAAACCGGAGCCCTGGCCTTCCTGCGGCACCAGGCCGTAGAAGAAGTCGAACGTCATGACGCGCGAGGTGATGTTGACTACCGATGCGATGTTCTTGCGGTAAACGGCGATGTTGTTCTGTTCTTCGGTGTCGAGCGCCTCGCCGCCGGCGGCTTCGGTGATTTCAACGTGCTGCGGACGGCTTATCCAGTTGGGGGAATGGAGGCGCCCGTTGCGATAGGTGGTGAAGTAGAAGAAGGCGAACGCTAGAAGAATTGCGAAGATAAGAGTGCGCAAGAATCTCATCGTGGTTAGTCCTTGAAAGCCTGCAGCTTGAATTCTAGCGAAAAAGGCTGTTTACCGCAGAGAACGCGGTGCCAGATTACACAAGTACCAATCTCCTGGCGGTGATGGCCGGAGGCGTCCGGTGCTACACTCGTCTGATTATGGCTGAAGGGCGTTCGCGGATTTGGGTGTGGTTGCTGGTGGGCGGCGGGCTGTTTGCACTGTTCGTGGCCGGAGTGTTTACGCTGGTCTACCTCAGTTTTGGAGGGCAGGATGAAGAAGCGTTTTCCGGATTCGGGCCGAAGATTGGCGTCGTCGAACTCGATGGCATAATTTTGTCTCCGAAGCAGATTGTTCCCCAGCTCAAGAAGTTTGCCGATGACGATTCCATCAAGGCCATCATCATTCATGTGAATTCGACAGGAGGCGGTGTGGCCGCATCCGAAGAGACCTATCGCGAAGTGAAGCGGATCCGCGACGAAAAGAAAAAGCGGATAGTGGCTTCGATTGAGACGGTGGGTGCGAGCGGAGCTTACTACATAGCTGCGGCCACCAACAAGATTTATGCGGACAAGGGCAGCATCGTGGGTTCGATCGGAGTGATTGCCCAGTGGGTGAACTACGGAGATCTTCTGCGCTGGGCCAAACTGAACCCGATCACGATGAAGGCAGGGGAATTCAAGGACACGGGCAGCCCGACGCGCGAAATGACGCCCGCAGAGCGCGCGTACATGCAAGGCTTGATTGACAACATGCATACGCAGTTCATTCAGGCAGTGGCCGAGGGGCGGCATGCGAAGGAAGAAGATATCCGCGCGATTGCGGATGGAAAAGTATGGACCGGCGAGCAGGCAGCTTCGCTGAAGCTGGTGGATCAGATTGCAGATTTCGAAGGGGCGGTGAAGGATACGGCCCGGGCGGTGAATATCTCCGGCGAACCGACGCTGGTCTGGCCTCCGAAAGAGAGGCGGTCGGGGCTGGATCTGCTGTTTGGCGATGTTTCCGATTATTTGCCCACCCGGGAGAACGTAGTTCTCAGTTCTCAGAGGGAGCGCCAGTGTCCTGTACTGAGAATCGAGAACTTTTTTCTAGGTGTCCACTTCCGTACTTGCACAGAACCCCTTGAATTTGAGAAGGTTATAGACAGGGAGCATAAAGGCTTATGACAAAGGCTGACCTGATCGAAGAAGTTTCCCGGCTGGCGGAACTCACTCGCAAAGACAGCGAAGTGATTGTGGATACGATCTTTGACAGCGTGGTGCGGTCGCTTCGGGTGGGCGACAAGATCGAAATACGCGGGTTTGGGAGCTTCCGCACGCGCCAGCGCAAGCCGCGCGTGGGCCGGAACCCGAAAACGGGCGACCGGGTGGAAGTTCCGGCCAAGAAGATCCCATTCTTCAAGCCCAGCAAGGAATTGAAAGATCTGGTGAACACCAGTGCTGCAGCGGAAGCGGTTCCGGCAGCGGTGCCTGTACCGCCCGTGCCACCCAACACGCACTAGATGCGGGCATCCCGCTGGTGCGGCATAAAATCCACGCTGTCGTCCTGCGAAGCGAGGGATCTATGCACTGCGATTCAAATCCACTGGTTCTTTGCTTCGCTCAAGATGGCACTTTACACCTAAGTCGCGAACCTACGGGAGCCTGCCCCGAGCGAAATCGGAGGAGTGCTCGCGCCACGCCCTTATGTTGAATGTGTAAGATATGGATGGCAAGGGCCCGTAGCTCAACGGTTAGAGCAGCAGACTCATAATCTGTTGGTTCCTGGTTCGAATCCAGGCGGGCCCACCAAACCCTCAAGCATCAACTTCAGCATCACCCCAGCGGCAAACTGAAGTAAAAAACCGACCCGTGCCCCAATTGACTGGTGAGGCCGAGGCGACCACCGTGGGCTTCTACTATAGCTTTGCAGATTGCCAGTCCCATGCCCGTGCCGTGGACTTGCACGCGCTGGTTTCGTCCGCGATAAAACTTTTCGAAGACGAGCGATTGCTCGAAATCGTCGATGCCGGGACCGCGATCGGCAATGTTGATGGTGAGCATCTGGTCGTTGTCCTTGGCTTCCGCGGTGATGCGGATCGGGGCGCCGGCGGGTGAGTACTTGGCGGCGTTCTCGATCAGATGGACCAGAACTTCCTTGATGTGAGCGGGGTCCATGCGCGCGTTGGGAAGGCCTAAAGGGATTCTAACTTCCACGGGATGCTGGACCAGGAGTTGCTTCATCTCGTCGAGCACTTCCTCGACCACGGGTCCGATGGGCGCGGATGCGAAGCGAAATTCCACTTTGCTGGCGTCCAACTGCGCCATCTCGGCGGCCTCTCCGATCAACCGGTTGAGCCGATCGCTTTCCTCGTTGATGATGGTCAGCAGTTCCTGTCTCTCCTCCGGCGAATGATTCGGGCTGCCGAGAAGCGCGGTCACCGACGCCTTGATGGCGGTGAGCGGACTGCGAAACTCATGGGTGACCGAATCGAGCAGGACGGAGCGCAATTGCTCGCTTTCGCGGGAGGCCTCAGCGCGGCTCAGTTTTTCGATGGCACCCGCGCGCTCAATGGCAATTGCCACCAGGCTGCCGATGGCCTCCAGCGTTTGCCGCGAAAGCACCGAACCGGAGACGCCCATGCAGCCCACCACGCGCATGCCCATGCGGAGCGGCATGAAGGCCAGTTGATGCAAGGCATCGATTCGCGGTTCACCGCGCACGCAGATCAACTGGAGATCGTGCGCTTCCAATCCGTCGATGGTGGCGCCAGAGCGGTAAACGTCGTTGCGGCTGGACAACGAAATCGCCGCTGACCGGATGCCGAATGACTCTGCGATGTAGCGGGGAATCAGGTTCAACAACTCGGCCGGATTGTCGCTCGATAGCAGCAACTGGCTGAAGGCGTAGAGGCGTTCGAGTTCCTGACGGCGTTCGACGGCAGAACGCGCACCGCGCCGGGCGCGCGCCGATAGCTCGCTGACCGCTACCGCGGTGACCAGGAAGGCGAAGAGTGCGATCCAGTTCTGCGGGTCGGCAATGGTAAAGGTACCGATAGGAGGCAGGAAAAAGTAATCAAAAGCGATGGCGGCGATCACCGACATGAAAATGGCTTGCCGCAAGCCCCAGGAAGCGGAGATCCCGAGGACGCTCAGTACGAAGGCCAGCGCCACTGTGGTCGGATTCAGATGGAGCCAGCGGTAGCCGACGAGAGTAATTCCGGCTAGAGACAGTGTCGCGATCAGGTATCCGGTTCCGGATCTGGTCGCAACGTTCACGAGGCGATTGTAATCGAAAGGCAAGGTTTAAAGGTTGGGTTAAGCAATGAGGTCAGAGGTTAGAGGTCAGATTGCAGAGGTTAATCCGAGGATCGGCGGCGTTGTTTGTGTGATGATTTAACCTCCGCAATCTGACCTCTAACCTCTGACCTTCCCCTGCAACCCTGAAATCTTGCTTCTTTCCCACATCGACAAAGTCCGATGTCTCAACGACAATAATCGCGATGCCCAAGACACCCGAACAGTGGCTGGAGGAATGTTCGCCGACGAAGAAGCAGGGAGGCAGATTCAAGCTCTTTCTTGGATATGCTCCTGGCGTGGGCAAGACCCACACCATGCTGACCGAGGCGATCCGGCGGCACGCCCGCGGCGAAGACGTGGTGATCGGAGTTGTGGAAACCCACGGAAGGAAAGCGGTGGCGGACCTGGTCACGAATCTGGAAGCCGTGCCGCGCAAGACGATCGAGTACAAGGGCGCGCTCTTCGAAGAGATGGACGTGGACGCCATCCTCGCGCGCAAGCCTTGCGTCGCGCTGGTGGACGAACTGGCGCACACCAACATTGAGGGCAGCAAGCATCGCAAGCGCTATGAAGACGTGCTGGAACTGCTGGATGCGGGGATCGACGTTCTTTCCACCATGAACATCCAGCATCTGGAGAGCGTGACCCCGACGGTGCAGGGAGTTACCGGGATCCAGGTGCGGGAAACGGTTCCGGACTGGGTGCTGCAACGAGTCAACGAAGTGGTGATGATCGACCTGACTCCGGAGGCGTTGCAGAACCGCATGCGGCGCGGCGACGTTTATCCGCAGGAACGAGTGGGGCGGGCGCTGGAGAATTTTTTCCGCGAGACGAACTTGATCGCCTTGCGAGAGCTGGCATTGCGCCAGGTGGCTCAACAGGTGGATCTAAGCCTGGAACAGCACCGCGGAGAGGAAGAGAAAGATCGAGGAGCGGTTGCCATCCGCGAACGCATTGCGGTCTGCATCAGCTCGAACCCGGCGGCGCAGTATCTGATTGCCCGCGGGGCGCGCATGGCGCAGGCCATGAATGCCGAGCTCTTTGTGGTCTATACCGACCTGGGGCAGGATAGCAGCGAAGCGAATCAGCGAACCTTGGCCGCCAACGTGCGCTTCGCGGAAAACGTTGGAGCATC
>JBEKWL010000207.1:0-7673 GCA_049513095.1 Terriglobales bacterium
GACCTCAACTCTGCTTTCAATGGCAACCGGCGAAAACTTCGCCGGCGTGAACATTTCTGGCTCTGCGACGCCTGCTCCGCGCACTTCACGCTCCGTTTCGACACCACCTTGGGGATGCTGACCGTCCCCCTCAGCGAGCGCACGGGTCCACGATTCCTCACCCGCGCAGTTGGCAATGCTTGCTGATTTTCAAAGGCACCCCGATGGATTACGCGATCACAAAACGCTCGCCTTGCTCGGTTTGCGGCATCGACACGTTTCGCCGCACAGGATGGTTCCTGGTGGTCGAGAACCGCTGGTTCGACCGCCTCAAGATCCTCTCCTGGCATTCCTCGCTCGCCGCGCAGAACGACATGAGGAGCGTTTGCTGTCGGCAGCATCTCAGAGCGCTCATCGCCTACTGGCTAACCCAGGCCAGCCTCCGCCTGCCTCCAGCACACTACCCTCCGCTGCCCATTGGCAGCGACCCGACTCTGGCCGACTTCGATCTCGGCCCCCACGCCATCGGCCGCCTGGTCGGCGAATTAGCGGTTCATCGCGAGTCTTTTTCCCGCGTCTGGTCGGGTTCCGCGGCAGCCCTCGAGTGCATCCTCGACGCTCTCATCACCATCGGAGACAAAAATAAACCCCATTCACTGGAGTTCCAGCTTTGCGACCTTCCACAAGAATCCTCACAGGGACTACCTCTCCAATAAAGCGCTGGCAGAGTGTAGCTCTGCCAGCGCTCCTTCCACAGTCGCCAATCTTTCTCCATCGCTCTCTGCTCTTGTCCGCCCGGGCAGGCACGCAGACGTAAGCAAAGCGATAGCGCCAATGAGACATGCCCATGCGAAGAGGTCACCGATCCGAGCATAGACAGTTCTCGCGCTCGCGGTCGGCAAGTTAGCTACCAGCACGCGCTCACTGGCCAGGAAGTGGTCCATCGCTGCCAGGGTTCGCCCCTGATAGTCGACGGCTAGGGAAAGGCCATGATTTGCCGGCCGCAACAGCGAGAAACCCTCTTCCACAGCTCGAACACGCGCCACCCGGGCATGAATGCTCTTGATCTCTTGCCAATCGCCAGTTGGCGCAAACATCAAATCGACTTTAGACTGTCCGGCACGACGCAACAGTCTCGGGTCATCCATGTCGTAGCAGATCACGGTTGCCAGTCTGCCGTAGGGAGAGGGAACGGGACGAATCTTGCCATCGCCCTGAACAAAGAACGGTTCCTCGAGTACCGGCACGAGGTGGGTCTTGAAGTATTGTTCGACGATCTCGCCATTGGGCGCGATGAGGATGGCTTTATTCTCGTTTCGCCGGGAGAGATCTTCGGGGAGCAAGCCGATCGTCATGCCCAGGTAAATGCCCTCTTCTCGCGCGAGTGTTTTGCCGCGCTCGAGCAATTCTGCCTGCTCGGACTCTGTAAGGGCGATCAAACTGCCTTCCGGCCAGAAAATGATCCGGGAGCCCGCCCGTGCTTCTCTGCGGGTTCGCTGGAACAGGTCGTCAGCGACGGCTGTCAGTTTTGAGGAGATCGCGGCGCGTTGAGAGGGAGATATCCCCTTGCGCCTGACGTAGAGTTGGAAAGATGTTATTTCGTCCGGCGTGAGCGCATTGGTAATGTCGATGGGAGTCACGCTGGCTACGCGCACGGTTTTTGATCGAGGCGGACTCAGCAGAAGCTGTACGTCGCCAAACAGAATAACTGCCGCGAATACGGAACAATAAACAACTGCGCCCGCTCTGGCCTGACTCCATTGTGCCCGGTGTTCCCAGCACCAATCGACCACGGAACCGAACCAGTAGACTAAGAACACGATTCCCCAGATTCCGGTTACAGAGGCCAACTGCAGCAGAGGCATGTTGTCAGTCTGGGTATAGGCCACGGAACCCCAGCTTGACTGGAATGCAAGAGCGCTCAAGTATTCGATCGTGACGCAGGAGAGAGGAAACATCAGCGTGGATAGAAATCCCGGAATACGCCTTAGAACGATGCGGTCAAGCCAATAGGGAATCGTCCTGAGCGTGGCATTCAGGGCGCCGCTGAGCAAGAAGGCCGCCAGCGGAAATGGAATCAATCCGTACCAATTCACCGCGCGGGTGACCGCCAGCACCAGCCAGCACAAAAGAAGGGTGGGGACCGGCTTCGACGTGTGGCGGGTGAACCGCAACAAAGCCAGCGGGGCCAGCCAGGCAAAAGGAGGAACGATCCAATGGCCGTTTGCAAAAAGGAGAAGCAGACCTGCCAACGCGAGCCAGAGATAGCTCGAAACTTTGGTGATCGAAGGCTGCGGCGTGGAAGAACTTGACATAGAGCGCCTCCACGCTGAATATAAAAGAATAGTCATTCGTTGTAAAGAACGAATATTCGTTCTTTTAGAGGTGGGGATGAAAGTAACCGAAGCGCACGTCCAAGCGCGCCGAGCCCAGATCCTCAAGGCTGCGCTAAGCTGCTTTATAGTCAATGGTTTCCAGCGCTCCACGATGCACGACATTTGCCGCGAGGCGAATCTCAGCCCGGGTGCGGTGTACGGGTACTTCAAGGGAAAGGAGGACATTGTCGAGGCGTTGGCGGCGCTGTCGACGGATCGCAATAGAGTTCTGTTCGCGCCCATCGAGCAAGCGAAGGAAGTGACTCCCACGGTGGTCGCAACCGGTCTGGAAAAGTTTGTCCGGTTGTTGGAATCGGCCGATGCCGGGGCGCTCCGGATCGACATTGAGCTAATGGCCGAGGCGCTGCATATGCCCCGGTTGATGCAACTGGCCACCACGTCCTATAAGGGGATGATCGAAGCGCTAGCGAGAGTGATTCAGAGGGGCCAAGCCGGCGGACACATCAACCCATCATTGAATGCGGAGATCACCGCGCGATTCATTTTCTCCACGATTCAAGGATTAACCGCCCAAAAGCTCTTGGCTCCCGATCTGGACTTGGCAGCATACGGTGAAATGCTGGCTCATGTCATCGAAGAGACTCTGACCCCTGCCTGACAGCCCGTGGTGCAACCGCCGAAGCCAGCGGCCGGATTTCAGTTGAAACACCGGCGGCCATGGCAGGAGTTACGCGTAATGATGAAATGATGGATGGACGCGGCAGAAGTTATAGTGCGCGAAGTGCAAAGCGCAAGCCGCTTTCCAGGTGCCGCGGGAAACTTCGTTCCGTCGAATTCAGCCACTACCTACGGTACACTTCGTTGACAAGCGCGTCGCTGCTGGGCTATCCTAAGAAGTCTTTGGAAGTCCTGCGGCTGCCCGCCTGGAACACCTAGCCCGCGTTCTGCGTGGATTGATGGGGCACTCAGCGGTCTTCATCGCGTTCTTTAATTTCTGGGAGATTTCCGATGTCAACCTATTTCCCGAAAGAGGGAGATATTGCGCGCAAGTGGTTTGTGGTGGACGCTACCGGGCTTCCGCTCGGACGCCTTGCCTCGCGCGTGGCCCGCATTTTGATGGGCAAAGAGAACCCCAAGTACACGCCATTTATCGACACCGGCGACCACGTGGTCATCATTAACGCCGAGAAGATCAAGATCACGGGCATGAAGGCGGATCAGAAGGTCTATCATCGCTACACGGGTTATCCCGGTGGACTGCGCTCGGAAGAAATGAAGAAGCGCATGGTGCGCAAGCCGGAACTGGTGATTGAAGACGCCGTGTCGCGCATGCTTCCCAAGAACAAACTGGGCAAGCAGATGTTTACCAAGCTGAAGGTTTACCGAGGCGACAAGCACCCGCATGAAGCGCAGAAGCCGGAAGCGAAGGTGTTTGCGTAGGGAAGGTCTCAGGTGTCAGGTCTTAGGTCTCAGGGGCCGGCACCGCAGAATTTTTGGAAAGGTGACAAGCACCTGGGTTAGCTGACCGCTGACGGCTGAGTGCAGAATGCTTAAATGGCAGAAACAGTTCAATACTACGGAACCGGACGCCGCAAGGCGGCGATCGCGCGCGTTTTTCTTCGTCCCGGCAGCGGCGAGTTCAAGGTCAACGGCCGAGCGTTCGACGAATACTTTGTGACGCCCTCGCAGCGCATCAGCGCAAAGTCACCGCTGGTCTCGACCGAGACAGCGGCCAACTTCAACGTGCTGGCGAACGTGTGCGGCGGCGGAATCGCTGGACAAGCGGATGCGGTGCGCCTGGGCATCACGCGCGCGCTCATGGAGTTCAATGCGGAACTGCGCAAGAAGCTCAAGGCCGAGGGCATGGTGACTCGTGACCCGCGCGCCAAAGAGCGCAAGAAGTACGGCCAGAAGGGCGCAAGAAAGCGCTTCCAGTTCAGCAAGCGGTAAGGATTTGGAATTGGTGTCAGGTTTTACTGACAGCTGAGAACTGATAGCTGACAGCTGCTGTTAGGTGTTCAATTCATCCCCCCACCTCCCGCTGAGGCGGGGTGGTCGGGAATGGCAATCCGGGGCCTTTTAGGCCCGGATGCAGACCAACTGAGGAGGTTGATTGGCAAACATCACGATGAAGGAGTTGCTCGAAGCCGGCGTTCACTTCGGGCATCAGACGAAGCGGTGGAACCCGAAGATGAAGGAGTTTATCTTTGGTGAGCGCAATGGTATCTACATCATCGATCTGCAGAAGACGCTGAAGATGTTCAAAGAGGCGTCGAAATTCGTGCAGGACCTGGCGGCTGACGGCAGAATCATCCTCTTCGTTGGCACCAAGCGCCAGGCACAGGACGCAATTGCCGAAGAGGCGCAGCGCTGCTCGATGTTCTACGTGAACCAGCGCTGGCTGGGTGGCCTGCTGACCAACTGGGTCACCGTGCAGAAATCCGTGAAGCGGCTCAAGGAACTCGACGAAATGGCCACCGATGGCCGCTACGATCTGCTTCCGAAGAAGGAAGTGATCAAGCTCGAGCGCGAGCGCAAGCACTTGCAGGCGAATCTCGCCGGCATCAAGAATATGACCCGGTTGCCGGATGCGATCTTCGTCATCGATTCGAATAAAGAGCAGATCGCGGTACGCGAATCGCGCAAGCTGGGCATCCCCGTAGTCGCCGTGGTCGACACGAATTGCGACCCGAGCGAAGTGGATTACGTGATACCGGGCAACGACGACGCACTGCGCGCGATCCGGCTGTTCACCTCGAAGATATCGGAGTCGATTGCCGAGGGCGTCCATGCCAGGGACGACAAGCAGACGGCGGATATTCAGGCGGCGGCAGAACCCGCACCAGTCGTTGGAGTTGCAGTTGCAGCCCCGGGCGCTGAAGACCTGCTTGCCGAAGTCGCAACTGAGGGCGCGACTACGGCTGCCGCTGCGGGACCCGACGGCACGGGCGTCGAAGGTGAAGAGATCCGCATGGAAGACGTGCTGGGCAAGGGCACGCGCAAGCGTCCCTCAGCCGCCACGGAAGACGTCGACGAGTTGCAGGCCGAGACGCGCCGGTTCTACGTATCAGGGTATCGCTTTAGCGATACCGCTAGCCGTTCGAAATTAGACGCCCCATTAGGGGCGGACCGCGACCACCACATCTGACCCGCGCAGCTTGACTGTGCGCGGGTCGAATCTTATAACCGCAAGCTTCAATTGCAAGGAAAAATTCCGAATGAGTACCACTATGGCAAATATTTCTGCTGCCCAAGTAAAAGAGCTCCGCGAGAAAAGCGGCGCGCCTATGATGGATTGCAAACAGGCCCTGACCGAAGCGAAAGGCGACCTGGAACAGGCGATCATCCTTTTGCGCAAGAAGGGGGTGTCGGTCGCAGCCAAGAAAGCGGCGCGGGTCACGAGCGAAGGCTCGGTGGGCTACTACATTCACGCCGGCGGCAAGATTGGCGTGCTGGTCGAGGTCAACTGCGAAAGCGATTTCGTGGCGCGCACCGACGACTTCAAAGAGCTGGTCCACGACATCGCCATGCACATTGCGGCGAGCGATCCGAAGTTTGTCCGGAAAGAAGACGTTACGCCGGAAGCCTTCGAGCGCGAGAAAGACATTTATCGCGCCCAGGCCGCTGCTACCGGCAAGCCCGCTCCCGTGGTCGAAAAAATCGTCGCCGGCAAGATGGAAAAGTTTTACGAAGAGGTCTGCCTGCTGGAGCAGCCCTTTATCAAGGACCAGACCATCAGCATCTCGCAGTTGATTGCCGCCAAAGTGGGCAAGCTCGGCGAGAACATCGCGGTGCGGCGTTTTGCCCGGTTCAAAGTGGGCGATGTCACGGCTACCGTCGCCTTCGTCAGCACAAAACCCGACAATCCGCCGGACGAAGGTGGTGCGGCGTCTGCGCCGGTTGCCAAGTAGCAGCCGAAAAAATTCCGGGGCGCTGCGGCGCCCCTTTCGTTTATGCTTCTTCCACGTAGCTAGTCATCTTTTGCCAAGTGAAGGACTCGCCCTGCCATGTCTGAACCGATCTTCAAGCGCATCTTGCTGAAAATCTCCGGCGAAGCCCTTGCCGCCGATCAAGGCTTCGGCGTCGACACCACCCGCATTCATGAAGTCGCGGCCGAACTCGCGGAAGTGCGCAACCTCGGCATCCAGTTGGCCATTGTCGTAGGCGGCGGCAATTTCTTTCGCGGGGTTGCGGACCAGGCGAAAAACATGGATCGCGTCTCCGCCGATCACATGGGCATGCTGGCCACCGTCATCAACGCCCTCGCGCTGCAGGACGCGCTCGAAAAACAAAACGTCTTTACCCGCGTGCAGACGGCCATCGAGATGAATCAGGTTGCCGAGCCCTTCATCCGGCGCCGCGCCATCCGGCATCTTGAAAAAGGACGCGTCGTCATCTTCGCCGGCGGCACCGGCAATCCCTATTTCTCGACCGACACCGCCGCCTCGCTGCGCGCCATGGAAATCAAAGCCGATGCCATCCTCAAAGCCACCAAAGTGGACGGCATTTACGACGCCGACCCCATGAAGGTGAAGGATGCCAAGAAGTTTTCCACCCTTACCTACATGGATGTTCTGAAGCTGGGCCTCAAGGTGATGGACTCGACGGCCATTTCGTTGTGCAAGGACAACAATCTGCCCATCATCGTTTTCAACCTGAACCAGCGCGGTAATATCCGCCGCGTCGTGCTCGGAGAGAAGATCGGCTCGCTGGTCAGCGCGTAGAAGCTGTTAGCCGTTAGCTTTTAGCTAGCTAAGAGCCAACAGCCAACAGCCAAAAGCGGTTTATAATTTACGGTTTTAATTTCAATGCATACTAGGAGCCCCGAGCTATGGCTCATCCTGCCCTGAAAGAAGTCTACGCAACCCTCAAGACGCGCATGGATAAAGCGGTGGAAGACTTCCGCCGCGAAATGACCGCCACGCGTACCGGGCGCGCGAACGTGCACATGCTCGACACCGTTTCGGTCGACTATTACGGTTCGCAGATGCCGCTCAACCAGATCGCCCAGATTCACGCGCCCGAGCCGCAAATGATCACGGTGCAGCCCTTCGATCCGTCACAGCTCGGGGCGATCGAAAAAGCCATCCGCAGCGCCGACCTCGGCCTCAACCCAATGAATGACGGCAAGATGGTGCGCGTGCCCGTGCCCGCGCTCACCGAAGAGCGCCGCAAGGACATGGTCAAGCACCTGCACCGGATTCTCGAGGAGCACCGCACGGCGGTGCGCAACATCCGTCGCGACGGCAACGACGCCATCAAGAAGACGCTGAAAGACAAGAAAATTACCGAGGACGACGAGAAGCGCGCGCTCGACGAAATCCAGAAGCTCACCGACGACGAAATCAAGAAGATGGA
>JBEKWL010000208.1:0-5296 GCA_049513095.1 Terriglobales bacterium
CGTCGGCAAAATCCGCATACACCCGCCCGTCTTCTTCTTCCAGTGAAATTGCCAGCGCCAGAATTTCGCGCTCCGTCAAGTCTTTGAAGTTTCGCGCCATGCCGACAAGTTTACTGTTTCTGGATTCGGTTTCAAGAATTGGGTTTAGGGAAACTCTGATTATGTTGGTTCCGGAGAGCATGGAGAGGGCACGGCTTCATTTTCCCGCACCCCGGAGCGGGCACTCTTGCCAGCCCGGCAACTCTTGCCTCCACCAAGCCCGGCACGCTTTACCCCCCAACCCGCACCACGCCGTCTCGCCGAGCGCCATTCTCCGCAACCACCGCAAAACACTCCACCGTTTCTTCCCGGCCTGCCCCGCGCCAAATGGAATCGTGCGTGCTCCAACACCACCAGGTTCACTCGGAACCTCGCCGGCTACGAGCGCCATTCTTCCGCCAGCGAATTCCCCGCCGAACGCTTGCAAACTTTACATCGAGGTACATCAATGTCCATCTCCGCGATTTTGAACAGCAGCTCCAATCAATACCAGATCGGCGCCGCCAGCAATCCTTACCAACAGGAAATGCAACAGCTCGGCCAGGCTCTCCAGTCCGGCAACCTGTCGGCCGCGCAGTCCGATTTCGCCACTCTGCAGGCAGCCTTTTCGCAGCCCGCCGCCACTACTGGTTCCACTTCTACCGGCTCCGCTTCCAACCCGGTTGCGCAAGCCTTCAACCAGCTCGGCGCCGATCTCCGGTTGGGCAACGTTTCCGCCGCGCAAAAGGATTTCTCCACCGTTCAACAGGATCTTCAGAACAATCTCTCACCCGGCCACTTCCACCATCACCACCATCTCAGCAGCGGAGGCGGAAGCGGAGACTCAAGCAACCAGAATTCCCTGCTCCAGGACCTCAACCAGATCGGCCAGAGCCTCACCTCCAGCAACCTTGCCGGCGCTCAACAGGCCTACGCTACCCTGCAGCAACAACTGCAACAGTTCGCCCTCGGCAGCGAAGACTCCTCTCAGTTGAGCAACATGCCCCTCTCGCTAGTAGCCTGATCAGTTCGTGTGGCGCGGGCACTCTTGCCCGCGCGGCTCTCCGATCGGCTCTCGCGAATACGGCCCCGCCCACGACGCGCCCTCCGCATTCCCCAGCGGAGGGTGCCCCTCCTGGCAACCCCGGGTCCACAAAAAGATGTGCACAACAAAAAAGCGCGGGAACAGGCCCGCGCCATTTCTTACACCCGCAAAACAGCCATCAGCCGCCAGGAAAACTCCACCTGATGGCTGATGGCTGACGACTGACGTCTGATAGCTGACAGTTCCTAGTGTGCCCGGATCGCCTCGATCGCCTCGTGTAGCTCGCGATCTGCCGCACGCAGATGCTCTTCCGCCTTCGCGCCATGCCCAGCCATATCGTAGTGGTTGGCTGCGCGGGCTTTGTCCATCTCATGCATTGCCTCTTGCACGTGTTTCTGGACCCCCTCCAGGTCGTGCCAGTCATGAACCTTATCGGCAACCGCGACCCCGGCAGCAAACGACAGACACACAGAAAGAACCGCAACTACAATCGTTTTCGTCATAATTTTTCCTCTCAAGGTTGTGGATTAAGTGTTCCCGACACTTACGGATACGAGCTATTCTCCGCGACTACAGACCTTCTGTCAAAAGGAAACAAGTGCTGCCCGGTATAAGTCGGGTTCGTGCAGCTGAGTTTCGTTTGACGCGGACACCCTCTCCAAATTCGCTCGGCGGCAGGCTATCTCCACGTCCTTTGACTCTGTGTAGCGCGGATGCCACTCACGGTTTCGAGTCGGTTTACTGCGCCTGTTCCATCGCAATCGCTCGCGGGAACAGGATGTTGTTTTCAAGGTGAATGTGCTGATGCAGGTCGGCCTCGAATTCAGACAAGGTCTTGTAGAGCGTCTGGTAGCTGATGCACGCGTCGGCCGGAGGGGCGTAACCGCCGCTGGCCTGGCGCATGGCGCGCAATGCGTTGCCCGCGGAATCGTGTTCATGCTCCATCATCGATATCGGGTTTTGCACGCTGCCGAAGGGCGGTGGCAGCACGGGCTCTTTCTGAATGACCGCTTCCTCCATCCTGACGATGTAGGGGAACAACACCATCTCTTCTTTCATCATGTGGTTGGTCAGTTCCTGCGCCAGCCCGGCGAAGGTGGCGCGAGCATCCAGGAGTTCGGGATGATTCTTGCCGTGGACCGAGCACACTTTCTCGAACAGAGGACCGAGGCGGGCAATCTCTTCGCGCGTGTACTTGTGATGAGTGCTGATGATGTGTGCGGTCAGATCGGCCAGCGGCTCCCCTTGCCAGTCATGAATATTCTGCGCCGCCCGCGTTGTCTGCTCCGCCATTTCGAGCGAATCCAGCACCTGATCCACCGCTAGATTAGCCGCGCGGCAGGCTTGTTCCAGGGACTGGTTGCCGCCGCAACAATAGTCGATGCCCAGCTTCTCAAAAACCCGGGTTGCGGCAGGGTTATCCAGGGCAAATTCCCGCACAGTTTTCTCAGTGGTCACGCTCATCGCATCCTCCTCAGGACGGCCGCTCCACTTCTTTCTTCGTGCGGCGCGCTTGATGTTCTGACGTTACTGCAACGGCGGCGGCGTGCCGATGACTTTTGTCACACCGAATCGAACCGCTCCGGGATATTGGATGACGGTTGGAATGTCCCGGGCAGAACTATTCGTCCGATTGGAGTTCGGCTTCCAGAGCTTTCAGATCGCGGATGATCACGCTGCGTCCATCGATCTTAACCAGGCCTTCGGATTGGAAGCGGGAAAGATTCCTTGAAATCAGCTCGCGCACCGTCCCGATCTGCGACGCCAATTCCTGGTTGCTGACCGGCAAGGTGACTTCCACTCCGTCAGCCGTGCGCTTGCCTTCCGTTCGGGCAAGGCGCAAGAGGAAGGACGCCAGCCGGTGCCGCACCGTGCTAAAGGAGAGTTCCTCGATGATTCCCACCAGCCGTCGCAGCCGAGTGCCGACTACGCGCAGCACTTTGAGCGCGACTTGCGGATGAGCCAGGCAGAGCGCCTGAAAGTCCTGCTTACTGATAAACAACAACGTGGCCTCGTCGATCGCGGTCACCGAGGCCGGGTAGTTCCCGCCATCGAAGACTGGCACCTCTGCGACGGAACTGCCTGGCCCATCGATGCTGAGTACCTGCTCGCGTCCGCTGGCCGAGCTCTTGAAGATGCGGATGTGTCCCGACTCGACCACGTAGAGTCCCGCGCAAGGCTCGCCTTCGCTGAAGACGGTTTCGCCCGGAGAAAAGCGACGAGGCACAGCCCCCTGCGCCAGGAAAGCGAGTTCAGATTCGGTGAGCCCGGAGAACATGGCGACCTTCGCCAGTGTCTGAGCGCGGTCAACCTTGATTTCAGCCACGGCCGCTATTGTACCGAACCCAAGTCCCTAGCCTCACTCGCTCTCGAGTTGTTGACGTGCTTGCGCCAGCGCAGCCCGCTCGGCGCCGCTCACCTTCGGATACTTCAAATTCATGCCCTTCAATGCATCCACCACAGCCTGCGAGACCACCAGTCGCGTGAACCACTTGTTATCCGCCGGCACAACGTACCAGGGCGCGTCCTCCCTCGCCGTGTGCCGGATCATATCCTCATACGCATCCTGATATGCGTCCCAGAATTCGCGTTCCTTCACATCGGCGGAAGAAAACTTCCAGTTCTTGTCCGGCGTGTCGAGCCGTTCCATGAACCGGCGCTTCTGCTCTTTCTTGGAAAGATGCAGAAAGAACTTAACCACCGCGATGCCGTTCCGTGTAAGGTAGCGTTCGAAATTATTGATGTCTTCAAAGCGCTCCTGCCAGATATGTTTCGTGACCAGCGCCTTCGGCAGTTTCTGGCTTTCCAGCATCTGGGGATGGAGGCGCACCACCAGCACCTCCTCGTAATACGACCGGTCGAAAATGCCGATCCGCCCGCGCCCCGGCACGCATTTCATGCAGCGCCACAGATAGCCGTGGTCCAGTTCCTCCGCAGAGGGCGTCTTGAATGACCACACTTGCACTCCCTGCGGATTCACGCCCGACATGACGTGCTTGATGGTTCCGTCTTTCCCGGCTGCGTCCATGGCCTGAATAATCAGCAGCAGGCCCCAACGGTCCTGCGCCGCGAGAATGTCCTGCAGGCGGCTCATTTCTTTGACGCCGTCTGCCAGCAGTTCCTTCGACTGCGGCTTCAGCTCGGACCCCAGCCCGTGCGTGTCCGCGGGGTCGTGATCTTTGAGGTGGAAGCGTTTCCCGTGTTCGATGCGGTAGCGCTTGAGCAGTTTGTCGATTTTCATAGCGTCACTTTCGGGCAGTGGTGCCATTTGAGTCGGTTTTGAAAGGGCACGGCTTCAGCCGTGCCGCAAGCGTCGTATTTTCATTGCGGCTTTAGCCGCTGAGGGACGGCAATTTTTAAACTGCACCACTACCCACTTTCGTAACTCTGGTGTAGTGTCCCCCAAGTCCGTGGAGTAAGTCCACCAGGTTCTCGCCTCCTGTGATCCAGGTCACTGCTTCAGGCCCGCCATTTCCGCTACAGTACGGTTAGCATGGCCGGATTCTCCATTCTCACGAACCGCAAACGCGCCATCGTCGCCTTGGTGCATTCCGTAGTGTTCCTCCTGATTGCGGTCAGGCAGATGGTTGCCGCACAACCTACCACCGGCATCTGGGTAGCGTCCACGGTATCCCGCGGCACCTGGATTCTCTGCGGCATCTTTGCCATCGTCTCCGCCATTCTTTTCTGGCTGCTCGTCATTTCCAGCGGATGGATGGAAAAATTCTATTTCGCATTCTGCACCATCAGCGCCAGCTCCGGCCTCGTCCGAACCGCTGCCGGCGACCAGACCTTTCACGCCGGCCTCTACATAAGGGTGGTCATGCTGGTCAGCGCGGTTCTGGTCGGACTGCTGATCGTCAGAATGCACTCCCGCCCGCTTTCCCCCGCAGAGTCGGAGTACGTGGAAGGAAGTTCGTAACCGCCCTCTCATCCGCAAGACCGGGGACATTCCTCACGCCCAACGGCTGTGTAGAGCGGACACTCCTGTCCGCTGCCTTTGACGTTGGTTTTGATTTTGCGTTTGCCTTCCGATTTTGACTGCGGGATCCTCACTTGTGCAATCCCTCGGCGATAGAGCGGGCTTCGCCTTCGTTAGTCCCCGCGCGAATTCGGCGGGTGGCCCTCGATAAGAGAGAAGGCTCTGTCAAGGGCAAAAATATCCTGGGCAGTGCCGAAGCACCGCTTGCTTTGCCAGAGAGGTTGAGGACCAAGGCTCTGGAAATCTCACGC
>JBEKWL010000209.1:0-5279 GCA_049513095.1 Terriglobales bacterium
AACACGTAGATCGCCGCATACAGGGGTAGGCTTGGATCGAGGCATGCTGTTTCCTCGGTGACGATGCCGACGCATCCTGTGTAGTCACCATCGTTGACGATGCGCAAGGTTGCATCCGGAGCCCCAGTGGTATTTGCATTAGAATAGTAGGTGACGAAATAGAAGTTACCAACACCGTCAGCGAAAGCATTTCCCCCCAGCATCAGGGTGATTGCCAATACCGCAAATAGCAAATATCCAAGTCTCTTCATTTGGTTGTCCCTCCGTGTTGTTCTGTGGCACTTGGTGCCGGGGGAAGGTCAGCTTACGACGCTACGACACTTTAACCTCTGGTGAGTTCTTTGCAAGTACCCACGTGGCTTAGTCAAAAACCAGGTCCGGAAACTACTACTTATGGAGTAGTCCCCAACCCGGCACACGGCAGAGAACCGCCCAGACCTGAGTTCAGTCTTCTCGGCTTGCCGCCGTCATGTGACTAATCCCAATAGTTGACGCAATCAGGCGTTAGCACTCATTGACCCAGACGGGTCGTAGTTGGTGCGATGGCGATTTATCAACAACAATCCTTTGCGCTAAGAATGCCGCGGTATCACTGCCGCAGCCCGAGCGGGGGCAGGATTCGGTATAATCGCGGCAGTTTCATCCGTGGAGCGGCTCGATGCGCAGCAAAGGCACAGGAAATCGCCACCGATCTCGAAAGCGCGTACGCAGCCGTTGCACCCGCCGCTCCGCCACGGGGCGATTGTAGTCAACAAGCAGAATCCTGTAATTACGCGCACGCATGGCGCTTACCTCGGTAACTTGGTTCCCCTCACGAACGAACGTAGTCTGTAGTCAATGCTTCGGGGAGTACAGCGTTACAAGCGCACTAAGATGGTGCTGCCGTTGCGAGTCTGGCCCGACGACGAGAATGGTCAGAACGCCGAGCCTCAACTTGCCCACACGGTGGACATTAGCCCCATCGGGGGACGGTTGGGGGGATTACGCAATCCGCTGCAGGCCGGTCAGACCATCATGCTTCAGCGGGGCCAAAATAGATCACAGTTTCGGGTGGTCTGGACCAAACAGCTCGGCCCATTCGAGATTCAGGCGGGGATTGAGTCGGTGGCATTCGAAGAAAAAGTCTGGGGCCTCGAACTTCCCGACGCACCTCCGTCCCCTGCCAGCTCCCTCACGCAACGCAATTTTGCAATCCCGACTCCACTTTCCTTGGCGGACACGTATCAAGAGCCTCTCCAGCCCCGGTCGATCCGTCCCCAGGTGGCACAACCCACGGATCCGCGGATACGCTGGATTACCATCGCCGCCAGTCTACTGCTGGCAGTGTCGTCGCTAGTATTCGTCGGGCACTGGATTCTAAAGAACTCTGAGCGAGCTGAGACCATCCCTCTACCAGCATCGGCTCCCGCGGTGGTTGTGCCAGTGGTTTCAAGTAGCCCGAGACCTTACGGCAATGTCAAAATAATTTTCTCCAGGGAAGAAGCCGGTTCCGGATCGAATCGCTTGCAAGTGGCGGAAGCGCCGCAGGGCCATGTGATCTATCCTGACGGGCCCGACGCCAATCTTGTCGGCACAGTCGGCATGAAGGCTGTGATCGCAACCGATGGCCGAGTGAAGGAAATTCACATATTGAGGGGCAATCGGATTTTGGCTGAGGCCGCGATTCAGGCCGTCAGGTTCTGGCGCTACACTCATCATGAATTGAACGGCGAAGCTGTCGAAGCCGAAACCAGCGTGAACATCAGCTTCCATGGGCAGGACGCTGTTTCCATCAGTTTTCCGTCCGCTGTCAGCAGCAACGGGCTCGCGCTGAAGGCCAAGGTAGCTAGCTAGTCCACTATTCCCGGCTGGACGATGAGGAATATCCGGAAACGCCTAGTGGATTGTCACGCCCCCAACAGGCGACGCCGCCCGATGTCTGGGCGGCTTTTCTTTTGCATCACGCGGAAGGTGAAAGCGGTAACTTCTGTTATCAGGCGTTTACACTCAAAACCCCCGTCCCGAGGTCAATGAGTGTAATTGAGATCTTACGCCAACTAGCCAGCACAATCGTAAATAGATGATTGGTTTGTATCGCCTTGGTGCGACAGGAGCTTTACATTTTAGACGACCACAATCAGGGCGTAGCTGGCAGAACCTTAGCTTTGGCTACGTACAGGCGGTAATCTGAGTAACGGTGGCGCCGCTGAACAGTCTGTGTTTTGAATTCCCATTCGATAACGACCTCTTGCGGCAGCCATAACGACGATCCGGCTTTTGCTATGTTCACTTCACCAAAGCGAATCGTGGTCGTGAACTTTTTCAGCCCTATATCAGGCCTGGGGACCAACAGGTCCTCCCTCATGCGAAGAATTCGGAAGTCTCTGGAATCGATCCACATTACTCCCTGCAGGAAAATGGCGACTTCTTTTCCGGGCAATTGAAAGCGCGCCGGAAATCTGACCGATTCTGGAATCTGAGCAAATCCCAGTACGAACACGTGGTGTTGATCCATCATTTGCTGCCCGAGATAGCGGAATCTAGATTCGGATCTGTTCCCGGGATAGATACGCAGCCATTCAGACGTAAATCCCTGCGAGAGTTGGCCCAATGCGGTCGCAGTTGTTGCGGGACGACCATTTACCATGCGGTACTCTTCAAGTTTTGTGCCACTCTCAGTGTGCTTAGACAGCAGCAGATAATCGAACTTTTCCCGCTGGATCCCGATGTAAGGCTCTATGCTGACGCCCATGCGCGGAGGTTTAGGTACGAGTGTAGTCACCTCTTCGCGAGAAATCACATTCGGTATCCGACTCAGCAAATCAACGCACTTTTCGCCAGCACGGTCAAGAATGTAGGTGAGCGGATCCTGGCTGGTAGCAGGGGCGAGTCCCTTTAGTTCCGGTACATTTGCGCGCAGGTCCGGAAAGGGTTTCTCAAAATATGGTCTAGCCTTCGCCCATGGATTACTTTCAATCTCGCTCGCAGAAGGGTTGGCGGTGGGGGAAGTTTGCTGCGCGCCGGGACTGGCTTTGTTGTCGACTTGCCAAGAGGTGATTGAGCCGACGTCCAGCCTTGTCCATCCACTGACGACCGTCGTCAAAGCCAATACTCGAACGAACGATCGGTACACCATAAATGGTCTCACCTAAACAATCCGATATGTCTATTTTGCCTCAACTGGCTCCGGGGCCCCCCAAAGTGGACATGAAGGCCTGCTTGGAAAAGCTCTGTCGAACCCGTTCCTCGTGCGTGCTCACGTATCTCCTCGATTAGGCAAGATCCCCTCAGTCACACTTTTCGCAATGATAAATGCTTCCCGCAAGATGAGCCTCGGAATCTGAAACGTAACTGTTGAAACCAGGCGATAGCGCTCAAAACCCCCGGCCACGGTCTGTCCAACAATAGCGACCCTATCCGACAGCATGGTGCGCAAGGTCAGGTCTTGGCTCTCGTAGATAAAGATTGAGTCGCAGACAGCGCTGCTGCCGGGCTACTCCACCCCGGTGCGCTCGGCTTGGACCCTTCGGCTCCCCCCTCGGCTTCCCCCACCCCATCGCGCCAAAAGCAGGCGCGCTGGGGGCCCCGGTTCGCTCGGGGCTTCGGCAAAGCAGGGCAGGCTCGCGAAGCCCCGTCCCCACACGGCCTTATTTTTTGGCGGAGGGATGATGCTTGCGCCAGTCGGCTCCATCGCGTCCGCCGTGGAGCGCGATCTGGGTGAGGAGGAGTTCGGCGGTAAGCCGGCGCTTGGTGAGGTGAGCGGCGATTCTCTGCTTCGCTTTTTTCGGCGAAACCTTCGGGTCGAGGAACACCAGCACGGACGGGCCCGCTCCGCTGAGGGCGGCGCCGAGGATGCCGGAATCTCCAGTGAGTTCCTTGAGCGCGGGCAGCAGCGGACAGAGCGGCGCGCGATAAGGCTGGTGGATGCGGTCTTCGAGAGCCGAGGAGAGCAGGTCAGGACGGTCCTGCGTGAACGCCGCCAGCAGAAGCATCGAGTTCTGAATGTTGGTGACGGTGTCGGCGGGCGAGTACTGGAAGGGCAGCACACGGCGGGCTTGCTCGGTCGAGAGCGGCGCGTCCGGGACAGCCAGCAGCAGCGGCCACTTCCCTTTCGGCTTCACTTCGACCACCTGCGCCTGAACCTGATTGGCCATGCGCGCCACCGTGAGCGCGCCCATCCAGCAGGCAGCGGCGTTGTCGGGATGGTGTTCGCGCATGGAAGCTTCGCCGACGATGCGGTCATTTTTCCAGCGCAGATGTCCGAAATGCACCGCCAGCGCGATCCCAGCCAGGCGGGCGGCGGCGGACGATCCGCATCCTCTGCCAATCGGAATCTCGTTTGCGATGTGGATGCGCAAGGGTGCAATCTTGCGGTTCTCCGATTCGAGCACCTCGCAATAGGTGGTGACGATGAGGTGATTCTCCATGCGGGCGCAGATCGGCGCGTCGCGGCCTTCGGCGGTGACGAAGAAATCGGGGGCGCGCTCGGCGCGCAGGCGGAGGTGAAAATCCAGGGCGAGGGCAGCGGCGTCAAAAGCTGGGCCCAGATTGGCGGAGGTCGCCGGAAGCGCCAGGCGCAACGAGCGGTCTGCAGATGTGGGACGTGAAGGCATAGGTTAGAGAGCACACTCCGCGGCGGCCTAAACTGGACGAAACGAATAGAAATGGAAGGCTTTAGCCCGGTCCGGCGTAAGCAGAATGCCTTGCCATCGGCACTGACACTGAACTGTGTTTTATACACGAGTTTGGGGCGAACTGCTACGAATTTTTACATAACGTCAGTGGGGCCGGGGCGAAGGGGAAGTCGTGGGCTCGACCCGGCTCACGCCCATCCCGCGATTACCTTCGTCACTTCCCTGCCTCAGCCGCGGAAGATAAAGTTCCTATGACAAGCGTTCGGACTTGACGCATCGGGCGGAATGTATGACTTTAGTGAAGGACGAGGATCAGCATCGTATGGCTTCTACCGCATTGCCAAAACCCAACCCGCAGCGCAAGGCTGAGGCGGCGCGCAAGATCGCAGCCATCATCGAAGAGCATATGAATGAATGCGGTTTGTCGGAACGCGAAAAAAACAAGCGCGTTAAGAGCTTTGGGAAGCGTGTAGACCGCGCTATTCAGCTTCGCGCCAAGCGTTCATAGCCTTTTCGTACCTCGGGTCTCCCGGCTTAATTCCGAACTCTTTTTCCAGTCCCTTGCGAAACGTATCTTCGTCGTTGATCTCCATCAATTTTTCAAGTTTTGCCATCAGGTCTCGCTCACGCTGCCTGATGTTCCCCTTCGCCGTTTTCGGTTTCAGG
>JBEKWL010000210.1:0-5184 GCA_049513095.1 Terriglobales bacterium
TGGGACTTGGTATTTCGGCTTGCCGGCTTCGAGTTCGCACACCTTGATCGGGTCGATTATCGGCGTGGGCATTGCGAATCAGTTGATATCCCCGAAAACGGGCACCAGCGGCGTAGACTGGGCGCAAGCTACCAACATCGGGAAATCGCTGCTGCTGTCGCCGATCGTGGGATTTGTCTGTGCGGGACTCTTGTTGTTTTTGATGAAGGCCGTGATCAAGAACCGCGCACTGTATGAGGCTCCGGTAGGGACCGAGCCGCCGCCGTTCTGGATTCGGGCGCTGCTGTTGCTGACTTGCACAGGAGTGAGTTTCGCGCACGGGTCGAATGATGGACAGAAGGGCATGGGGCTGATCATGTTGATCCTCATCGGGACGGTGCCTACAGCCTATGCTTTGAACCACGCGATAACCCGGAAACAATCGGACGACTTCATTGCGGTATCGCAGCAGGCCGCCGGGATATTGTCCAAGTATGTCAGCCCGGACGCAGTTATCGGGGACGCTCGGGAAGAGGTTACCGATTACATTCGCACCAAGGAATTCACTCCCAACACGATGCTGGGCTTGCGTCAATTAGTTGGCGGCATCGGCAACGAGACGGCGCTGTTCGGGGAGTTGGCGAAGATTCCGAATGACCGGGTGCGGAACTTCCGCAACGATATGTATGTCGCCAGCGAAGCCCTGCGCCTGATGAAGAAGAGCGGGCAACCGGCGATTACCGCGTCAGATTGGGAAGGTTTGGACAACTACAAGAAGCACGTGGACGCTTCGACGCGCTTCATTCCGGGGTGGGTCAAAGTCTCAGTTGCCATGGCGCTTGGACTGGGCACGATGATCGGATGGAAGCGGATCGTGGTTACGGTCGGAGAGAAGATTGGCAAGGAACACCTTACCTATGGTCAGGGGGCGGCTGCGGAAATCACGGCCATGTTCACGATCGGCGCGGCGGACTGGTTCGGGCTGCCGGTAAGTACGACGCACGTGCTCTCGTCGGGAATTGCGGGTACCATGGCCGCGAACCATTCCGGCCTGCAATGGTCTACGGTACGCAACCTGGCGATGGCATGGGTGCTGACGCTGCCGGCCTCGATGGTGCTGGCGGGTTTCCTGTTCTGGGGGTTCCGGAAAGTGTTTTGAGTTGCGAGCCGGTTTGTTCTGCCAGACGTTGCCTTGGGCACCAACCGCGGTCCTCGTGTGCAGCGCGATATCCCGGCAGCACTCCGACAAATCCTGGCCAACCTTCGCTCCGGACAGCGCGGGCTCCCGCCTGGGACAAGAACTGGCGTGGATATTCTCTTATCACCAGCGACCGCCGGCGGATCGGCTACATGTAGAACTGGCCGCCTGTGCACTCGCTTCGTATTCCGGTCGGATGACGGGCAAACCTGACGTAATCCAGTAAGGTAAGGTTTGCCGACAATCCGGGAGCTATCGCACGGTGCCCGACGTCTGCGGCGCGGATCCGATTACGCCAGGGAGCGCGCAATCACCAGGGTGATGTCATCCTGCTGTTCGCTACCGCGGCTGAATTGCTGCACCGCCTCAACAATTGCCTGGAGAAGTGGTCCCACGGGAAGGTGAAAATTGCTCCCAAGGGTCGCCAGCAGACGGGACTCGCCAAACTCTTCCCCATCGGCGTTTGCGGCTTCGGTGACTCCATCTGTGTAGAGCACCAGCGTGTCACCTGGAGCAAGCTGCACTTCCGCAATCTCGCAATGCCAGTCTTCAAACAATCCCATCACGGTGCAGGTGGAACGCAGCCGCTCCACATTCGGCGCCTGATCCTGCGAGCTTGCGCAGCCGCGTAGCAGTAGTGGGGGAAGATGTCCACAATTGGCGTAGCGGAGCTTGCGGCTGGAGTCGTCGTAATCCGCAAAGAATAAGGTAGCGTAACTGGCATCGTCGCTATTCTCGTAGAACAAGCGGTTGACGGAGGCAAGCAGTCGCGGCAGATCGTCGACTGCCACCGCGTATTGACTGCGCAAATTGGCTTGCAGATTGGCCATCAGCAGGGCGCCAGACACCCCTTTGCCCGCAATGTCCGCCAGCACGAGCGCCAAGCGGCCGGGGCGAAGCTCCAGAAAGTCGTAGTAGTCCCCGCCCACCTTCCGAGCCTGGATGCAAGCGCCCGTGTATTCGAGTGTATTCATGGCTGGGAACTTTTGCGGAAAGAGCCTGGCCTGCACCTTGCGGGCAATTTCCATTTCCTGAGCGGTGCGGCGATCTTCCTCCATTCGCTCCGCCATCTTTTCTGCGAGACGTATGTTCTCCAAAGCGATGCCCGCATGGGCCGCTACTGAATCGAGCAACTGCTTGTCCTCGCCGGAATAAGGTTCCTCGGAACGCCGCTGCCCGAGAACGAGCATGCCTATGAGGTTGTTCTCACGGCCGAGGATAGGCACCAGGCATTCCGGCGCGAGGGGCTCGAGTGCTGTTAACTCTCCGGCGCTGGCGGAATCGGATGGCACTTCCCACGCTTTCCCGCGGCGCGCAAGTTCGACGAAAACCGGGGCGCTTACCGCGAGCGTTTCGAGGGTTGCGGGTTGCGTTCCGGAGATCGCGGCCAGGCGGCCATTGCCGGATTCGAGGTAACACGCCAGGGTTTTCGGGTGCAGCGCTTCGCTCACATGGCTCTCGAGGAGCATAGCCAGTTGGCGACGGTCGCCCACCGTCCGGGTTTTCTCCGCGAGGTCGTGCAAAATGATACGAGAGTCATAAGCGCTGCGAAAAAAGGCCCGGTCGATGCGCAGGGTTCCCCGCTTGACCAAAGGCGCCGATGTCCAGACCAAAACAATTCCGAATACTGCGCTCAGAGCCATCCCGATATTCGTATCCGCGCGGAGGAGTCGCGAGAAAACGTGCGTGAAGAGCGCGATGGCGGAAGCCGCCACCAGGAACATCAAAACGATGAAGCCCCTCTGCACGAGAACGTAGCGCGCACTGCGCCGCAGCAACACCGGAATTTCCATCACGCGGTGCTTCACCACCGCGTAAGCGAAGGAGAGAGGATACAGGAACATCACGAGCACCAGTACGGTACCGAGCCAGAAAGAGGGGCGATATCCGGCGAAATCCTCGGCCATTTTCTCGAGCGCGATCGGCAGGATGCCGACCACGGTGCCCCACAGAATCACTCGTGATTTGCGCCGCGCTTCTGCAGGGACGGCGGCCATGAATGAATTTTGCGCCAGCGAGATTATGCCCAGAAAAAGCAAGTCGTAGTTCAAGCCAGCGTTGATGAAAGCAGCGTTGCGGCTGCCTACCAGGTGGGCTACCACTCGTGGAAGGCTTGGATCCCCAGTCCGCAACCCGGGTAAGACAATACAGACTCCGAACAAAAGCCCCACCCACTTCAGCCACGGGAGGCGCCTATCCAGAGGCGATGACAGCGGGAACACTGCAAGAAAAAGATAGAAAAGCGGAGCCAGCATTCCCGCAAACACTGCGCGAAAAGCAAACGCAAACGCGCGGAGGGCAGGAGAGATGGCCAAGGGATTGAGAAGTGGGGCGGAGGCGGCAAACGCACAGAACAGCAATGCCAGAAGCCACGCGTTGGGTTCGTCCAGCCTCAAGAACAGGACGGCGAATGCCACGAGAAGAAAGGGAATGGGGAATAATCTGAGGACTTGCAGCGCCGAGGACTTGGCAAGGCCCTCGGGCGTTCTAGCCGGCGCGGCTGCCCGAAAGACGCCATGCAGAATCAGCGGCTTGGGCTCGCCGGCGCGTTCCACGGTGAATTCCACCGGGTCGCCGGGCCGACCACGGACATAGGCTTCGTCGGAAGCAATGTCGGTGTCCAGCGCTCGCCCATTTATGCCAATAATGCGGTCGCCAACGCGCAGGCCGGCGCGCTCCGCAGGGCTTCCTTCCACCACATCTTCGACTGATTGCGAGTGCGTTCTCTCGTCATAGGGAGGGTTGTGGAGGATATTGAAGCCGAGCTCTACCCGCGGCCCCGAGTAACGCACCGCATACATCCAGAGGGAACCGTAAACAATCGCAACCGCAGCAAACAGGGTCGCCAATGTTGCCAGGAACGGTTTTCGGAACGACGCGCGCCCTTGCATGATTTTAGGTGTCGGCATCGCGCCGAGTCTTCCGGGCGAATCCTATGCCCTGCTTCCCGATGCCGTCTAGAACCCTACAGCTTACAGTCTCATTAGGTCTACGGGCGAGTGAAGGGCAATGCGAAAGTAATTTTAGGAGACCCGCGTCATTACTTCCAGGTTGCCGACTATTCGTCCAGAATCGCCGGGGCACGCTCAGAACTCCAACCGCGCCTGAAAAGCGATCATGCGTGGACTGCTATCGCCACCCAAACCGACGCCCAGTAAACCGGTCGGCGGAGAGGTCGTGTACGTGAGCGCTCCAAATCCACTCTGCGTGGAAGGATTTCCTGGAATGCCGGCCTGCACCACGCTGGGGAGCCCAAGATTCGGATGGTTGAAGACATTAAAGAACTGACCTTCAAATCGCAGCTTCACATGCTCGGTCAAGGGAAACCATTTTGTCAGATAGAAGTCGCTCCAGAGGAAATCGGGACCACGCAGGGCATTACGGCCGAGGTTTCCGAAACGGCAATTCTGCGGGCTGTCCCCGCCATAGCACTGCCCTGTACTCGGATCGACGGCCGATACAAATGCGTCCGGATTAAGCCACTGAATCGTGCCCAATTGGGTAGCGGGAAGGTTGCAGTGACGACAATAGGGATCTACTCCCGGCACAAGACTGGCGAACTGCGGCCCGCTGCCCTGCACGATGCCGTTTCCGTTTGCTGAATAAGGCGTGCTCAGCACGGAGAACGGAACTCCGCTGTGCCAAAACGCCGTTCCAGAAATCTGCCAGCCGTCGAGCGCATAGCCCAGCGCATGACTGCGCACTCTGACCGGCAACTGATACACATACTGCGCGTTGAGATTGTGCCGGATGTCATAGTCGCAAGGACCATAGTCGCGGGCCAGGTTTCCCGGCAGAGGCGAGAGAATCCCTCCTGCGGAAAAAGGAAGGAACCCTCCGTTCGAGACCGTATCCATGCAACGGCTCCAGGTGTAATTGACCTGCCCTTGCAAGCCATGGCCGAGCCGCTTCATCGCGGTCAGTTGAAGACCGTTGTAATGACTGTTCGCGCCGGTGGAGAACTGCGTCACTGCGCCGAATCTTGGATCAGTAGGCTGCATATAAGG
>JBEKWL010000211.1:0-8743 GCA_049513095.1 Terriglobales bacterium
TTGCGCATCTGCCGAACGTGGCAACGAACGGTAGAGTTTCACGACCCGGAGCGCAAACGACTTCGTCCGCACGCGCAACTCATCCGGAGTCATGAGTTTTCCAATTACAAATTACAAATCACTAATTACAAATGTTCTACCGGTCCACATCACCCAATATGACGTCGATGGACCCAATGGCCGCGACCACGTCAGCAATCAGCTGTCCTTCGCACATTTTGGCGAGCGCCTGCAGATTCGCGAAGGAGGGTCCGCGCATGTGCACGCGATACGGCTTGGCCGTGCCGTCGCTGACGACGTAGTATCCCATCTCGCCGCGCGGCGATTCGACCGCCTGGTAAACTTCGCCCGCCGGAACCCCGAAGCCCTCGGTGATGATCTTGAAGTGGTAGATAAGGGCTTCCATCTGCGTCTTCATTTTTTCCCGATCGGGCAGCACGATCTTGGGCGCGTCGGCTTTTATGGGTCCTTCCGGCATTCCCGCCAGCGCCTGCTGCACCATGCCAATCGATTCCCGCAACTCCTCGACGCGGCAAATGTATCGCGCGAACACGTCCCCTTCGGTGCGGACCGGCACCTTGAATTTGAAGTTCTCGTAACCGGTGTAAGGAGCATCGCGGCGGAGGTCGATGTCGACCCCGCTGGCGCGCAACGTTGGACCGCCTGCGCCCAGAGCAATCGCATCGTCCGCGCTCAGGTAGGCGATGCCCTTGGTGCGCTTCGTGAAAATCGGATTTCCGGTCAGTAAGCCCTCATATTCATCCACGTTCCCGGGAAAGCGGTCGGCGAACTTTTTGACCTTCTCGAAGAATCCCAGCGGCGGCTCCAGCGCCAACCCGCCAATGCGGAAATACGACGACATCATCCGCTGCCCGCTGACCATCTCATAAAAGCGCAGAACGTCCTCGCGCTCGCGGAAGCAATAGAGAAAGACCGTCATCGCGCCCAGGTCCATGGCGGACGATCCCAGCCAGACCAGGTGCGAATTGATGCGGGTCAACTCATTCATCAGAACCCGCATCCACTGCGCTTTCGGCGGAATTTCCAGTCCCAACAGCCTCTCCACTGCCAGGCAGTAGGCGAGATTGTTGGTCATGGGGCAGAGGTAATCGATGCGATCCGTTAGCGGCACGACTTGCTGGTAGAACTTGGCTTCGCAGGTTTTCTCGATGCCCGTGTGCAGGTAGCCGATCTCCGGCCGAAGCCGCACGATCGTCTCCCCCTCAATCTCCACCACCAACCGCAGAACCCCATGCGTCGAGGGGTGTTGCGGCCCCATGTTCAGGATCAGGGTGCCATCCTGGCCGGGTTCAGCGACGGTAGCGGGCAATTGCGGCATGCCTAACGGTATCCCTCCACGGGGTAGTCCTTCCGCAGAGGATGGCCTTCCCAGTCATCGGGCATCATGATGCGTTTCAGGTTGGGATGTCCGGTGAAGCGCACGCCAAACAGGTCGAACACTTCACGCTCATAGAAATTGGCCGAGGGCCAAACCGAAGTGACCGATTCGATCGCCGGACTGGAACCGTCAAGGCGGGCTTTCAAACGCACCCGCTCTTTCGTCGGAATCGAAAGCAGATGATAAACCACCTCAAACCGCGGCTCCGAGGGATACCAGTCCACGCAGGTAAGGTCGCATAAATAATTGAATGGGCAATCTGCGGAGTCGCGCAAAATGGCGCAAGCCTCCCGGATGGCGTCCTTCTCGACCCAGATCGTAAGCTCTTCGCGATCGAACTTCGCCGCCTGCACCACAGAGGCGTTCCATGCCACCAGGCGCCCCAAGGCGGGATGCGACTTTAACTCCTCGATATTGGTGATGGGGGGAGCCAGGGGCATCAGATATCTCCCCGCTTGGCGGCCGCGGGCCCCCAGTCGATAACGCCCTTTTTTAACACATAGAAAAGTCCGACCAGCACGATCGCGATGTACACCATCATCTCCCAGAAACCAAACATCTTCAGTTCGCGCAGGATGACCGCCCAGGGGTAGAGGAAAACCGCCTCCACGTCGAACAATATAAAAAGCATGGCAACCAGGTAAAACTTGACGGAAAATCGTCTCCGCGCATCGCCGACGGGCTCGACCCCGCACTCATAGGGGGACATCTTGGCCAGACCCGGCTTGTGCCGGCCAACCAACTGGGACAGGATCACAATCCCGACTGCAAGGGCTGTGGCGATGCCGAGGTGCATCAGGAGGGGGAGGTAGCGAGCGAAATAATTGTCCGGCATAGGAGGAGCTATATATAATCTCGGTCAAGCGCAACAGTAAACGTTCTAGATTAGTTTTCAGGGGCGGAAGTGTCAAGCTAAGTAACCGTTTTTTAATAGTTTATCCAGTGGAACCTGTCGCTTGACACGAAAACGACAGGAACCAACGACAGGAACCAGGGAGAGCGTGCACCGCATGATCTTTGGGTTTAATACCGACATTCGGCACGAAGACACGATCTACCACGTGCAGAGCGAAGCCCGCGAAGGCGAGCAGTTGCTGCAGACGCAAGTCTTCGTTCGGGGCCGCTGCATCGGGAAGCGCGCCGTTCCCTATGGCTCGGGCGCGGCGGAAGGCAAAATCAGATCTCAGGACGACTCTCCGAATATATCTCCAAACGTATCTCCGAACAACGATCCGGATAAAGAGAAAATGCTGCGCGAACTGCATCGCGAGGTGCTCGACGCCATCCGCGATGGCAAAGTCGATTCCATCTTCGACAAGCGGGAGACACCGGAAACGCTGGCGGCGGTGAAAGAGCTTGACCTCGAGTGGATTAATGCCAGGTCCGTGCATTCGAGCGGCTCTCTGACCATGCAGATTCGAGTTACCGACGGTGGCGCTACGGTCGAAGGCGCTCGGCTGACACTCCGCCTCGCCCGGCCAGACTCCGCGCCCTACTACGCGCAGGTTCTCACCGACGCTGAGGGCAACGCCGAGATGAGCGTTCACGTGGACGAAAAGTCGCTCGCTGATTCCTCCGTGCTCGTGCAAGCCAGTTTCGACGGACGAACTGCTACCCGCAAGTTCCAGCTGCGCGCCGCGTTGTAGAGACGGGGCTTGCCCCGTCTCCGTCCGCGCGACAATCCCAATCCACACGGAGACGCGGCAAGCCGCGTCTCTACCAGAGTCCGCTACGTCTTCTTGAATGCGACAATGTATCCAATGAATCTAACGATCAATGGCGAGAACCAAATCTCATCCGCCGAAACTCTGGGTGCGCTCGTCGAGCGGCTCGGCATGAAGCCCGACCGCGTGGCGATCGAACTGAACCGCGAGATCGTGCCCCGCGACCAATGGCCGCAGACGCCACTGCACGACGGAGACCAGCTGGAGATTGTCCACTTCGTCGGAGGCGGATCGGGATACGCTCGGCCTAGCCCTGGCGCATCCAGCCCCGGAGGAGCGAACTAACTTAGCCCAGCGCTTCAGCGCTGGGAAAAGTGGAAAGAATGAACTAAGTCCCAGAGGGACGACCCAGTCCTCGCGCACACAAGCACTGCGCTAGCTGGCCTGTTGTCACTCTACTTGACGTCTCCGCAGGCTGGGCCCAGGTATTTGGAGCTGAAGGTGAAGTTCATGTTCATGGTATGGCCGTTGGCGTTGGTCACTGCCTGCATCGTCCCCTTGACGTGATCGGAACCGACAGTCTCCAGCACCAGCGTTCCATCGGTCGAAGCCTGCTTTTCTTCACAGTGAATTTTCACTTCCAGCTTGCTGCCCGTGGAATTCACGACGGTGCGGGTTGCTTTTCTATTTTCTCTTTCGTGATGCATTCTTTGCGGACGTCGGTGCTCGGCCCGCCCTTCATCATCGCTTCCATGCGGGCGCGCTGCTCCGGAGGCATCTTGGCAAGAACGTCGGGAGGGATGTCCGGCATGGCTGGCATGCCGCTCATGGAATGGGTTACAGTCATTTCCCAGAGACCCTCCTTGACGTTGAGCGGCGTGATATTGTCGGCGGCCCAGAGGGTTAGCGAGGAGAAGACGACTAGGGCTAGAAGAAACTTGGCCATCGGGACGCTCCGGTTTTGTTCGATCTGATTGCGTTGAACAGGATTGCACACTGCGAGTTCTAGTATACAAATGAATGAGGCGAGAGCAACCGTGAGATCGTTGGATGGGAGACGAACGCCGGGTGCCCCACCCTTCGTTTTTTGAAGGGTGGGATTCTGCGCCCACCGCTTGTGATCTTTCGCTGACTCCTGCCGCACCCCTCGACCATAGAGCGCACCGATGATCCCCATCACCCACCCTTTTCGCTAAGCGCGCGAAAAGGATGGGCACCCGGCGGGTATCGGCGGTGACGACATGCCCGCGCAGTTTGTTGAGGAAGATGCGGGCGCCCATAAAATGTCATCCTGAGCGGAGTAGCCGCTTCGCGAAGCGAAGCAGCTACGTAGTCGAAGGACCCCTACACCCCCGAAACTCCCGCGAAGTGTCCAGGCGTTCTCCCCAAGACCCGTGTGGAGCGGACACTCCTGTCCGCTGCCTTTGACTCTAATTCTCAATTACCGCCGGGTGCCCCACCCCCCTCCTTTTTCGAAGGGTGATATTCTGCGCCCACCGCTTGTGATCTTTCGCTAACCGCCGCAATCTGGCGTCTACCCTCTTTCATCACAAACGCGATGTACGAGCCATCACAGACTTGCTCCCCAATCGGTGCGAAGATACCTCGACAGTGCACCATCGAGAACTGCGCCAGTCTCCAGAGACGAACGCATTTCCGGACGCAAACTTTTCACCGCTATTTGACAACATATGGCCCCGGTCAGCACCCCGCAAGTGCACGCCAAACAGCAAAATTCAATGCTAAGTCCTATGTTTTGAATATTTTGCCTATAACTACCTTACTATCATCAACTTAACTCATTTTTGGGGTAGGGGGGGTACCCCCCACAAATTTCTGAAATCTTACCCGCCGGTTGGCCCACATCATTGAGCGTGGCCCCTTTAGCAGGCTGCGGAAAAAGTCGGTTTTCATCGACGGCTTTAGCCGCTGAGCTAGTTTCACGCTGGGAAAGCTCCCTCACAAAAGCATGCCGGCAATCGAAGCCGACATCAGGTTGGCCATGGTTCCGGCCAGCATCGCGCGAATTCCCAGACGCGCCAGTTCGCCTCGCTTGTTGGGAGCAAGTGCTCCGATGCCGCCCAACTGAATTCCAATCGAGCTCAGATTGGCGAAACCGCAGAGCGCGAAGGTCGCAATCGTAAACGAGCGGGGGTCGAGCGCAGCCTTCTGCGGTCCGAGCATCGAGAAGGCTACAAGTTCGTTCAACACCATGCGCGTGCCCAGAAGATTGCCGATGGCAGAACAGTCGCGCCAAGGGATTCCGATGACCCAGGCGACGGGGGCAAACAATGTGCCGAAGATCTGCTGCAGGCTGGCCGGAAACCACACCACTCCGAGCCGGTTGTGAATGCCGCCGAGGAGGCCGTTGGCCAGGGCGATCAGCGCGAGGAATGCAATCAGCATGGCGGCGATATTGAGGGCCAGGCCTAAGCCGTCGGTGGTGCCGCGCGCAATCGCGCCCAGCAGGTTTTCACTTTTCTCGGCACCCACTTCTTCCTCGCTCATGACGACACGACCGGCCGTCTTCGGAACTTCCGTCTCCGGCACAAGCATCTTCGAAATCAGGATGGTGCCGGGGGCGGTCATGATAACCGCGCTCAGAAGATGTTTGGGTTCGATGCCGAAGGCGATATACGCTGCCATGATGCCCCCGGAGACGTGGGCCATGCCGCTGGTCATCACGGTCATCAGTTCGGAGCGCGTGAGGTCGGGAAGAAACGGGCGGATGGTGAGCGGAGCTTCAGTCTGACCCATGAAGACGCTAGCCGCCACGTTCAGAGACTCAGCGCCGCTCGCGCCCATGAAGCGCGTCATCACTTTCGCGGCGAGTTTGATGATGAATTGCATGATCCCGTAGTGATAGAGCACGGCGAAAAAGGCGGCGATGAAAATCACGGTGGGCAGCACCTGGAATGCGAAAAAGAATCCCATCGGCGAGCCCTGCGCTCCGAGCCCACCGAAAACGAACTTCGATCCCTCAAATGAATAGCTAAGCAAGCGATTGACGGCGTCTCCGGCCTTTTCGAAAAGTCGGCGGCCAATCTCAATCTTCAGGACAAAGATGGCAAACACAACTTGCAGGCCCAGGCCCCAGCCAACCGTTTTCTTGCTGATCGTGCGGCGGTTGGTGGAGAAGGCGTAGGCGAGGCCCAACATGGCGAGCAGACCGAGGATGCCAGTAAAACGTCCCATCTAGTGTTCCCCTTTGTAAATCACACGATGAACCAAGGATGTTTTGTGTGCAGGCGCAGCGGCCGCAATCTGATAGCTCTCTTCCAGCAAAGTTCTTGCGCGCGCGGCCTGTGCGTCGGAGTGGCCGTGATCGCAGTGGCAATGCATGGTGCAGAGCGGCTCGCCGGCAGAAACTCGATCGCCGATCTTTTTGTGAACCACGATGCCTACGGCGGGATCAACCGAATCTTCTTTGCGTTCGCGGCCTCCGCCCAGGATCACACAGGCGGTGCCGACCTGTTCGCACGCGATCGCAGTCACATATCCATTTTGGGGACTCAGCACCTCAACACGGTGATCGGTGCCCGGGAGGCGGGTCGGATCGTCGATCGCGCTGATGTCGCCTCCCTGCAACTCAACCATCTGCCGGAACCTCTCGAAGCCTTGGCCGGAGGCGATGATTTGCTCGGAGAGCTGCTTGCCTTGAGCGACCGTCTTTGCGGCACCGCCGAGATAGAACATCCAGGCCGCTAACTCGCTGCAGAGATCGCGCAAATCCTGCGGTCCGCCGCCGTGTAATACCTCGATGCACTCCTGCACTTCGAGCGCATTGCCAACCATATGGCCGAGCGGCTGGTCCATGTCGGTGATGAGCGCGACCATTTGCTTGCCCATGCGTTCGCCAGTTTCGACCATGAGTTCGCCGAGGAAGACGGCGTCTTCCTCCTTTTTCATAAAAGCCCCTGAGCCGGTCTTCACGTCGAGCACGAGCGCGTCGGTGTCTTCGGCCAGCTTCTTGCTCATGATCGAAGCGCAAATAAGATACGGACTCTCGACCGTGCCGGTAACGTCGCGCAACGCGTACAACTTGCGATCCGCCGGCGCGATTTTCTCCGTCTGGCCAATCATGGAACAGCCGCAGGCTTTGAGCACGCGATGGAACTCGGGCACCGTCAAACCTACGCGAAACCCGGGGATAGATTCGAGTTTGTCGAGCGTTCCTCCAGTGTGGCCCAATCCGCGGCCGCTAATCATGGGGACGTAAAGACCGCCGGCGGCGACCAGCGGGGCAAGCACGAGAGAGGTCTTGTCGCCGACGCCGCCGGTGGAGTGCTTGTCCACCTTTTTTCCGGGAAGGAAACTGAGATCGAGAACTTCACCGGAATGCAGCATGGCGTGCGTGAGAACGGTGGTTTCCTCGCGCGTCATTCCGCGCAGCGTGACTGCCATGAGCCACGCGGCCATTTGGTAATCGGGAATGCTGCCTTCCGTGCAACCATCGACGAGGTATCCGATTTCAGCGGTGGATAGTGCGCCGCCATCGCGCTTCTTGCGAATGAGATCGATGACGCGGAACGGGGATTGGGCAACACTCGGCTGGCTCACTTGAGGCGGAAACCCTCCGGCAGAAGATCGGTGATGAGACTTTGCTTCGGGCTTTTCTCGCCCTGGTAGAAGACGATGGCGCGCGGCCCAAATTCATAGATGACCTGGCGGCAGGCGCCGCAGGGCGAGCAAGGAGCTCCGTGATCGTTCGTGACGGCGACGGCGCGGATCTCCAGTTCTGGACCAAGCTTGGCGATAGCGGAGAAAATCGCGGCCCGCTCGGCGCAGTTGGTCAACCCGTAAGAAGAGTTCTCGACGTTGCATCCCAGGAAGACTTGGCCCTTCGAGGTGAGAATGGCTGCACCCACTCTGAAGTTGGAGAAGGGCGCGTAGGCATTCTTCATTACTTTTCGCGCGGAACGCAGCAGGCGTTCGCGCATGGCAGCGGGAACCTTTGTTGTTGGCATACCGAAACCATTTCGCTGAAGATCGAGGGTGGGCTATTGTAACGCCTGACCGGCTTCGACAGTAGAGATTTTCAAGGCCTGGAACGCTGCAGCAAGCAATCACATCCATGCGGGTTTGTGAGAGCATGGATCTTCTTGACGGTATCGCGTTGACTTTTGCGAGCTCTACAGGCAAACTCTCAATTCGCCCGCCCACCGCGTTCGGGCCAGCACTTTGAGCTCGGCGTCACCGTCGCAAGCGAGGCGAAGGCCGACTCAGGAACCATTCACTCTATGCCCGCAGACCGCGTCTCCTATACGCTCGATTCGACCCTGGAGACGGTGAACAATGCCGAAGAGACGGCTAGCCGCATGGCTGCCGAAGCCGGCTTTGATGACGAGGAGGTCATGAAGATCTCCATGGCGGTGCGAGAAGCCGCCGTGAACGCAGTTTTGCATGGCAATGCCTACGACCCGAGCAAGAAAGTCACATTCGCGGTTGAGCGTACGACTCAAGACCTTGTCATCGTCATTCGCGATCAAGGTAAAGGGCTCGACCCCAGCAAGATTCCGGATCCATTGGCGCCCGAGAACCTGCTCAAGACATCGGGACGGGGCATTTTCCTGATACGCTCGTTCATGGATGTGGTGGAAATTAACCCCTCCCAAACGGGCACCGAACTTATAATGATCAAGCACGTCCACGGCAACCCCGCGGACTCCAAGGAGGCTCC
>JBEKWL010000212.1:0-5142 GCA_049513095.1 Terriglobales bacterium
GCGTAGATCGAATCCGCCAGCGCAAAGCCGAGCAACCCGCAGGCCGACTTGCCGTGCGAACCATCCGCATTCCCGAAAGAATCGGCGGTCGGCGCCGCAATCACCGCGACGTCAATGTGAACTTCTCCATCCTGGATCGCCTGGTAGCGGCCGCCATGCGAACGCAGCACCCCCATGCCGCGCATCTTCCCCTGCGTGCAGTAGTCGCCCAGCGGCCCGTTCATCGAACCTTCGATGTGATGGATCACGCCTTTTTCCATCAGTTCGATCGCACCCTCCTGGGAAGGGAACGACGCGCTCGGAAACCACATCAGATCTTTGACGCCGATCCTGGCCGCCGCTTCCAGCGCCATCAGCGCCACTTTATCGCCGTCGCGCAGATGATGATGGTTCGAGATCACCATCCCGTCGCGCAGTCCGCACTGGCGCAGCGCCGTTTCCAGATCGGGCACGCGCTTATCGCCGCTATCCGGATAATCTTTATTCGAGCAGATCGCCGGCGCCGCCTTTCGCCCGCGCGGGTGATATTTTCCCGTGCCAAGAAACGGAATCTGCGGCTTGCCGTTCACCATCGTCGGCACCGCACGCCCAGCGGCGTTATGCGCCAGTTCTACTCTTTGGTTCACACTCACACTCACGAAATCACTCCCATCGCCTTCGCCCGGTCCACCAGCTTCAGCGCCCGCTGCACCACAGGCGGATCGATCATCTTCGATCCCAGACTCACCACGGCCAATCCTTTGTTTTGCGCTTCTTCAAAAGCGGCAACCACTGTCCGCGCCCTTTCGATCTCGATTGCGGTGGGTTGAAACGCTTCGTGGATCACGCGAATCTGCCCGGGATGAATGCATCCCATGCCTTCGAATCCCGCAGCCCGTGAGGCTTCTCCCCAACGTCGCAGACCGTCCATGTCGGCGACATCGCTGAAGACCGAGTCAATCGCCTGCACTCCCGCGGCGTGCGCTGCATTCACCACGCGCGACCGCGCATATTGCGACTCTAGTCCTTCCGCGGTCTTCACCACGCCCAGGTCGGCCGTGTAATCTTCGAGCCCAATCGTCAGCGCCGCCACATTTTCACTCGCCGTCGCGACGGCAAATGCGTTCTCGATCCCCAGCGCCGATTCCAGAATCGGCATGATCCAGATGGGCCGGATGATTCCATGGCGCGCCTTGATCTCTCCGACCATGCGATCCACTTCCCTCACTTGCTCGGGCTCCTCGACCTTCGGAATCAAAATCAGGTCTGGACTCTCGCTCACCACTTCCGCCAGATCTTCCAGCCCCAGCGGCAACTGGTTAATGCGCACCATGCGCTCGCACGATCCGAAATCGACCGTCCGCAAAGCATTTCGTACCAGGATGCGAGCGGCATCTTTCTCTCCGCGATGCACCGAATCCTCCAAATCGAGAATCACGGCATCCGGTCCATGCAGTAAGACGTTGATGTAGTACTTCGGTTCAGAACCTGGCAGATAAAGGCGCGACCGACGCAGCCGGTCCTTTTGCGACGGCGGCGGCAGCGGATGCTGGTCAGGCAGCGAGCGTTTCCCGAGCGCGATCCCTGCGCGCCTCGCTGCGGCCTCGACGCGAGCCGCGATGACAAAAGGCAGCGCGCCTTCATCATGAATCGCAACCCGCGCGTGCTTCACTCCGAGTTCGCCCAGAACCTCTCGCGTCTGGTCCAAGATCGCCGTGCCGTAATAGGGCGCAACGCGCGACTCCAGTGAGATCTCGACTCCGCCGCTGTCCCGCGCCTCAAAGGCGACGTGCACGTCCGACCGAACTTCTTCGCCCCAATGGCCTGCCTCGCCAGAACGCGGGGACGTAGTCTCGACAGCGCTGCTCATAAGATCCTCAACTGGCCGTTATTTCCAGTTTGTCCAAAATCGCATCCGTCATCTGCACCGTCGAAGCCGCGCCCTGACTGATCGCTTTCGGACCACCCGTAAAGCGCATCATATCGTATGTCCGGACCGTCCCTTCACGCACAACGTCCGCAATCGCCGCGCGGATGCGATTTGCCTTCTGGTCTTGGCCCACATGATCGAGCATCATCGCGGCCGAAAGAATCATCGCAATGGGATTCACGATGGGCGGATTCAGCTCAGCATACTTCGGCGCGGATCCGTGTGTCGGCTCGAATACCGCCGCGTCATCCCCAATGTTGCCGGACGCCGCAAATCCCAGCCCACCCACCAGACCCGCGAACGCGTCCGAAAGAATGTCGCCGAACAGATTCGAGGACACAACCACGTTGTACTCCTCCGGATTCTTGTTGAGCCACATCAATTGCGCGTCAATGTTCGTCGACCAAAGCGCAATCCCCGGATAATTCCTGGCAACCTCTTTTGCGACTTCTTCCATCATGCCCGACGTTTCGCGCACCACATTCGGCTTCTCACAGATCGTCACGCCCTTGAACCCGCGCTTCTTCGCATATTCGAAAGCCGCGGTCACGATGCGCTGGGCCGCCTTGCGAGTGATGATGCGGCAACTCACCGCGATCTCCGGTCCGGGCACGCTGGCGAAGGCCTTGAACCTGGGATGGCTGTTCAAGGCGGCGCGCACGTTCTCCGGAGGGTTCGTCCACTCCACGCCTGCGTACATGCCCTCCGTACCCTGCCGGAACACGGTAGTGTCGATATTCGGCTCGTCGTAGCCGCCATCCGCTTTCTTCCGAATGTAATTCAGCGGATTGCCCGCGAACCCAACGCAAGGCCGCATGCAGATATCGAGATCGAACTTCTGTCGCATGGTCACGATCGGCGAGTAATAAACGTAGCCTTTGCGCTGTAACTCAGGTTTAAGCTCCGCCTGCGCCGCCTTGTTTGGCTTCGAAGTTATAGCGCCAAACAAACCCAACTTATGTCTGGTTAGTAACTCGATCGTACGGTCGGGCAGCGCATTACCCTCCGTACACCAGCAGTCCCATCCGATATCGGCATGAATGTACTCAGCGTCAAAGCCAACCGCTTTCAAGACCCGCAAAGACTCCGGCAGGACCTGGTTGCCTATGCCGTCTCCCGGCATGGTAATAACTGTATGTTTCGCCATTAGCGCTCCTTAAGATCAAAATCAACCGCAGAGACGCAGAGAAAAGATGTTATTCATCTGTTCTTACGATGATGATCAGCACAAAGTTTTCTCGATCCGGGGCCGAGGAATACCAACAGCTTGTCAGCCCTTCGATCGGAGCGGCCTTCTTATCAGCCAATGCACGAAGAAGCTTGCTCTTTGCGTCAGTGCGGCGCACCATTTTCCTCAGCGCGGATTGGGGAGAAGCTGCCTTCTCCTGGCAAATGGATATCTTCCCACGTATTTCGAGGATCAAAGTGAACCTAGCCAATCATTCCTCCGCGCACTCTGCGATCTCCGCGGTTAATCCTCACGCCACGCCCAACCGCTTCGCCACCAGATTCTCCACTCCGCCGGCAATCACCAGCGACTGCGGCACGCTGCCCAGCGCCGGGAAAGCAAACGTCTCCCCACGCCACGAGATCGTACTCGAAGTGAAATCGACATCAATCTCACCCCCAGGAACGATCGTCTTCTGCTTCGCCGCGATCTCCTTTGCAAACTGCTCGCGCACACGCGCCACAAATTCCGGCACTTCTATGCACAAAAAGCCGTTGTTGAACGCATTGCGCAGATAGGTCTGCGAGAAGCTGGCCGCGATCACCAGCGGGATGCCTTTCGCCTTCAGGCAGGTGACCGCCTGTTCGCGGCTCGACCCGGTGCCAAAATTGAACTGGCTGACGATGACGTCTCCCGCATTCGTGCGCGCGGCGAACTGTGGATCGTAATTCTCCATCACCACCTTCGCCATCATTTCCGGAGTCATGTCGTCGCGATAGGTGTAGTCCTTGCCGTAAATCGCATCGGTGTTGACGTTATCCTGCGGCATGAACACCAGTCGCCCCTTCACGCGCTGCGGAAAGCCCGCCAGGATTTCAACTTTCTCCGCCCCGCCGGAAACCGATGCCAATTCGGTGTAGGCGTGCTGCGGCGCGCGATTCGCGAATTCATGCGGCCCGCGAATATAGCCGGCAATCGCCGACGCCGCCACTACTTCCGGACTCGCCAGGTAGCACTTCGCATCGCGCGATCCCATGCGGCCCTTGAAATTTCGATTCGTCGCCGAGATCCCGACCTCGCCCGCCTCAAGCAATCCCACGCCCAGCCCAATGCACGGGCCACAACCCGACGGCAGCGGCTGCGCGCCCGCATCCATCAATGTCTGCCAGATACCACGCTTCTCCGCTTCTTCCTGCACCCACTTACTGGCCGCGCTCAAGTAAAATTTAACGCCCGAAGCAACTCTCTGACCCTTGAGCACCTCCGCGGCCGCCGCCAGATCTTCCAGCCGCGAATTCACGCACGAAATCAGATACGCCTTCTGGATCGCAACTTTCTTCTTCTCAATTCCAGCCAGCGACTGCATCGCCTGCACCGTATCGGGTCCCGACACATGCGGAGTCACTTGCCCGAGATCGAGCGTAATCCGCGCCGCATACACCGCATCCGCATCCGGCGTCGCCGGATTCTTCTCCCAGTTCTCGATGTCCTTTTCTGAAAACCGGAGGACACTCGCGCCCACACCCATCGCCTTAAGACGCTGATGAACACCGCGTAAATACTGGATCGTGACCGCGTCCACCGGAAACCAGCCTACCAGCGGACCCCACTCCGTCGTCATATTCGAAATCGAAAGCCGCGCGTCCATCGAAAGCGACGCCACTCCCGGCCCCGTGAACTCGACCGCCGCATTCAGGCATTCGTCGTGGTTATACAGCCCGCATAAAGTGATAATGACGTCCTTGCCCGTGGCGCCGTCCGGCAACTTACCTTCGAGCACAACCTGAATCGATCGCGGAATCTGCCACCAGAATTCGCCCGTGGCCCACACCGCGGCCGCATCCGTGCGAACAATCGGCGTTCCGATCGCACCCAGCGCGCCATACATATTGGAATGCGAATCCGATGCGACCACGAACGAACCGGGAACCACATACCCGCGCTCCACCATGATCTGGTGTCCGATGCCCGACCCGGCGGGATAGAAATCCACGCCCTGCTCTTTGGCGAACGCTTCAATCGCGCGATACTTCTTCAGGTTTGCTTCATCCTGATTCTGGATGTC
>JBEKWL010000213.1:0-5127 GCA_049513095.1 Terriglobales bacterium
TCTGGCAGGTTGAGATAAAGCCGGGCAATCCACCCATGTTCGTCGGCCACGCGCCATTCAGAGCCATACCAGAGGATGCTCCTAAGATGCCAGCGTACTGGCCCAATGCGAGGCCAAAGGTGAGTGGATTGAGGGCTGCAGCCTGGTCGACAAGCGGGTTGGTTAGATAAGAAATCTGCGCCGGGGTCAACTGCAGAGTGCCGAGCGGCAGGCCAAGCAGCGCGGTGTTGAAGGGCGCTAACCCGAAATTGCCCTGACCGACACTGGAGAATCCGGTCTCGTGGCGTCGCGTGACTTCATAGGAAAAGTAATAGTACGTCTTGTCTTTCTTAATCGGGCCACCGAAGGCTGCGCCCCCCTGCACCCGCGTGTAGGCGGGATTGGACGTGGTGCTGAAGGGGTTGACGGCCTGGAAATCGCGATTGCGCAGGTATCCGTAGACGTCGCCGTGGAAGTCGTTCGATCCGGAGCGGGTGATGATGTTGACCACGCCGCCCGCGGCGCGCCCGTATTCGGCGGCGTAGTTGTTGGTGATAATCTGGAATTCCTGCACCGCCTCTTGCGAGACGGTGGAGCGCACGCCGTTGGTGGAATTGTCGGTGGCATCGGCACCGTCAACATTGACCAGGTTGGAGCGGGCACGCTGGCCGCTCATGTTGAGGCCGGAAGTCGGCGCCGCGCCGAGTTGGGGGGCGCTGTCGCGCTGCACCTGCGAATCCGTCAGCGTGAACTGGATGTAGTTGCGGCCATTGATCGGCAGATTGTCGATGCGGCGCTCGCCGATGGTGTCGGTGGTGGAGCTGCGCGAAGTTTCCACGATGTCGGCTTGGGCGTTGACTTCGACGATTTCCTTGCCGCCCGCGACGGTAAGCGTGATGGGCAAATCGGCCATCTGGCCAACGGTGATGGAGACGCCGGTGGCTTCGGCTTTGGCGAAGCCCGTCGCGTCCACGGTGACGGAATAAGTGCCGGGAGCCAACTGACGCACACTGTAGCCGCCCTGGCCGTCGCTGCTGCCGGTGCGTTCCAGGGCCTTGGCAACATCTCGCACGGTGACCGTGGCGTTGGTCACGGCGTTGCCCTTCGGATCTTTCACGCTGACGTGGAGGTCGCCGGTGGCGGCGCCCTGAGCAAATGCAACTTGACGGACAAGTGCGAACATCACCGCGAAACAGAAAAGACGAAGGGTCGGTTTCATAAGGCTCCTGGGATCTTCCGCTTTGTGATGGAGGCGGGAATCGAAGTGCGCGGTTTATCACCAACTACTTGAACTCTGAGCACGCTGTGGATTGAGATACCGCTGATATGTACATCAGAGGAGGGGGTTTAGGCAAGAGGTAATATGGATTACCGGCTGGCGGAGGCGACACAGGTGGAGACGACGCGGCCCCATTCTGCCCGACTTGGTAGAATCAAAAGGAAATGCTTTTGCCGTTCGTCCGCGAAATTTTCGCGGAGGTGGAACAATTACCTGCCTTCATGCGTGCCGCCTCCCATCTGCGGGAGAGCACGGGGCGGATCAGTGTCACTGGACTGTCTGCGGCGGCCAAGGCGCTGATCGTTGTCTTGTTGCGACGCGTGGTCGAGCGTCCGTTTGTGCTGGTGGTGGCCGACAACCGCGCTGCCGAAGAGTTGCTGCCCGTAATGCGCGCGTTCTGCGAACTGACCGGAGCCGCGGATCCAGACTCGGTGGTAAGCCTTCCGGCGCGTGATGTGCTGCCCTTTCAGAATTTGTCGCCGCATCCGGAAATTCAGGAAGAACGCGCTACGGCGTTGGGGAAGATCGCGACGGGCCGCGCCGCTTTCGTAATTTCACCGGTGACGGCGACCACAATCCTGCTTCGTTCTCCCGACTACTACGCCGACCTGGCGCGGGTTCTGCGCCGCGGCGAGATTTTCGACCTGGAGAAACTGCTCGAGCACCTGAACACGGTCGGCTACAGCGCAACCGATGTGGTGGAAATGCCTGGGCAGTACGCGGCTCGCGGCGGCATTCTGGATGTTTACTCGCCGGAAGCGGATCGCCCGGTGCGCGTCGAGTTTTTCGGGGATGAAATCGAATCCATGCGCAAGTTCGACCCGGCGAGTCAGCGGTCGTCAAACCCGGTCGATGAAGCGTTGCTGCTGCCGCTGACGGAAACGCCGGTCACGGAAGAGCTGCTCGGGTCCATCAACGCGCGGCTTGCGGGACGACGCATCACCGGATCGCCGGAGGTTGTGGAGCAAGCGGCGCGCGACTCGGGCGCGGGAATATTTCCGGGCTGGGAATTCTACGCCCCGGTGGCGGGCGCCGACCGCAACATTTTCGGGCTCCTGCCGGAAGCGCGGGTGATTCTCGACGAGCCCGAGGCGCTGAAGCAGGAACTCGACAAAGTCTGGGCCCGCATTGAAGAAGCGCACGAGCGTAGCGGAGTGGGGAACCTGGTGCGTCCCGCCGATCTTTATCTCACGCCGGAAAACTGGCGGGAAAAAACCGCGGCGCTCGCCGGTGCCGATTTCGAATATCTGGCGATGGCGCGCGAGGTCCACGAAGCCGACGAAGCCCCCGAAGCAAGAACGGAAGCCGCTTTTCTTTCGCAGCCCGCAACGCGCTTCCACGGCGCTGTGCCCGCGATGATCGGGGAGGTTCAGAAGTTGGTGGGCGGCGGAACACAGGTAATTCTGGCGGTGCCCAACACTGGAGAAGTCGAGCGCCTCGCCGATATGTTCACCGAGTACAACGCTTCCTATCGTCTGGGAAGCCGCACGCGCAGCGGAGAAAGCTATGCCGACGAAACTTCTTATTTTGCCGGCGACGTTCTCACGACTACGCTGCTGAAAGCCTATTTGCCCGACGGCTTCGTTTTGCCGGAAGCGCATCTCGCGGTTTTTGGGGCGCGCGACCTGTTCGACGAATCGGACCTGGTGGCGGTGCGACCGCAACGGCAGAAATCGAAAGTCTCGGCGTTTCTTTCCGACTTCCGCGACTTGCAGGTCGGCGACTACGTTGTCCACGTAGAACACGGCATCGGGCAGTATCAAGGTCTGAAGGAAATCAACCAGGGCGACGGTGCCGCGGAATTCATGCTGCTCGAGTACGCGGAAGCGGCCCGGCTCTACGTCCCGTTGACTCGCCTCGATCTGGTGCAAAAATATCGTTCGGCGGAGGGCGCGAAGCCCGTTCTGAATCACCTCGGCACCGCCGCCTGGGGCAAGACCAAAGCGCGCGTGCGCAAGGCGATGAAGGACATGACGGACGAGTTGCTCAAGCTCTATGCGCAGCGACAATCCGCGCAGGGTCATATTTTTCCAGCCGACACCGAGTGGATGAAGGAGTTCGAAAACGCCTTCGAATACAACGAGACCGACGATCAGGCGCAGGCCATCGCCGACGTGAAGCGCGACATGGAATCGCAACTCCCCATGGATCGCCTGCTCTGCGGCGATGTCGGTTACGGCAAAACCGAAGTTGCGATGCGCGCCGCCTTCAAGGCCCTGAGCGACAACAAACAAGTCGCCGTGCTGGCGCCCACCACCGTTCTCGCCTTCCAGCACTATGAAACCTTCAAGCAAAGATTCGCGCCGTTTCCCATCACGGTCGATATGATCAGCCGCTTCCGGACGCCCAAGCAGATCAAAGAAATTTTGCAAAGAGTGGAAACCGGCAAAGTGGACATCCTGATCGGCACCCACCGCCTGCTCTCCAAGGACGTGAAGTTCGCCGACCTCGGCCTGCTCGTCGTCGACGAGGAGCAGCGCTTCGGCGTGCGCCACAAAGAACGCATCAAGCAGATGCGCACGGAAGTCGACGTGCTCACCATGTCAGCGACGCCGATTCCGCGCACCCTGCATATGTCGCTGGTGGGCCTGCGTGACATGAGCGTGATTGAAACGCCGCCCAAGGATCGCATGGCCATTCAAACCGTGGTCGCGAGCTGGGACGAAAAGCTCATCCAGTCGGCAATTGAACAGGAACTCGACCGCGGCGGACAGGTTTATTTCGTGCACAATCGCGTCGAGACGATTTGGGAGATTGCGGCCAAGCTTCAAGCGATGGTCCCCAATGCCCGCATCGCCGTGGGCCACGGGCAGATGGGCGAGGGGGAGTTGGAAAAAGTGATGCTGAAATTCATGCATCATGGGGCCGACATCCTGGTCTCGACCACGATTATCGAGAACGGCCTCGACATCCCTCTCTGCAACACGATCGTGATCAATCGGGCCGACCGGCTGGGCTTGTCGGAGCTTTATCAGCTTCGCGGACGGGTTGGCCGCTCGAACCGGCGGGCTTACGCATACCTGCTTCTGCCCGCGGAAATCGAGCTGACGCCTGTCGCCCGTCGGCGTCTTGCCGCGCTCAAGGAATTTTCGGACCTCGGCGCTGGTTTCAAAATCGCTGCGCTTGATCTCGAACTGCGTGGCGCGGGAAACCTTCTCGGCGGCGAGCAGAGCGGCCACATCGAAGCGGTGGGATTCGAACTTTATACCCAGATGCTGGAGCGCGCCGTACGTGAGATGAAGGGCGAGGCCGGCGTTGAAGTCACGGAAATCCAGCTCAATCTTGGTCTTAACATCCGCATTCCGTCCGACTACATAAAAGAGGAGAACCAGCGCCTGCGGATGTACAAGCGCGTCGCCGGAATCGAGACCGAGTCGCAGTTGCACGACGTGCGCTCGGAGCTGATCGATCGTTATGGCGAGACGCCCAGGGCGGTTCGCAACCTGCTGGAGTATGCCGCGCTTAAGCTGCAGGCGATGCGGGTCGGCGCCAACGCCATTGAGCGCAAGCGTGAGTTCGTGAACATCAAGTTCAACCAGAATGCTGCGATTGATCCGGGGAAGCTGGCGCGCTTTGTGGCGTCGCAGCGCGGTACGCAATTTACTCCGGACGGGACGCTGAAGTTCTCGATAAAAATCGACAGCGCCGGGGGAATATTGCAAACCCTGCGCGATCTGCTGGAGGAGTTGGCGACCCACGAAGAAGCAGTGCGCCAGGTATAAAGGCAAGCGGTTACAATGATTTCGTAATGAAGCCGACGCACGAACGACGAACGAATAGCGACCGCCGCAAGATCCGGACCGTCCGCAAAGCGATTTTTCCCGCCGCCGGATTGGGCACGCGCTTTCTCCCGGCCACCAAAGCTCAGC
>JBEKWL010000214.1:0-5093 GCA_049513095.1 Terriglobales bacterium
CTTTTGCGTCGCGCGAAACAACGTATTCTTCGCCGTCTCTTCCGTCGTATTCAGCATCTCGCCCACCGTGCGCAATTTCAGCCCGTGATAGTGCTTCAACTCGAAAACCATCCGCTCGCGGGGCGTTAGTCCTGACAGGGCCACTCCGATCTTCCGCCCAAGCTCCCGCCGCATCAAATCGCGTTCGGGATTGGCTCCCGAGCGCGCGTCCGCGAACTGCTCCAACCGGCTGTACTCTTCGCCCGACGCGTCCACCGCAACCGGTCCATCTTCCTTGCGCACATTCCGTTTCCGCAGATGATCGAGGCAGAGATTGGTGACGATCCGGTAGATCCAGGTGTAGAAGGAACACTCAAAGCGGAAACTGCCGAGATTCTTGTACGCCTTGAGGAAAGCCTCCTGATAAACGTCCTGGGCGTCGGACTCCGATCCGGTCAGGTGCAGCGCCAGCCGCAGAACCGACTGATCGTAGTGACGCACCAATACCTCGAAGGCCGCGCGATTGCCCTGCTGCGCCTCCCGGATCAGACTCGTGTCGTCAATGCGGTTGCCTTGCGCTGCCAAGGAGCCCCTCATATTCCTATACAACGTGGGGTTCTGGTTGCCGCTGTCCTGTGCCGCCCGCCTCGGACGGTAATTCTCGCCAACCGGAATTGCTACTGCGTAAGAATCGGCCGGCATGGTCTGTCTCTGTCCCCTACAAGTGGTCCGAATCCTTGTTCTTGCCTTGCGCAGAGATAGACGGGTCAGCAGCCCGAACGTTAGCAGATTATAAGGAGTTGGCCCTTGGTTTGCTTGACAGGTGAAAACAGGGGGTCGAACAACGCTCGTCAGCCGCCGTGTTTCCGCGGCTCTCAAAAGGTACAATAAAACGGATGTAGGTCACAGCCGAGGCTAGCTGGATTTCATGTACGAAGTCACCGTCGAAGACACATTCGCCGCAGGGCACTATCTGCGCAATTACAAGGGCAAGTGCGAGAACCCGCACGGCCACAATTACAAGATTCGTGTGACCCTTGCGGGCGCCGAGCTCGACAAGGCAGGTCTGCTGCTCGATTTCAAGGACTTGAAAGACGTGATGAAGCATGCCATTGACCGGCTCGACCACAAGATGATCAACGAGATCGAGCCCTTCACCGTCCTCAACCCCTCCGCCGAAAATCTTGCGAAATATTTCTACGACGAGACCAACACTCGCTTGAGCAGCGTAACCAACGGCCGGGTGAGAGTGAAGGACGTCACCGTGTTTGAGACCGATACGACCACGGCGCGCTACTCGGAATAGCGGTTGAGCGATCTGGTCATCGGGTGATCGAAAGGCTTTGTCTTTGAATTTCGATGACCCGATCACCCGATGACCCGATCACCCGATTGGTTCACTCCATGCAGATCACGGAAATCTACAAATCGCTCCAGGGTGAATCGACGTATTCCGGCCTGCCCTGCGTCTTCGTGCGTTTGACCGGATGCAACCTGCGCTGCTCCTGGTGCGATAGCGAGTTCAGCTTCTACGGTGGGCGCAAGATGACGCTCGAAGAAGTGCTCAGCGAAGTGGCCCGTCTAAGTCCGGCCGGCGGGCTGGTCGAGATCACCGGCGGCGAACCCATGTTGCAGGAACGCGAAGTGATCCCACTGATGGAGCAACTTCTGGACGCGGACTACCAGGTGCTACTCGAAACCAGCGGCGAACGCCCCCTGGCGCGGGTCCCAAAACAAGTCGTCAAGATCGTCGACGTGAAGTGTCCGCACTCCGGCGAGGCCAACACTTTCGCGAACGAGAATCTGAAGGCACTCCGGCCTCACGATGAACTGAAGTTCGTACTGACCGACCGCGCCGACTACGAATTTGCCCGCGCTTTCGTCCTGAATCATGGGCTGGCCGAGCGCGTTCACGCCATTTTATTTTCTCCCGCGTTCGAAAAGTCTGCCTCCGGCGCGCGCGACACTTCGCACTGCCTCCTCGATCCGCAAGAACTCGCGCAGTGGATCCTCGCCGACAAAGTTCCGGCGCGGCTCAGCCTGCAAATCCACAAATTGATCTGGGATCCCGCCGCCAAGGGCGTGTAGGGATGCCGCATACAGGCACAGGCAACCCGCTATGCCGTTCTTGCGCGTATCCGATTCTCGGCGCGCAAATGCGCCACTACCAGCCGTATGTCGTCGAAGCTGACATAAGGGGGTACCGCTTCCTTGATGTCTTTCAGCCGCTCGACTCCCTGCTTCAGGCAAGCCGTCTCAATCAGCGGCTGCGCGTCGGGAGAAATCCACTTCGGATCCAATTTCACCTGCGCTGTCTCGATCAGGTTCGCCACCGTGCACACGATCGTCGAAACCTGCCGCGCCCGGATGCGGGCAATCTCTTCAAAGCTGCGCCCCTCGTTCAAAAGCCGAAGCGTCTGTTCCGCCGGCACCGGCTCCTTTGCGGCCGTCGGCGCGGCGCGCGCTCCACCGCTAAAGTTTCGCAACGCCTGAAGAATTTCCGCGCCGTACACATCTGCCTTCTTTTCCCCAATTCCCGGCACCTGCTTCAACTCCGCGAAATTGGCCGGACGCCGACGGCACAACTCCTCCAGCGTGCTGTCGTGCAGAATAATGTATGCGGGCACTTTGTTCTCCCGCGCCATATTTCGCCGCCATTCGCGGAGATACTCCGCCAGCATCGGATCGGCTTCCGCCAGCGCCGCATCCCGTACCCGCGGTTTTTCGAGCGTTTTTTCGGAAGACAGCAGCGGCGTATAGAACGACGAAGAAGACGCGGGCGGAAACAGCGCCTTTCGCGCCGCAATTTCGGGCACGGCCACGGTCACGATCTCTTTCCTCAGCCACTCCAGCTTTGCGCCGCAATTGTCGCAACTCCCGCAGCTCTCCCATTGCGGAGTCTCGCCGAAGTGCAGGCAGATCTGCCGGTGGCGGCAGCCGTGAGAATCCGCAAACCGGCTGATCACGCGTTTGCGTCCGGATGCTCGCTCGCGCTCGGCGTCATCCGAAATCTTGTTGATGAAGTATTCCAGAAGAATGTGGTCTCGTTTCTGCCAGAGCAGCACGCAATCCGCCGGCCGCCCATCCCGCCCCGCGCGGCCCGCCTCCTGGTAGTACTGCTCAATCGACTGCGGCAGCGACAGGTGAATCACGGCCCGCACCGCGGGCTTGTTGATGCCGAGGCCGAACGCGATCGTTCCGACCAGCACCCGCACTTCGTCCGACATCCATCGTTCCTGATTCTGCCGGCGCAGGGGCGCTTCCATCTTTGCGTGATACGGAATGGCCGCAATCCCGCTCTCCTCCAGGTATTCGACGGTCTCCTCCACCCGGCGAATTGTGGGCGAATACACGATCACGCTCTCACCCGCGTAGTGGCGCAGAGCGCGGCCGAGCAACTCCAGTTGCGTCCGCGCTTCGCACTCATGCACCACGTAGCGCAAATTCTGGCGATGGAAGCTGGCGATGTAGAGATCGGGCTCGCGCATCTGCAGCTGCTTCAAAATGTCGTGTCGCACCTGTCGCGTCGCACTGGCGGTGAACGCCGCAATCGGCAGCTTCGGAAAGCTCGTGCGTAGTCGGCTCAGTTGCCGGTAATCCGGTCGAAATTCGTGCCCCCACTCTGAAATGCAATGCGCTTCATCCACAGCAAAGAAACCGACCGGCACTCTCGCCAGCCATTCGAAAGTATTTCCCGCGGCCAGCCGCTCCGGGGAAAGATAAAGCAGCCGATATTCGCCGCGCGCCGCCTTCTCCATCACCTGCCGCCGCTCCGCCGCACTCTGACAACTATTGATTACCGCCGCTGGAATGCCCATTTGCGCCAGTTGCGCGGCCTGGTCCTGCATCAGCGCGATCAGCGGAGAAACCACCACCGCCGTCTTCCCCGAAATCACCGCCGGAAGCTGGTAGCACAGTGATTTTCCGCCTCCGGTCGGCATGACCACGCAAGTATCGTGCGCGGCCAGCAGACTCCGGATAACATTCTCCTGTTTGGGGCGAAACTCGTGGTATCCCCAATAGCGCCGCAGCGCTTCGGCCAGATTTGGAACAGCTTCGGGCATTCTTCGCAGTATAGCCGCAGACCTATTCTTGAAGTCTGTGAGCGCTCGACGCCAGATTTGTGATGAATCCGGGGGCAACTTGATAAACCTCGCCGCGTAAGGGGTGCTTATAGAATTCCCTGGCTAGGGGACGGCCGAGGGCGGCCGTCGCTACGGGTTTTGTGATGACTGGAAGAACCGTAATCCTCGGCATAATCTCCGACACCCACGGCCTGCTGCGGCCCGAGGCCGTCGAAGGTCTGCGCGGATCCGAGCGCATCCTCCACGCCGGCGACGTCGGCACTCCCGAGATCCTCGAAGCGCTCGCGCAAATCGCGCCCGTAACCGCGATCCGCGGTAACGTCGACACCGACCCCTGGGCTCGCGCTCTGCCTGCGACCGAAGTGGTCGAAATCAGCGGCGTATCCATCTATATGCTGCACGATCTCGGCCAGTTCACACTGAAGCCGGCAGCGGCCGGATTCCGCGTGGTCGTGTACGGCCACAGCCATCAGCCGAAGATCGAAGAGAAAAACGGCGTTCTCTACCTCAATCCGGGCAGCGCCGGCCCACGCCGTTTCCACTTGCCGGTAAGCGTGGGGCGGTTGACGATCGACGCCGGAAAAGTGCGCGCAGAGTTGGTGGAGTTGGAGATCTAGCTTTCAAAGGGAAGGTCGAGCAGGCAAAAAAGGCCGGCTTGCGCGCCGGCCTTCTCTCGCTTCCAACTTTTCGCGGACAGGAGTGTCCGCGCCACACAAACTACTTCTTCGGCGCAATCGCGTCCTTTGCGGCCTTGGCCACGCGGAACTTTACCACCGTCTTCGCCTTGATCTGAATCGGTTCGCCGGTCTGCGGGTTGCGTCCCATGCGGGCCTTGCGATGCGCCTTCACCAGGCGTCCCAGGCCGGGAATAACAAACACACCGTTCTTCTTCGTTTCTTTAATCGCCGTGTCTGCCAGGTGCTCCAGAAAAGTCGCGGCAGTTTTGTTGTTGGTGCCGAGCTTCTCGGCCAAATGGCGGGTGAGTTGAGTCTTGGTCATACCAGAAGCCATGAATTCCTCCTTCAGGAA
>JBEKWL010000215.1:0-6427 GCA_049513095.1 Terriglobales bacterium
AGCGACTTCAGCGTCAGTTTCTGTCCGGCTTCGAGCGGCGGGAGTTTGTGCTTCAGTTCCTCGTCTTCTTCGTCCTTGCTGTCTTTGGACTCTTCATAGACCTTGAGGAAGCCGTCGAACTTCATCACCGATCCGGTGACGCGGAACCAGAACACGTCACTGCCAGACTTGGCGTCGATGTCGACCGAAGTTTGGTCGAACACGGCAGGGTTCATCTGTGAAGCGACGAAGCGCTGCCAGATCAGTTTGTAAACCTTGAATTCGTCTTCCTGCAGATATTGTTTGACCTGGTCGGGATGGCGCACCGCCGAAGTCGGGCGAATGGCTTCGTGAGCCGCCTGCGCTTCTTTCTTCTCCTTATATGTATTGGGAGAATCGGGCAGATAGTTGGCGCCGTACTCGCTCGCGACGTACTCGCGGACCTCGGTGATCGCCTCGGCCGAAACGCGGGTCGAATCGGTTCGCATGTAGGTGATCAGACCGACCAGTCCCTCGTCGCCGATTTCGACGCCTTCGTAAAGACGCTGCGCGATCATCATGGTGCGCTTCACGCTGAAGCGCAGCTTACGGGAAGAATCCTGTTGCAGCTTGCTGGTCGTGAACGGTGGAGTGGCATTGCGGCGCCGCTCTTTCTTTTCCGCTGAACGAACTACCCAATCGGCCTTTTCGAGCGCCAGGCGGATTTTTTCGGCTTCCTCGCCGTTCGTGATTTCGATTTTCTCTTCGCCTTTGCCGAGAAAGCGCGCGTCGAATGCAGGAGGCTTATTGGCGGCGAGATGGGCGTCGATCGTCCAGTATTCTTTTTTCTCGAAGGCTTTGATCTCGCGTTCGCGATCGACGATCAAGCGAAGCGCGACGGTTTGCACACGTCCGGCGGAAAGGCCGCGGCGGACTTTGTCCCATAACAGAGGAGAGACCTGGTAGCCCACGAGGCGATCGAGCACACGGCGGGTCTGCTGCGCGTCAACCAAGTTGCGATCGATGTCGCGGGGGTGCTCGAATGCGGCCTTGACGGCGCGCTGCGTGATTTCGTTGAAGGTCACGCGGCGGATGCGCTCACCATCGCCGTTGCCTTCCTTCTTCGCCTTGGCGGCGCTTTTCTTTTTTCCCTTTTTTTTCTTGCTCGGGTCTTCGCCGAGTTCGTCGGCGAGATGGGCGGCGATGGCTTCGCCTTCACGATCCGGGTCAGGCGCGAGGTAGATGTGGTCGGCCGATAGGGCGAGCTTCTTCAGCTTGGCCAGGACCTTTTCTTTTCCGGGGATGACGACGTACTCGGTTTCGAAATCGTTTTCGACGTCGACACCCAGGCTGCTTTTGGGCAGGTCTTTCACGTGGCCGAAAGAGGCATCGACCGTGAATCCCTTGCCCAGATACTTCTGGATAGTTTTCGCCTTAGCCGGCGATTCGACAATGACTAGACCTTTGGACAATGGTTCCTCATTGTGGCGGTAATGAAATTGAAGCTAGCACGAATTGGCGGAATGCAACAACCCGCTCTCAGTTGTCAGTTATCAGTTTTCAGTTAACAGCCTTCACTTTTTGCATCAGCGACGACAACATTCGCTTGACCTCAATTGCTTGCGCCACAAGCCTCTCGTATTCCGGATTCTGCAAATAATCGAGGTCATGAGCAAGAAGAAGTTGGTACTCCACCTCACTTGCCGACCCCATTGCAATCTGCAGAAAACGACCCATTTCTACATTACCCTTTCGACAGCAGCCTTCCGCGATATTCATTCCAATCGAGGCGGAGGCGCGTCGCATCTGACTTGTCAAACCGTATATTTCTTCCCGCGGAAAGGATTTGCTGGATGTGTAAACATCCAAAGTCAGTCGGTGCGACTTCTCCCAAACTCGAAGACTACGGAAACTTTGCACGGCCCCTCCGGTTTAACTGAAGACTGATAACTGACAACTGACAACTAGAAGCTCTTCACAAAATTCTTCCCCGGCAACTGCCGCACCTTGCCATTCAGTTCCAGTTCAAACAGCGCGGCGAAGATTTCCGAGGAGGACATTTCTTTTCCAGCAATTCGACCAGTTGATCAATGTGGGTGGATTCGTCGGCCTTCAGCAAGTTGAGAATCTTTTTTTCGTGGGGCGATTTGACCTCGTCCGGGAATAGAGATGCGGTTTCCGGTTCGGGGGATTCATTCTGCATGGAACCGAGCGCGGCCTGCACGTCGGTCGGAAGCTCTTCCCAAACGTCTTCCCAGGTGGCGACGAGTTTCGCGCCCTGCTTGATCAGCGTGTTCGGGCCCCAGGAATTCTTGTTGGTTACGTTGCCCGGGACAGCGTAAACATCGCGGTTTTGTTCGAGCGCGAGGCGCGAGGTGATGCGCGTGCCGCTGTATTCCGCGGCTTCGACGACCAGTACTCCGGCCGACATGCCGCTGATGATCCGGTTGCGAATCGGGAAGTTTTGCGGGGCGGGCGAGGTGCCGACCGGGAACTCGGTGATCAGCGCGCCGCCGAGGGCCAGGATTTGTTCTGTGAGCCGCGTGTTTTCCTTGGGGTACATAACGTCAACTCCGGTGCCGAGGACGGCGATGGTTTTTCCCTTGGCAGCGACAGCGCCGCGATGCGACGCGGTGTCGATGCCGCGCGCTAGGCCGCTGATGATCACCAGGCCGCGCGCGGCGAGGTCGGTGGAGAGGCGCTCGGCCATGCCGCTGCCGTAGGGCGTGGGATGACGCGTTCCCACCATCGCGATGCCGGGCTGAGCCAGCACGTCGATGCTTCCCTTCACGAACAGGATTACGGGCGGGTCGTAAATTTCCTTCAGCCGTTGCGGATATTCGGGATCGCTGAGCGAAATAATTCGCGCGCGCGCTTCCACCGCCTTCGCGCATTCCTGCTGCGCGAGTTCGAGCGAGTTACCCGTGGCGATCGATTGCGCGGAAACGGCGCGCATCCCCATGGCTTCGAGTTCGGTCAAGCTGGCATGGAAGACGCGCTCGGCAGTGCCGTAGTGCTCGATCAGTTTCTTGATGCGCGTGGGGCCCAATCCCGGGGTCAGGGCCAGCGCCAGCCAGTAGGTGGCCTGGAAAGAAGCCGGGCTGGGGGCGGCAACGGCCACGCCGGACACGTCACTATTAATGGACATATTGCGTGACGCTAGCCTGCGGCGGAAAAGGCTGTCAAGGATGGCGCGCGCATCAGTTTTGGTAGAATTCGTAAAGTGATGAGCCGGTTAAAGATCTCGGCCATTTCCTACCTGAACACGGCGCCTCTCATGTGGGATTTTGAGCATGCCGAAGCAGGCGCGGACTTCGATATTTCCTACACCATTCCCTCGGCCTGCGCCGAGGCTCTGCGCGCGGGAACGGCCGATATTGGCATCATCCCGGCTGCTGCTTATACGACCGTTCCGGATCTCGTCATCATTCCCGACGTGGCGATCGCAGCACGACGGGCGGTCCGGTCGATCCTTTTAGTTAGCAAAGTGCCCGTCGATAAATGGGCGGCGCAGGTGCGCACGGTGGCGCTCGATACTTCTTCGCTGACCTCGGTGGCGCTGGCCAAGATTCTGTTTGCCAAATGGCTGGGCGGAGCGCGCGATTACAAGGCAATGGCTCCGAATCTCGATGCCATGCTCGGCGCTTGCGATGCGGCCTTGCTCATCGGAGACCCGGCGCTACAGGTCGACCGCACACGCTACTTCACGCTCGACCTGGCGGAGGAGTGGGTGGCGCGCACGGGAAAGTCGTTCGTCTTCGCCTTCTGGGCCATCCGCAAACAGGCGCTTGCCGGACGAAATGGCCGGGCGATCGCGCAGGTCTTCAAGAAGTCACGGGATCATGGGCTGTCGCCGAAAAAGCTGGAAGCCATAGCGCAGGAGTGGGCGCCGCGCCTCGGCCTTACGGTCGAAGTCATTCGCGTCTATTTGACGCATCACATCCATTATTATCTCGACCCTCCCTGCCTGGAAGGCCTTGAGCTTTACTACCGCTTGGGCGCGGAAGTCGGAGCGCTTCCGCCGGCGCCGGAGCTTCGGTTTGTTTAGAGCCCATCACTCATCTCTAGATAAGTCATCGTCGGCAATTGCTTGTGCAATGGCAATATTTCAATAGCAATCCAGAACTTCACAGTCAGGGTAGCGGCTCGTCAGAGTAAAGTCTGGCGCGATGAGGGGAGCTCCTTATTCGCGTACATGATCCCTAGTAACGCAGCAAAACATGCGGAATAGATGCCCATCGTCCCTCCGTAGAGAAAGATCCACCAAAGCAGCTGTCCAAAAGAGTAATCATCGATCGACAGCTGCGTAGCCCACAGGACACCGCATACGATACCGGATGTTGCGCCCCAGCGAAATCCCTTTCTCATTGCCGTCTTGCGGTTCAGTGCTGCCATCGACTGCGGCAGATACGCGCCCAACACTGCGCCAGTAGGCAGTACGAACCAGAGCGTGATTAGTACAAAGTTAGCGTCCGCTGCGAGAAGCTGGAGAAGCTGAACTCGGATTCCAACCATCCCGACCAAAACAAGGGTTGAGTATCCAAAGGAAGCGATGACGGCCACAACCATCCCTAATGTGGCATTCCTAACTCGTGTGAAAGTTGTTGCATTCACTGTCATACGCTTTGGACATGGCGCGCAGTCCAACGCATAAATATTGTACGGCTGGCTGCAGGACTTTGGGCGGCTATTATTAACCTTGCGACGTGCCAGCTCCAAACCTGCTCTAATAAGGAAGATGCACTGGCTTGCGATCGTCCTGCTCGTGTCGAAGAAGAGCGCCCTGCGATGGCTGATCCATCTCGGGGGCCCCAGCCTGATTTTGCTGGGCCTCGTCGATAACTCGGTCATCCCTCTACCGGGCAGCACGGACATCGTCACCATTCTGCTCGCCGCCCACCATCGCGAACCGTGGGGCTACTACGCAATTACTACGCAATCATGGCGACCGCGGGAGCTGTCTTGGGCGGCTATCTTACTTACCGCATGGCTCGCAAAGGTGGTAAGGAAACTTTGGAGAAAAGGTTCTCGCAGAGGACGACCAAAAAAGTCTACGCAATTTTTGAGCGCTGGGGCTTCGCGGCGGTCGCGATCCCCTGTGTGCTTCCGCCGCCGTTTCCTATCGTGCCCATGCTCTTGGCAGCCGGCGCCATGCAATATCCCACCAGGAACTCTGGCCGTGGGGCGCGGCGTTCGGTTCGCCATCCTGGCTTATCTCGGATACCACTACGGGCGGCACATTGTGAAGTTTTTCGCGCTGTACTACTGGCCCGTGCTTATCGCCCTGATCGCTTTCTCAGCGCTGGGCGCACTGTACGGCCTGTACGAGTACAAGCGCCGACAGCCTTCTGGCGTTTTCGGCAAACTCGCTTCCACCGTCTCTCACCAGCTAAAATAGCCATTACCGTGGGGTGAAGAGGATGTCCCTGACCAAACAGCAGGCTCTGGAGATGTTGCGGTCCGACGATCTGATCGGGATTGGCATGGAGGCGGATGCGGTCCGTCGCAAGATGCACCCGGAAGGCGTCGTGACTTACATCATCGACCGCAACATTAATTACACCAATTTCTGCACGGAATATTGCACGTTCTGCGCGTTCTATCGTCCGTTGACGGGACCGGCGGCGAAAGAAGGTTACATCCTCGATTTCGACACCATCTACGAAAAAATCCGCGAGACCGTGGAACTGGGCGGCACGGGCGTGCTGATGCAGGGCGGCCTGCATCCCGATCTCAAGATCGACTGGCATGAGCGGATGCTGAGCGGCATCAAGCAGCGCTTCCCTAAAGTCCACCTGCACTGCTACTCCGCTTCGGAAATTCTGGCGATCGCCGAGTACAGCAATCTGAGCGTGCGCGATACGATTGCGCGCCTGCGCGACGCCGGACTTGATTCGATCCCGGGTGGCGGCGCTGAGATTCTTGACGATGAAGTCCGCTACAAAATCGCGCGCTTGAAATGCCTGACCGCGGATTGGCTGCTGGTGCATCGCACCGCGCACCAGCTCGGCATGAGGACGACGGCGACCATGATGTTTGGCGTCGGCGAGTCCATCGAACACCGCATCAACCACTTCCAGTGTCTTTACGATTTGCAGGAGGAAACGGGCGGGTTCACGGCGTTCATCCCGTGGAGCTTTCAGCCGGCGAACACCGCGCTCGGGGGACGCCGCTGGGATGAGGCCACGGCGGTTGAGTACCTGAAGGTGCTGGCGATTTCGCGGCTCTATCTTTCGAATTTTCTGAACGTGCAGTCCAGTTGGGTGACGCAGGGATTGAAAGTCTGCCAGATGGGCTTGCGCTTCGGCGGCAACGACGTGGGCTCGGTGATGCTGGAGGAGAACGTGGTCCGCGCCGCGGGCGTGACCAACTGCACAACGGAAGAGGAATTGCGGCGCATCATACGCGATGCGGGCTTCCGTCCGGCGCAGCGGGATACGTTGTACCGGCAATATTTTCTGAACTGATT
>JBEKWL010000216.1:0-4758 GCA_049513095.1 Terriglobales bacterium
GGTAAGGGTGAAAAGGTGCGGTAAGAGCGCACCGCCGGCGCAGTAATGCGGCGGGCAGGGCAAACCCCACACGGAGCAAGACCAAATAGGGAGGGATTTCCTGGCAAGCCTTCGGGCTTCGCCGGGGACGCGTGCCGGCTCGGTGCGCCACAACCTCCGGGTAGATCGCTTGAGCCGCGCAGTAATGCGTGGCCCAGAGGAATGACCGTCCTGCCGGAAACGGCAGACAGAATTCGGCTTACAGGTCCGGCTGCCACAATCCATCTATCTTTTGCATGACTGCGGAAACCGCCTCTCTGATTGTGATGTTCTGATCGGGTGACCACAATGGACTCAGCCGATATTTTCATGCAATTCGTAAGTGCCATCAATAATCACGACGTACAATCCCTGACGGCGCTCATGGCAACCGATCATGTGTTCGTAGACTCAGTGGGGAATCGGGCGCACAGCGCTATATCCATGGAGGCTGGATGGCGCAGCTACTTCGCAATGTGTCCGGACTACTGGATTCACACAGATTACGTGATGATGGAAGATGGCGTGGTGTTAGCGGTGGGGGAGGCGGGCGGGACTATAGATGCGTGTCATGGAGGACGCCAGCGGCTTGGAAGGCGGTGATTCGTGACGGCAAGGTGATGGAATGGCGGGTGTTCGCGGACAACAAGCCGGTTTACGAGATCTTAGCGAGGCGGCAGCAGTAGCGCTCCGCAACGGGTTGGGTCAACCACGCATTCCTACGCGGGAACTTTAGCGGCCGCTACTAGCGCCTGTCCCAGGCTCAAACCGCCATCCCCGGAGGGCACTTCTTTCTGTGTGAACACCTCAAATCCAGCTTCGGACAGCCGTGCTTCGAGCCGTTCGGACAAGTAGATATTGTGAAAGGTCCCGCCACTCAGGCACACACGGTTGAGAGCGGTTTTCTTTCGTAGCAGCGTCGCCAGTTCGACGAACCCCTCAGCCAGCCCGTTGTGAAAACGCCGGCTGATCGCTGCCACAGGAAGGTTTCGGCCGAGATCATCCAGCAGCGCTTCAAACAGCGGCCGAGTGCTGATGATCCAGTGGCCGTCTTCCGGCACTAGCTTCATCGGATAGGCAGTGCTTCCCTCTGGCGATTCAACCTCTGACGATGCCATCGCCATCTCCAGTTCGATGGCAGCCTGGGCCTCGTAATTGACCTGCTGACGGATTCCAACTAACGCGGCCACGGCATCGAACAGACGCCCGCAGCTGGACGTGAGCGGCGAATTCACGCCTTGTTCCATCATGCGCAGCAGAAGCTCCACCTTTGGCCGATGGAGTTGGCGTACGAACGGGATATCCAACTTCAGAAACTGCCGCTTCAGAAAGTCACTTCCGAAATGATGTGCCAGGTAGCTTACCGCCATTCGCCATGGTTCACGGATCGCGGCCGCTCCACCGGGCAATGGCACATACTCAAAATGAGCGGCACGTTCGAAGTCTTCATATCCGGCGATGAGCACTTCTCCGCCCCAGATTTTTCCGTCGGTGCCGTAGCCAGTCCCATCCAGGGCGAACCCGATCACGCGGCCTTCCAGATGATTCTCTGCCATACAACTGGCAATGTGTGCGTGGTGGTGCTGCACGCCAACCAACTGCACTCCGCTCTGTTCGAGCGCCCATCTGGTAGAGAAGTAGTCGGGGTGTAGGTCGTAGGCGATGATCTGCGGGCGGATTTCGAGGATGCGCTCGAGATGCTCGATAGCTTCGTGGAAAAAACTATAGCTTTCTGCGTTCTCCAAATCTCCGACGTGCTGGCTCAGGAACGCGTTCTTTCCTTTGATGAGGCAGATGGTGTTCTTGAGTTCGCCTCCGACGGCCAGCACCGAAGGCTGATCGTCCTTCAGGAAAACCGGCACCGGAACAAAACCGCGGGAACGCCGCAACTGCCGGGTGACGCCGCCTGCAACTCGCACCACGGAATCGTCGCAGCGCAGCAGGATGTCGCGGTTATGCACGAGGAAGCGGTCGGCGAGACCGTTCAATCGATCAACTGCTTCTTGATTATCAATCGCGATCGGCTCCTCGCTCTGGTTGCCGCTGGTCATCACCAGAGCCTTGAATCCTCCATCGGCGAGCAGCAGATAATGAAGCGGTGTGTAGGGCAGAAAAATTCCCAGATAACGGTTGAAAGGCGCAACCTCGTCGGGAATTATGGAGGCGTCCCCGCCCGGCCGCAACTTTTTCGGCAGTAATACAATCGGCCGCTGTATCGACTGCAGAACCGCGCTCGCCGCGCCGTCCAATTCACAGATTTCCCCGGCGGCCCGCAAATCCGGAACCATCACGGCGAACGGCTTCTCAACCCGGCGCTTCCGCTGACGCAGCAGAGCCACCGCCGCGGGGTTCGTCGCATCGGCGGCCAAGTGAAAACCGCCAAGACCCTTTACTGCTACGACCAATCCGGCATGGAGCGCGGAGACCGCTTCGGCGATGGGATCGCGGCATTCTATCCGCTTTCCAGACTTATCCCAGAGTTCCACCCGAGGTCCACACTCCCAGCAGGCGTTGGGCTGAGCGTGGAACCTTCGATTTAACGGGGCTTCATACTCCGCCAGGCAGTCTGGGCACATGGGGAAAACCGCCATAGAAGTGCTCGGCCGGTCGTAAGGAATATCGCGAATGATGGTGAAGCGCGGCCCGCAGTTTGTGCAGTTGATGAACGGATAGCGATAACGCCGGTCATTCGCGTCGAACATTTCACGCAGGCAGTCGGAACATATCGCAACATCGGGCGAAATGAGGGTGCGGACTTCCTCTCCCTCAGCACTGTGAACAATGCGGAAATCTTGATCGCCACCGATCTGCACAACAACGCACGGGACCTCATGGACGGCCAAGCTCGTGATCCGCGCCAGGGGCGGCGCTTCGGCGGGCAAGTGCTCAACGAAATCCTGGACGGTTTCTGCCGGCCCCTGGATTTCAATGGTGACTCCGGCGGATGTATTGCGAATCGTTCCTCTAAGGTGCCTGCCGGTAGCGAGACGATAGACGTACGGCCGAAATCCAACTCCCTGCACGATGCCTGAGACTTCGATCCGGCGGCGAACTTCCATGCATCATCCGCTCACTGGCTGCTGGGCAAGCGGCTTCCGCGCCTTGCGTCGCTCCTCCAGCCACACCATCCATTCGTGCAAACCGTTGCCGGTCAGGCAAGACACTTTCACAATCTCCATCCCCGGATGCACCTTGCGGGCATTCTCCGCCGCCGCCTCGATGTCAAACGGGACGTAGGGAAGCAGATCGATTTTGCTCAGCACGAGTAAGTCGGACTTGAAGAATATGGAAGGATATTTCAGCGGCTTGTCTTCGCCTTCGGTCACACTCAACACCACGATCTTAGCCGCTTCACCCAAGTCATAACTGGATGGACAAACCAGGTTGCCGACGTTTTCGATGAACAGAAGATCGAGGTCTTCGAGTTTCCAGTCCGCCAAGTGGCGTTCGATCATGCGAGCGTCCAGATGGCAGGTGCCGCCGGTGGTGATTTGCTTTACCGGGAAATGAAACCGCTTCAGCCGGTTGGCATCGTTTTCAGTCTGAATATCGCCCGTCAGAACGGCCACGCGATCATGCCGCGGCAGGGTTTCGAGAGTCCGCTCCAGAAGACTGGTTTTGCCGGAACCGGGAGAACTTATTAAGTTCAGACATAGAATGCCGTGCTCCTGAAATCGGGCACGCAACTCAGCCGCGACGCGGTCGTTCTCACTGAGAACTTTTCGCTCCAACGGTACTCGGTCCATATTCTTCCACCTCCAGATAGGCCAACTCCAACTCGTCTCCACTGATGCATGTGGTTTCCAGGCTCGCGCATTGCGGACAGCGAGAGTCGTAGTCGCGCACCACGAACTCGCGTTCGCAGACCTGACAACGATGGCGGCGGGGGCAGACCTCGATCCCCAGTGCAAGCGACTCCAGATCGGTCTCGTGAACGATGGCTTCAAAACAGAAGCGCAGCGCGTCCTGATCGATGGCCGCCAATTCGCCAATCCGGACACCGACTTTGCACGGGTATGTTCCCGGATGGAGACCCATCTCGGTTCTGACCGCTTCCAGCACCGAATTCGCGATTGCCATTTCGTGCATATTTCCTTAACAGATGCGCGGCAATTGATCGCCTGCGAGCATGTCCACGATACGGGTCGTGCCAAACGGCGTTCGCATCGTCACCAGCCCCGGGTTCTCTTTGTTTACCGTGCCAATGATCCGCGCCTCCGCTCCCAGGGGATTACGTCTTATCGCCTGCAGCACCGCGTGGGCGGCCTCGGGCGCCACGATTGCGATCAGCTTGCCTTCGTTGGCGACATAAAGAGGATCCAAGCCGAGCAACTCGCACGCACCTCGCACCTCCTCGTGGATGGGAAGGGAACTTTCCTCCAGTTCGATCCCAACCCGCGAACGCTCCGCGATTTCGTTCAGCGTGCTGGAGACGCCGCCTCGCGTCGGGTCGCGCATGCAGCGAATCTCACGAGTTACGCCAAGCATCTCCGCCACCAGCGTGTGCAAGGCGGCGCTGTCGCTTTGGATCTGAGTCTCGAATTCCAGCCCCTCGCGCTGCGCCAGAATCGCGATGCCGTGATCGCCGATCGAACCGCTCAGCAGCACCTTGTCCCCGGGACGGGCGCGGTCGGCGGAAAGGTCGACTCCTTCTGGCACCAGTCCAATTCCTGTCGTGTTGATGAACAGCCCGTCGCCCTTACCTTTCTCGACCACTTTGGTATCGCCCGTCACCACCTG
>JBEKWL010000217.1:0-4584 GCA_049513095.1 Terriglobales bacterium
CGGAAATCGGCGGAACTGGGTCTGACCGGGATGGCGATCCCGGAGGAGTATGGGGGCATGGCCATGGATCTGCCGTCGCTGATGGTGGCGTCCGAACACATGGGACGGGACGGCTCTTACGGAGGTTGGCACTCGGCTCACACCGGCATCGGCACGCTGCCCATCGTCTACTTTGGGAATGAGCAGCAGAAGCGGAAGTATCTGCCGAAGCTGGCCACAGTCGAGATGCTGGCGGCGTATGCACTCACCGAGCCCCTGGCGGGGTCGGATGCGCTGGCGGCGCGGACGCGGGCTGACCTCTCGCCGGATGGAAAACACTACATGCTGAATGGCCAGAAGATGTGGATCACCAACGGCGGTGCGGCCGATCTGTTCACGGTGTTTGCCAAAGTCGGCGGAGAAAAGTTCACCGCATTTCTGGTTGAGCGAAACTTTCCCGGTGTAAGCAGCGGGGCGGAAGAACACAAGATGGGCATCACCGGCAGCTCCACCACCGCCGTGTATTTGGACAACGTTCCGGTGCCGGTGGAAAACGTGTTGGGAGAGATTGGACGCGGACACGTGATCGCATTCAACATCCTGAACATCGGACGGCTGAAGCTGGGTCCGGCCACGGTAGGAGCCGCGAAGAACGTGCTTGCGATTTGCCTGAAGTATGCCAAGCAGCGTAAGGCATTCGGCTCGGCGATTGCCGAGTTCGGCGCGATTCAACACAAGCTGGCGGAAATGGCGATCCGAATTTTCGTGGCGGAGTCCATGGCTTGGCGTGTAGTCGGACTGATTGAGAATCTAATGAGCGTCGCGTCGACGAAGTCCGAGGACGGTTCCACCCGAGAACGGAAGGCGATCGAAGAGTTTGCGGCGGAGTGCTCGATGGTCAAGGTGTACGCCGCCGAGATGCTGGACTACGCGGTCGATGAAGGCGTCCAGATCCACGGCGGCTACGGATACCATCAGGACTACGCGGTGGAACGCTACTATCGTGATTCGAGGATTAACCGTCTGTTTGAGGGGACCAGCGAAATCAACCGGCTGGTGATCACAGGCCAGCCTTTGAAGCGCGCGGCGCGGGGCCTTTTGCCTCTGTTCGAAGCCGCTCGCGTTGTCCTGCAGGAAGCCGAGCCGCAACCCGCGAAGGCAGCCTGTGACGAGGAGCTGAGTCTGGTCCGGAACGCGAAGAAGATCGCCCTGCTGACGTTGGGAATTGCGCACCAGAAGCACGGCGCGCAGCTCGAACAACAGCAGGAGATCATCATGAACCTGTCCGACATCATCATGGAAGTGTTTGCCATGGAATCGGGCCTGCTGCGCAGCCGGAAACTGACGGCGGCCGGTAGCGGAGTCAATGCTGCGGATGCCTGCGCCGCGTATTTGCGCGATGCCATCGCGCGGGTCGAACTCTCGTCGAGGACGGTGCTGAGCGCCTGCGCCCAAGGCGACGAACTGCGGCGGAATCTTTCCCGCGTGCGCGGGTACGCCAATCACGATCCAGTCAATGCGATCGCACTGCGGCGCCAGATTGCAGGGCGGCTGCTGGCGAGCGAACGGTATACGATCTGAGTGGCGAGTTTCGCTACGAAGGAGGCGGCATGGCACTCACCAATCACAGGTTTCTGCTGGCGGCGCGCCCGGTAGGAATGCCGAAGCGCAGCGACTGGACCTACGCGGAAGAACCAGTCGCCGAACCGAAGGAAGGCGAACTGCTGGTCCAGCTCTTGTACATCTCGCTGGATCCAGCGATGCGCGGATGGATCAACGAAACGCGCTCCTACATGCCACCGGTGGGCATCGGAGAGGTGATGCGAGCGCTGGGGGTGGGGATCGTGAGGGCGTCGCGTAACCCGCGCTTCGCGGTGGGTGATCACGTCTCCGGATCGTTCGGAGTGCAGGAGTATGCGCTGACCGACGGCCGGGGCGTGACGAAGGTCGACGCCAGAATCGCTCCGCTGCCAAAGTATCTCAGCGTATTCGGCATGACGGGCATGACCGCATATTTCGGTCTTCTCGACACGGGGCAGCCGAAGCCGGGGGAGATGGTGGTGGTCTCGGCGGCAGCGGGAGCCGTGGGCGCGGTGGTGGGACAGATCGCCAAGATCAAGAACTGCCGTGTGGTGGGCATCGCCGGAGGAGCGGAGAAGTGCCGCTACATCGTGCAGGAGTTGGGATTCGATGCGGCCATCGACTACAAATCCGAAGACGTGAGCCGGTCCCTTCGGAAGCATTGCCCCGAGGGCATTGACGTCTATTTTGACAACGTGGGCGGCGCGATTCTGGACGCGGCGCTGGCGCAACTCAGGCTGGGCGCCCGGATTGTGATCTGCGGGGCGATCTCCCAATACAACAATACCGGCCCGATCGCGGGGCCCAGCAACTACCTGTCTCTGCTGACGAATCGCGCCACGATGAAGGGCACGCTGGTGCTCGACTACGTCGATCGCTATGCGCAAGCCGGAGCGGAAATGGCGGCATGGATGGCGGCGGGCAAGCTCAAGTCACGCGAGGATATTGTGGAAGGACTGGCCACCTTTCCCGAGACTCTGCTCAAGCTTTTCAAGAGTGAGAACTCGGGGAAGCTCATGCTGAAAGTGGGCTAGGCTGACCAACCGAGAACCTCTGATGGCATTTGTCGATAATCAAGGGACAAAGATTTATTGGGACGAGCAGGGGCAGGGAGCACCGCTACTGCTGATCATGGGCCTCGGCTATGCGGCGGCCATGTGGTATCGCACACGACCGGTGCTGGCGCAACATTTCCGCACGATTGCGTTCGACAATCGAGGTGTGGGACTGAGCGACGTTCCGCCCGGGCCTTATTCGATTGCGACCATGGCATCGGACGCGGCCGCGGTTCTGGATGCCGCCGGCGTTGCCCGTGCCCACGTTTTCGGCGTTTCGATGGGCGGCATGATTGCGCAAGAGTTCGCGCTGCAATATCCGGCGAGGACGCACTCGCTAATTCTAGGCTGCACTTCACCCGGCGGACTTTTAGCAGTGCGCGCGGAGAGCAGGGTGGCCGACATACTGGTGGCGCGCGGCATGACGCTGGAGCAAGCGCGGGAAGCCATTCTTCCTTACATCTATGATGCGGCCACGCCGCGAGAGAAGATCGACGAAGATACCAGCGTGCGCCAGCGCTGGCTGCCTTCCCTGGAAGGCTACATGGCACAACTACTCGGGATCCTGGCATGGGAAAGCTACAGCCGAATCGCTCAGATCACGGCGCCGACGCTGGTCATCCATGGAAAGTCGGATGCGCTGGTGCCCCCCGGCAATGGGGAGTTGATCGCCGCGCGGATTCCGGGCGCGAAACTCGTCCTGCTCGAGCACGCGAGTCACTTGTTTACTACTGACCAGGCCCAAGCGGCGCACAAGGAGATACTCGAATTTCTTTTGTCGCAGGCTGGCGGAGGCCGGGCCTGACAGCAGCTTTCCTCAAAGCGCAGCCAGCCGTCTATGGATAAGCAGGAAGTAGAGGGCCAGCAGAATAAGCAGGAATCCGTTCAGGCTGAGCACCACCGGCGCGGTAAACACGGGAACGAGCCATCCCGACAACAGATTCCCCATCGGCATGCCGCCGCGGAACGCGAAATTGTAGACGCTCATCACGCGCCCGCGCATTTCGTTCGTGGTAATCAACTGCACCAGCGAATTCACCGTGGCAAAAACCGCCATCATGGATGCGCCCACCAGCACCAGGAAGACCTCGCTCACCGGCAGCGACTTCGAAAGGGCAAACCCGGAAATCCCCGCGCCCAGGCAGATGAGCGCGCCGAGAGCGACGCGTCCCTTTTTTTTAATATTGCCCGCGCTCGCGATGGTCAGCGAGCCGCAAATCGAACCGAGTCCCATGAGCGCGAGCAGGTTGCCGTAGGTTTCCGGACCGCGATGGAAGATGTCTTTCACGAATACGGGAAAGTAGGTGCGCATGGGCATGCTCAAAAAGGTCATGCAGAAAGCCAGCAAAATCAGAGCTTCCATCGAACTCTGCTTGCGGGTGAACTGAATGCCCTGCTTCAGGCTGGTGAACATCGACTCCGTGGCCTTCAACGGCAGGAAACGGGCGCGTATGATCGACAGCGACACGATGGGCGCCAGGAAGGAAAGCGCGTTCAGCCCGAAGCACCACTTCTCTCCCAGCCTCGCTAAAGCCTGCCCGGCGAGTGCCGGCCCGACCATGACCGCCACGTTGAACTGGATCGAATTCAGTGCGATGGCGTTCGGCATGTCTTCCCTCTCGACCAACGTGGGAATCAGCGCCTGGTAAGCCGGACCGCCGAAGGCCTGGGCGAGACCGGAAATGAAGGAAAGGCAAAGGATGTGCCAGACGTGTACCCGACCAGTCGCCACCAGAATGGTGAGCAGTCCGGCGGTCGTCATTTGCACCCACTGGGAGCCGAGCAGAATCTTCCGGCGCTCCACGCGATCCGCCACCACGCCGCCGATCAGAGAAAACAGAAAGATAGGAATGCCGCCGAGAAATTGATCCAGCGCCAGCAAGAACGCGGAGTGGCTGAGCCGGTAGACCAGCCAGCCCTGCGCCACGATTTGCATCCAGGTGCCGATGCTGGAGGTGCAGGCGCCAAA
>JBEKWL010000218.1:0-4473 GCA_049513095.1 Terriglobales bacterium
AAAGTGGGCAAGGATGGCGTCATCACAGTAGAAGAGTCGAAGACGCTGGAGACACAGCTCGATGTGGTCGAAGGCATGCAGTTCGATCGCGGCTATCTCTCTCCGTACTTCGTCACTGACCCGGAGCGCATGGAGTCGGTGCAGGAGAACGCTTACATCCTGATCCACGAAAAGAAGATCGCTTCGATGAAAGACCTGCTGCCACTTCTGGAGCAGATCGCCAAGGGCGGCAAGCCGCTGTTGATCATCGCCGAGGACGTGGAAGGCGAAGCGCTTGCCACTCTGGTCGTGAACAAACTTCGTGGCACGCTGCAAGTCTCGGCCGTTAAGGCTCCGGGCTTCGGCGATCGCCGCAAGGCTATGCTGCAGGACATCGCGATTCTGACCGGCGGCAAGGCCATCACGGAAGATCTGGGGATCAAGCTGGAGAACGTGCAGGTAGCCGATCTCGGACAAGCCAAGAAAATCACCATCGACAAGGACAACACCACCATAGTCGAAGGCAAAGGCAAGCCGGGTGACGTGCAGGGCCGCGTGAAAGAGATTCGCGGCCAGATCGATAAGACCACCAGCGACTACGACCGCGAGAAATTGCAGGAGCGGTTGGCGAAGCTGGTAGGCGGAGTGGCAGTGATCAAAGTAGGAGCCGCGACCGAAACCGAAATGAAAGAAAAGAAGGCGCGCGTGGAAGACGCCATGCACGCAACCCGTGCAGCAGTCGAGGAAGGCATTGTCCCCGGCGGCGGCGTGGCTCTGGCGCGTTGCGTTCAAGCGCTCGACAAACTGAAGCTGGAAGGGGACGAGCAGATCGGTGTAAACATCGTGAAGCGCGCCCTGGTGGAGCCGTTACGCCAAATCGCCGAGAATGCCGGCGAAGAAGGCGCGATCGTCCTGGGCAAGATCAATGATTCCAAGGACCAAAACTATGGCTTCAACGCGCTGACCAGCGAGTATGAAGACCTGGTAAAGGCGGGCGTGCTCGATCCGACGAAGGTGGTGCGCACCGCACTGACCAACGCAGGCTCGATCGCGGCGCTGATGTTGACGACCGAAGCCCTGGTAGCGGAGATCCCGGAGGAGAAGAAGAACGCTCCGATGCCGGGTGGCCACGGCGGCGGCATGGGCGACATGTACTAAGAACAGCCGTCAGCTCTCAGCTGTCAGCCGTCAGTTAGATCAAAGGCCCCGTTCGCGAGAGCGGGGCTTTTTTTGATGGAGAGACGGGCGTCCTCGCCCGTCCCCACACGAGCGTCCTCACACCGGATCAGCTCTCGACTAATCCGCGATAGGTGTTCAGCCATTGTTCGCGGACGGCTTCCCAGGTGTAGTTTCGCGCTTCATGGTGGGCGTTGTGCGCGAGGCGAGCGGCGAGCGCGGGGTCGCGCAACAAACGGATGACATTTGCGGCGAGGGCTTTTTCGTCGCCCACGGGTGAGAGCAATCCGGTGCGCTCGTGCTCGACCAGATAAGGCATGCAATCCGGCGAGGTGGTGACCACGGGAGTGCCCGACGCAAAGGCTTCGATGATCGAAACCGGCATATTGTCCAGCCATGAGGCGTTGATGAAGATGTCAGCCCGCTCGTAATACTTGCCGATTTCCTGATGCGATGCCACGCCGGTAAAGGTGACTCCGGTGAGATTCAAGTCCGCAACCAGCCTGCGGACATCGGCTTCGAGCAGGCCGCCGCCGACCAAATCGAGCTGCGCTTCGGGAAATTCTTTTCTTACTTCGGCAAATGCCCGGACAAGGACATCCACGCTGTAGTAAGCAGAGAAGCCGCGGGTGCAGACCAGGTGCGGGCGCAGCGGAGTGCGCTCACGATAGCGGAACTGCCCGAGATCGACAATGTTAGGCACAACCGATGCTGGCAATCCGAATTCGCGGAAGACCTCGACGAGGTAGCCGGAGGGAACGACAATCTTATCGACACGAGAGAGAACGAACGCGGCCGAGCGGAAGCGCTGGAGGTGGTCGCGGGCTTCGCCACTGTGGTAGTTGATCAGGCTCTTGCAGCCGCGCAGTTTTGCGAAGAACCAGGCGGGCGCGGGCGCGAGCAGGAACGACCAGTAGGATGCGGAAAAGATGTGGGCAACGTCGACGTCTTTGAGGCCGCGCCAGAGATGCCAGAAGTAGATGGGCTCGCGCAGAATGGTGCGCAAGCCGGGAATGCGTTCCGCCCAGGCCAAGGCGCGGGGCAACGGCGGATCGACGGCGAGGAAGCTGACGGCGACGGCGGGATCGTGCTGCCAGAGCCGCAGGAGCAAGCCGGCCTGGACGGATTGTCCGCCGACATAACGCAGGCTGGGCGCGACAATGGAAACCTTCACCTTGCTCGTCTGCGGATTGGGCGCCGCGCTCATGCGGTGGGCTTTCGCCGGCCTTTCTTTTCGAGAAGAGTCAGGTAGAGATCTTCGTAGCGGCGGCGCACACGATCAAGGCTGAAGTTTTGTTCCGCGAAGCGGCGGGCGTTGTTGCCTTGACGCTCGCGCAAATGGGCGTCGGGAAGAAGGCTTTGGATCGCATTTGCGAAGTCGTTTTCATTTCCCGCGGCAATGAGCGCTCCGCGCTGATCGTCAACTAACTCGGAGTTGCCGCCGACACGATAGGCGACCACGGGCAAACCAGCGGCCATGGCTTCGAGAATGGCGTTGGATAGGCTCTCGGAGTCGGAGGTGAGGACAGCGACGTCGAGTGCAGCGAGCACGGCGGGCATATCCTGGCGGTCACCGAGAAAAATCGCGGAGGCGCCGAGGCCGAGGCTCGACGCTTCGTTCTCCAGTTGCTGACGCAGCGGGCCATCGCCGATGAGAACAAATTCAGCTTCGGGCATGCGCTGATGGAGCTGTGCGGCGATACGCAGAAATCCAGAGTGGTTCTTATAGCCATGATTCATGCGTGCGACCATGCCGACACGGGCGACACCGGGACGCTTCGGCAGAGCTGCGGGCACTGCGGTGAAAGCCTCGGCCGGCAGAGCGTTTCCGATGAGTGCGATTTTATCGGGCGCAAGGCCGGTGGCGATGAGGCGATCGGCGGCAGCTTGCGAATTGCAGACCACGGCGTCACACCAGCGAAAAGCGGCGGCCTGAGCGCGGAACTGCGCGGGTGTCATCAGGTCTCCGAGTTGGCGATGGCTGCCGATAACGACGGGCACGCGGGCGAAACGGGCGGCGGGGATCAGCGTGAGATTGGCGTAGAAATCGAAGGCGTGGGCGACTTGCACCCGATGATGGCGCAGATGGCGGCTCAGGTTGAGGCGAGAGCGCAGCGACTTCCATCCGAAGAGGCTGCCGCCGAGGGGAAACTGAGGAACGTCTGCGAAATGCTTGGCCAAAGGACCGCGGTGGCTCACGCATCCCAAGTGAAGCTGGAATGCTGGCGCGCCGATATTTTGCGCGAGCACGGTGAACTGGCGCTCCGACCCGCCTGTCTCGAAGGTGTTGATCATCAGAAACAGGCTGATCGGCGGATCGCCGGGACGGATTATGTTTATGCTGGCAGCGTTCGTGGCGCCCACCCGGTCATTCTCCCACCGGGGCAGATGCTAACACGGGAGCGCTCGGCGCTTTTCTCCGGGAGTCGGCAACCACGGGAAGAGAAAACAACCCGGCGGGCTTGACGTACTTCTCGAGGAAGTTGCGATGCCAGAGCTCGAACATCAGCAGACGCCAGAGGCGGCTCGTCATGGTCTTGCCACGGAGCAGGTGATCGTCCATCAACTGGCGCACGCCGCTGGCCTGGAAGTAGCCACGCTCGAGCGTGCGGGGCTCGACCAGGATCATGAGCATGTCTTTGAGTTCGTTGCGCATCCAGTGGACGAGCGGGAGCGTGAATCCCTGCTTCTGGCGATAGAGCACTTCGCGGGGCACGCCGACTCGTTCCGCTAGCCTTCGGAGAATGTATTTTTGCCGATTGCCGCGCAGTTTCCACTGGGACGGCAGGCCGGCGACCCACTCGACGAAGACATGATCGAGGATGGGGACGCGGACCTCGAGGGAATTCAACATGCTCATGCGGTCAACCTTGGTGAGGATGTCGCCGACCATATAGGTTTTGGTGTCGACGTAGAGGAGCTGGTCGACGGGATCTTTAGCGGGCGCCTGAGCAAAGCAACGGCGGAGAACATTGCCGGGATCGTCGCTGCGGTTCAGGATTTGGCGAAAATCGTAGGAGAGGAGCGGAGTATCGCGCTCGAACGCGGGCAGAAAAGAAAGGCCGTCGACGTAGCGCTCCTGCCACGGGAGCGAAACGTTGTAGCTGAATTTGCGGCCCTGCATCCGGTTGGGCAAGCGCGGAAAAATCTGGTTGCGATAAAAACTGCGCGCCCAGCCGGGGATGTGCTCGAAGACCTGGCGATCCGCGTGAATGCGGTAGCGATCGTATCCGGCGAAGATTTCGTCGCCGCCGTCGCCGGAGAGCGCCACCGTCACGTGCTGGCGCGCCATCTGCGACACGTAGTAGGTGGGCAGCA
>JBEKWL010000219.1:0-4461 GCA_049513095.1 Terriglobales bacterium
CAGCGGGCTACGGCATGGAGGCAATGTTCGCTCCAAGTTCAGTGGCCGTCATCGGTGCGACCAGTCGTCCGGGCACTGTAGGCCGCTCCGTTCTGGAGAACCTGCTGTCCGGCAGGTTTCAAGGAAAAGTGTTTGCCGTCAACGCCAAGCACCCGGAAGTGCTGGGGCTCAAAACATACGCCAGCATTCGCGACATCCCTGGACCGGTGCATTTGGCGATCGTTGCCACACCGGCAGTAACGGTCCCGCAGGTCATTGGGGAGTGTGTGGATGCCGGCGTCAAGTCTGCGGTTGTGCTTTCCGCTGGATTCAGGGAGCGTGGCGCGGAGGGCGCCGCGCTCGAACAGCAAATTCAAGAACAGTTGCGGCGCGGTTCCATGCGCTTGATGGGCCCAAACTGCATGGGCATTATGAACCCGACCATCGGGTTGAATGCCACTTTCGTCAAAGATCCGCCCAAGGCGGGCAATGTTGCGTTCCTGAGTCAGAGCGGAGCGCTTTTGGTCGCGATCCTCGACTGGAGCGAGCGCGAACAAGTTGGCTTCAGCGCAATCGTTTCCACTGGCTCAATGCTCGATGTGGGTTGGGGCGATTTGATCTACTACCTTGGCGACGACCCGCATACCAAGAGCATCCTGCTTTACATGGAATCGGTGGGGGATGCGCGGTCGTTCGTGTCGGCAGCTCGTGAAGTCGCACTCACCAAGCCGATCATCGTGATTAAAGCCGGCCGCTCGGAAGCGGCCTCGCGGGCGGCAGCCTCGCATACCGGCGCGCTTACGGGCAGCGACGAAGTGCTGGACGCAGCCTTCCGTCGCTCGGGAGTTTTGCGGGTACACAGCATTTCTGATCTTTTCTATATGGCGGAAGTGCTCGGCAGGCAGCCTCGCCCCAAGGGTCCGCGGCTTACTATTCTGACCAATGCGGGCGGCCCTGCAGTCCTGGCTACGGATGCGCTGGTAGCCAGCGGTGGAGAACTGGCCGAGCTTTCTCCCGAGACGCTCCGACGCCTGGATGAGTTCCTGCCCGCCCACTGGAGTCACGGCAATCCTATTGATGTTCTTGCCGATACCGATTCCGAGCGCTATGCTCGCGCCCTCGAAATTGCTTCGCAAGACCCAAACAGCGATGGGCTGCTGGTTATCCTTGTCCCGCAAGCCATGGCCGATCCTTTGCTGGTTGCAGAAAGCATGAAGCCTTATGCCAAAGGATATGGCAAGCCCGTGCTCGCCAGCTGGATGGGAGGCAACAGCGTTGCTGCCGGCGAAGCCGTCCTGAATGCGGCGGGCATTCCAACATTTCATTATCCCGACACAGCGGCGCGGGCTTTCTCGCACATGTTGCGGTACAACTACAATCTGCGCGGACTCTACGAGACTCCCGCACTGGCGGACCAGTCTGACGTGAAGAGCGCATCCCGCAATCAGGTCGGGCAAATCATTCAGAATGCACGAAGGCAGGGCCGCGTTCTGCTCACCGAGGTGGAATCGAAGCAGGTATTGTCGCTTTACGGCATCCCCACGGTGGAGACGCGCGCTGCGGCCAGCGAGGACGAGGCGGTCACGTTGGCTTCGGAGCTTGGCTTTCCCGTGGTGCTGAAAGTCCTTTCCGAAACCATCACCCACAAGACGGATGTTGGCGGAGTCAAACTGAATTTGCAGGATGAAGCGGCGGTCCGCTCTGCCTATCGCGCCATCGAGTCGTCGGTTGCCGAAAAAGCTGGCCCCGGGCAATTCCTAGGCGTCGTTGTGCAGCCGATGGTGAAGCTCGATGGCTACGAATTAATCCTCGGCAGCAGCGTGGACCCACAGTTTGGCCCAGTCATCCTGTTTGGCTCTGGTGGCCAGCTGGTCGAAGTGTACCGCGACCGCGCTCTGGCGCTTCCACCACTGAACACAACGCTGGCGCAAAGATTGATGGAGCAAACCCGTGTCTTCACCGCGCTCAAGGGAGTTCGCGGCCGCAAGCCGGTCAACCTGGTGGATCTGGAGAACCTGTTAGTCCGATTCAGCCAGTTGGTGCTCGAACGGCGGTGGATTGCGGAAATTGACATCAATCCTCTGCTGGCTTCACCGGAGCGCATACTGGCCCTGGATGCCAGAATCGTGCTGCATGGGCCCAACGTAACCCTCGACCAGTTGCCCAAACCCGCCATCCGTCCCTACCCCTCACAGTATGTCTCCTCCTGGACGATGCAGGACGGTACTCAGGTTAGCATTCGTCCGATCCGCCCCGAAGATGAACCGCTCTTCGTTAAGTTTCACGAGACGCTTTCCGATCGCAGCGTCTATTTGCGCTACTTCTCTTCCCTCAGCCTGATTCGGCGGGTGGCGCATGAACGCCTGTTGCGCATCTGCTTCGGCGATTACGACCGCGAAATGGTGCTGGTCGCCGAGCACACCGATCCCGCAACCGGAGAGCACCGGCTCATGGGCGTTGGACGCATGAACAAGCTGCACTCCAGAAATGAAGCGGAGGTCGCGGCGCTGGTTTCAGATCAGTATCAACGCCGGGGTTTGGGATATGAATTACTCCGCCGTGTCGTTCAGGTCGCCCGAGATGAAAAGATAGCTTTAGTGTCCGCGGAGATGTTGCCCGACAACGTAGCGATGCGAGCCGTCTTTAAGCGCCTGGGCTTTCATATTCGCATGGATGAAGATCTAACTTCGCTCCGGGCAACCTTGGAGCTCTAAACGATTTGCACGATTGTGACCAGAGTCACGGAAAGCAGAATCGGCGCTATTTAAGATCGCCGAAGGACGCGGAGCGGTGGGCTGGGTTTACACCCTCGCCTTCTAGTTGAGGTTTTGACCCGAGGTGACGAAGAAAAGGCATCTTGACCTTTCCCGGCACGCCAGTTCTTAGTTCTTCTCATTTGTGACGTAAATCACACGTCGCTGTGAGCAGCGTTCCCGACAATATCACCTTATTCCGTCATGCTTTACATGACCATTTCCTCAGAACGAGCGGGGTTCGAGAGAAGGCAGAAGGGGATTTCATGAAGCGTAAATTCAAGACCATGGACGGCAACGAGGCGGTGGCATATGTCGCCTACCGCCTCAATGAAGTCATCGCCATTTATCCCATCACCCCCTCGTCGAACATGGGCGAATGGGCGGACCAATGGGCGTCGGAAGACGTAGCCAACATCTGGGGCAGCGTGCCCCACGTGATCGAAATGCAGAGCGAAGGCGGCGCTTCCGGCGCGGTGCATGGCGCGCTCCAGACCGGGGCCCTGTCCACGACCTTCACGGCATCGCAAGGCCTGCTGCTGATGATCCCCAACATGAACAAGATCGCAGGCGAACTTACGGCTACGGCATTCCACGTCAGCGCGCGCACGGTTGCGACCCACGCCCTCTCGATTTTCGGCGACCACTCGGATGTGATGTTCTGCAGAACTACGGGATTTGCGATGCTCTCGTCGAATTCGGTCCAGGAAGCAATGGACCTGGCGCTCATCGCGCATGCGGCCACTCTCGAAACCCGCATCCCTTTCCTGCATTTCTTTGACGGCTTCCGCACTTCGCATGAAGTCAACAAGATCGAGATGCTCACCGAAGACGACATGCGCGCCCTGATCAACATGGATCGCGTCATCGAGCATCGCCAGCGAGCGCTTTCGCCGGACCATCCCGTGTTGCGCGGCACCGCACAAAATCCCGACGTCTACTTTCAGGCGCGTGAAGCCTGCAATCCTTTCTATGACGCCTGTCCGGATAAGGTCCAGGCGGTGATGGACAAGTTTTCCCAAGTCGTGGGGCGTTCGTATCACCTGTTCGACTACGTGGGCGCACCCGATGCCGAGCGCGTGATCGTCATGATGGGCTCCGGCGCAGAGACCGCCCACGAGACGGTGGATTATTTGAATCAGCACGGTGAGAAAGTTGGCTTGCTGAAAGTCCGGCTGTACCGCCCGTTCTCCGTCCAGCGATTCCTCGAGGCTCTTCCGCCAACCGTGCGCAAGATTGCCGTCCTTGATCGCACCAAGGAAGCTGGCGCCGGGAGAGAGCCGCTCTATCTTGACGTCGTCAGCGCGATTCACGAAGGAATCAGGCTGGGCTATGGGACGCTGAAGGCCGCGCCGGAAATCATCGGTGGACGTTATGGTCTCTCTTCAAAGGAATTCACGCCCGCGATGGTCAAAGCCGTTTACGACAACCTGGCGAAGCCTGGTACCGAGATCAAAGACCACTTCACCGTCGGCATTCAGGACGACGTGAGCCATACGAGCCTCGATTACGATGCCGATTTTTCCGTCGAGCCCGAGAGCGTGGTGCGAGCCATGTTCTACGGCCTGGGCGCGGATGGCACCGTAGGCGCGAACAAAAACTCGATCAAGATCATCGGCGAAAACACCGACAACTACGGGCAGGGGTACTTCGTCTACGACTCCAAGAAGTCGGGCGCGATGACGGTTTCGCACCTGCGTTTCGGGCCGCAGCCGATCCGCTCCAGCTA
>JBEKWL010000220.1:0-4459 GCA_049513095.1 Terriglobales bacterium
AATTTGCATGAAATGAGACAGGCACGCCATTTGAATTCCTCGGTACCGTGTTTCTTGCCGTAGGCGGTGATATCTTCTTGGGAAACGCCAAATACCACCGCTCCTATTTTGGACCAGACGCAGGCACCCGCGCACATAGCGCAAGGTTCGTGGGTGGAATACAACACGAAATCTGGTAGATACCGACCGTAGCCGGAGGAAACATATTTCAAGGTTTCCAGCTCCACATGCTTGATGGATGAACCCGAAGTTTTTACCCGGTTGCCGGCAGACGCGATAACCACTTCCCGTTTCCCAATAAGACGCGTGATGACCGCACCGATAGGATAGTCGCCCCGATCGTGGGCGCGCTTTGCCTCCGCGATCGCAAGCTGCATAAACTTTTTCTTCGGTTTGTAGGTCGGAGGAATCATTTTTTCTCCCCGAGTCCGAAGGTCCTAGGCCGCTTTCTTCGCAGCTTTCACCTTCGCCCATCGTGCCCGCTGTGCCGCTGCGATTCTCTTCCTGCCTGCTGCTGATATTGTGCGCTTGGGTTTCGGCGCTCGACCTTCCGCCTTGGCCCAACGGGCTTTCTGCGCGAGGCTCATCCGCCTGCGAGCCGAGGCTGACACCCCACTCTTCGGTTTCGTGTACGAACTACCGCCGCCCAACTTGCCAAGGACGGAAAGAGCCGCATCAACATGCCGAAGCTCGTTTGCCAGAGTCGTTCTCGCCGTCCGCAATTCCGACACAAAGCCCGCTAGTCCCCTTAGATTTGCCATGAATTTCCCCTCGCGAGGGATTGTAACTGATGGGCTCCGTTTCGTGAGGGGCTGGTGCCCTGCTGAGTGAAGGGGATGGGCTGCTCTGAGGCGCTTGTCCCCTCGATAGCGGACTTCTGCGTCGAAACCTCTTCCAAACGTCAACAAAGGACTTAACCGAGCGCAGGCAGTCGCAGGTACAACGCGGTTACAACTATTGCACCTCCGTTACGTCCAACCAAACGCGAAAAACGGTGTGCGAGTTATCGCTTGATGTGACTCCGAGTGGAAGTCTTGGACGTCCTGCGGTCCGGATTCATTACGATCCCAGCAGAGAGGGAAACCCTTATTTTGTCATCACGCGTTTCCGGAAAATGGCAGATGTACTTGTTCTCCGCGTTGCAGCGCCAGGTCCGGTCCGGTGATCGGGACCGAGCGGAGCATCCACCGAGTGCAGTCCGCGCACAAAATCGTCATCCGCACTTTTGGGAACCGAGGTAGAGCGCGGTTTGTTAAGAGGCCAAAACCGGCTCCCGCTTTGGTTCAACCGGCTTCGCCACGACGGCGGGTTGCAGGCGATCCCTCAGCAACTGCTCCCCGCGCGCCAATAGCTCCTCATTGGAAATCTTGCCGGCATCGACATCGGCCAGGATCGATCTTTGGGCGGCGTAGTCTTTGTTTACGATGCCCGCTTTGCTTTGCAGCATCCGCCACGCTTTACGACGCTCGACGCAGAACAGTACGAGCTGCCGCGAGATCGCCCGGTATTCGACGTCTCCTTTCGCGCCCGGGATCTTGATGTAGACACCGAAGTCGGGAACGTAGGAGCGGTGTTCGGGAAGCAGGTAGCGGCGATACACCACATCCTGCTGCGTAATGCGTACGAGCATGTTCTCCAGCGGGATCAGCTTGTCCGCCTGTTCCTTTTTGATTTTCTTGAAATGGTTGCGGAATCTGGCCTCGGTAAGGCACCAGTGGGCGACGGTATAGCGCGAAACCTCTTCCGTGCCCTTCGCCTTTGACTCGTACCAATCCTTATCGGGCGAGGGATTGCCCTTGAGGTCGAGCGTTTCCGCATAGGTTTCGCCGAGCCGCGGATTGAAGATGAACTCCGGCGCGCCCCGCGAGTCGCGCACGCGCTGCGCCTGGATGAGCGCCATGTCGTCGCCCACGCCGTGCTCCGGCTGGCAGGTGGAGAAGCACTGCAAGAATGCGGTTCCGCGATACTCGAGGCCATCGAGAATCGCCCGCAAAAACTTGGGCGGGTTCGCCAGCGAGACCTGCGCCACGAACGGAGATCCATGCCCCGCCAGGAAGGTCTCGGCGACGGTCTTCTTTTCGATGGTCTTGCCCTGGGTCGCCGCTCCGAAAACATTCATGTCATTGCCACCTGGCATGGGCGTCGAATCGGAGTTTTGTCCTCCGGTGTTGGAGTAAAGCTGGGTGTCGAGCATGACGACCTTCACGTTGGGGCGATTCTGGAGAATCACCTTGGACGTGTTCTGATAGCCGATGTCGCCCATGCCGCCATCGCCACCGACCGCCCATACCTTGGGCAGCTCAAGGACCTCGAGATCGGTCATGAGCGTGTCGCTAAAATGCGACCACTCGTAGTACTCGCGCGGCGTGATGACCTCCTTTTCGCGACCGAGCAGCGCATCGGCAAGCCGCTCGGGGATGACGGAGCGACGGCCGTGATCGACGATGAAGCTCTCGCCCAGCAGCCAGCCAATGGTGACGCCATCCTGGAAGAGCGAGTTCATCCAGGGATAAGGATGTGGGTTGTTCGGTGGGGTCGAGCCGTAGACGGTGTTGCAGCCCGTATGCGCGGTCATTGCCATAACGCACATGCCGTTCGGAAGCCGGCCGTCAATCGCCTGGAGATCCTTGTGGTTGAAGGCCTCCTGCCGCATGACGCTGGTGAGGGCGTCCACGATTGCCTGGTCGGAGATGGGACCGTTCTGGGCAATTCGCGCCTTGGTGTCACGGTCGTCCTCGCCACCTAGTCCCATGAGCAAATGAGCCACGGCCTGCCGCAGCAGGTCGTACTCTTCCGGGTTTCTCTCTTTGAGCGCAGCCAGCTTCGCATCTCCCGCCTTGTCGAGCTCGGCTGCTTTTGCTTGCAGCCGGTCGGCTTTGGTGTGGTAGAGCGGCCGCATGTAGGCTTCGGTGACGGCAGCGATCGCGCGCAGCACGCTCTTCTCGCCGCAGCCGGCGCAGGCGCCATCGCCGCAGACCATCGCGTCGTAGTTGTGCCGGACCATCAGCATGTTGCGTAGCGTAGCGGTCTTGGAATCCTGCGGCCGCTCATCGTAGTAGAGGCCCAGGTATTTCTGCGGCGTATCCGGCAGAAGATTCACGAAGCCGGTGCCCGTCTCGTGGTCGGCGTTGACCTCTTCGGTTTCCTCGACCATCTTCAGGGCCTCGTGCTCGCCGCATGCGGTCACGCAGGCAGCGCATCCTTTACACAAGTCGGAGACGAAGATCGAGAAGATCCCGCCGGCGCCGGGCTTCTTTCTCTCCGGAGTCGAGAAGATGGCATTCACCTTCTGGTAGGCCATGGGCACTTTGTCAATGATGGCGAAGAGCTGGCACTTGGCCTCTTCCGAGAATCCATCCACCTCGGCCGTAATCTGGCGGAGGATTTGAGGCAGCGGCGTTCCTGAATTCTTGCCCACCGCATCGGACATCATCTGACGCGCGCGTTTCTCGATCTCGGGGAGGGATTGCAACATCTTCCTGCGCTCGCCCGGATCGGTGACGTAACGTGTGACCGCAGTGCGCAGAATCGTCTCTACGTCTTGCGCGCAGTTGGGCAGGGCGGTATCGGGGCAGGCCACGATGCACTCCATGCACTGGGTGCAGTTTTCGGGGATGAAGAGCGGCGTGATGAGACGCGCGACATACTTCGACGCCGTATCGCCGCTGGCAGCGGCCATGACGCCTACCGAAGCCAGAGCGGACGACGGCTGGTTGTATCCGTAGCCAGAACGGAACTCGGCATCGAAGGTCGCGATCTGAGTGAGCGGAGTGCGCTCGGCCTGGCCCGCGGGCAAAGGGAAGGAGCGGCATCCGAAATGGCAGCCGTCGCTCTCATCGTCGGTGACCGCTGGCTGAAGTGCCACACCGCGCAACGAGGAGCGATCTTCGGCTTCGAGCTTGCCCACGTGGATCTCATGGACGCGTTCGAAGCCCTGCGTCATCACTTCCATGTTCGACTTGACGACGGCTTCACCGAGCTGTCCAAACTTCTTCACGTATTGCTTGTGAACCACGTTGCGGAACTGCTCCTGGGCTATGCCAAATTCGCCCAGCAGCGGCGAGACCGCGAAGAATGCGCCCAGGAAAGCGTTCCCCTGCATGCGAAGTTGAAGGTCGGCGCGGTCAGTTGCAGCGCTTGCGATTTGGAAACCCGGCAAGGTGAACACACGGATGCTTTTCTCGATGACCTGCTTGCGGGCCCAAAGAGGTAACCGCTCCCAGGCCGCTTCGCCGGTCTCGTCGGACTCCCACACCAGGCAGCCGCCGTCGGCCATGCCGGCCAGCGGATTGGTGTGGGTGAATGCCTTCGGGTCGCAACAAAGCACGACGGTCACGTGGCGAAGATCGCAATTGACGCGGATTCTTTCCGGGGCCGCGACCAGGAAGTACGCGGTGGGAGCGCCCTTCTTCTCGGAGCCGTACTTGGGATTCGCGCTGACGTGAATGATCTCTTTGGG
>JBEKWL010000221.1:0-4455 GCA_049513095.1 Terriglobales bacterium
ATCTATCAGACTTCGACCTTCGAGGTCACAGACCTGCAGGAGCAGGTGCGCGCCATTCCTACCGACAGCTTCTACACACGCTACGGCAATCCCACGCATACGGTCGCCGAGAAGGCCGTCGCCGAACTGGAAGGCACGGACGCGGCGCTGCTGTTCTCTTCCGGCATGGCCGCGATCACCACTTCGATTCTGGCGCTGGTCAAGGCGGGCGACCATATCGTGGCGCAGCGCGATATTTACGGCGGAGTAATCAAGTTCCTTTCGTATTGGCTGCCGAAGCTGGGGATCGAAACCACGTTTGTCGACACCAACGACATGGAGCAGCACGAGCGCGCCATCCGGCCCAACACCAGGATCCTGCACATCGAATCGCCGACGAACCCAAACGTGCGGGTCGTCGATCTGGAGAAAATTGCGGCGCTGGCGCGCAAGCGCGGCCTCATCACGACCATTGATTCGACCTTTGCCACGCCGATCAATTGCCGTCCGGCGGAGTGGGGCATCGACCTGGTGCTGCATTCGGGGACGAAATATTTTGGCGGACATTCCGATCTGATCGCTGGCATCGCAACCGGAAGACGCGATTTGATCGAGCAAATCCATCACATGCGCACCACGCTCGGCTGTTGCATGGATCCGCACGCAGCCTTTCTGCTGCTGAGGGGGATCAGGACGCTGGCCGTCCGGGTCGAGCGCCAAAACAAAAGCGCGCTGCGGATTGCCGAGTTCCTGAGCCAGCATCCCAAGGTGGCGCGGGTGCACTATCCGCTGCTGAAGGGGCATCCGGACCACGCCATCGCGAAGAAGCAAATGACGGGCGCCGGCGGCGTCCTGAGCTTCGAGGTGGAAGGCAGCGGCGCCGACGCCTGCCGCGTGGCCGAGGCGCTGAATCTATTTACCCTGGCGCCGAGCCTCGGCGGAGTGGATTCGCTGGTGACCATTCCGGTGCTGACCTCGCACGCCATGATTGCTCCCGACCTGCGGAAAAAGATGGGCGTGACCGAGCAGATGATCCGGCTGTCCGTGGGCCTTGAACATGTCGAGGACCTGATCGCCGATCTGGAGAAGGGCCTGGCAGTGCTGAAAAACGCGCGGAAAGAAGCCGTAGTGGCGGACTGAGTGCGGCGAGTTAAGGCGTTCCGTTTCCTGTAGAGACGCGGCTCGCCGCGTCTCCCGCCGCCAAGACGGGGCAAGCCCCGTCTCTACAAGAGAGACTCAACGCGCGGCTTGCACGCACTCCAGGATTTCACCTTCGCTCAGGGTGTGGTCGCTCGACTTGGCGCACTTGAAGATGCGCTCGACTACCTCATCGTTCACCGGCAGGCCGCGGCGCTCCAGCCAGAAAAGAACATTTGATTTCCCGCTCATCGGGCCGATGTCGATGATCTGTTCCAGGCCGAAGTAGTGCGAGGGCACTCCGGAATAGACGGCGTTCGCCAGTTCTATATCCTTTTTCTTATACGCTTTGATGGCGGCAGCGGCGTGAACGCCGGTGGCGGTGCGGAACGCGTCCTCTCCAACCACCGGATAGTTCGCCGGAATCGGAACGCCGGTGGCGGCGGATACGGCCTCGCAGTAACGCTTGAGTTTGGTCAGGTCCTGCCGGTCCCACGGCGCAATGCCCATGAGCTTCAGGTTGACCAGCATCTGGTCCATCTGCGTGTTGCCGACGCGCTCCCCGATGCCGAGCGCGGTTGCATGCACGCAATCCGCGCCCGCCACCAAAGCCGCCATGGCGTTGGCGGTTGCCAACCCCCGGTCGCAGTGCCCGTGCCAGTCGACGCGAATTTTTTCACCGCAAGGCTTGACCACTTGTTCAAGCACGAACTTCACCAGCGCCACCGTCCCCATGGGTGTAGCGTGTCCGGCGGTGTCGCAGAGCACCAGAGCGTGCGCGCCGCAGTTGATGGCCGCCGAGTTCAGCTGCTTCACTGTTTCCGGATCGCAGCGCGTGGTGTCTTCGGTGACATACATGACTTCGAGGCCAAGCGAAACCGCGTATTGCACGGCCTTTTCGGTGGTTTGAAGAAGGAAGTCGCCACTCCAGCCCTCCGTGTAGCGCCGGATGGGGCTGGTTCCAAGAAACGCAGCCACCTCGATGGGGAGGCCGGTTTTCTGCACAATCTCGGCGATGGGGCGAATGTCGTTCACGTGGGTGCGCGCGGCGCAGCTCGCCGTGATCTTCATTTTGTGGGCGACGATTTCGCGCGCCAGCGCCGTCACGTGCTCGACCGCGCGTGGACCCGCTCCGGGAAGCCCGAGATCGAGCGAGTGAATGCCGAGCGATTCCATCAGGTGCAGGATTTCGATTTTCTGTTCGATGGAAGGATCGCGGACGGAAGGCGATTGCAAGCCGTCGCGCAGCGTTTCATCGGTCAGGCGCACCGGTCCCGACGGATGCAGCGACTTCGGATACAGAAGATTCCAGTCGTAGATGAGTTCAGAAATGTTCACAGGCAGCGCCGGCACCCCTCCGGCTCCCGAATTGCCTTGCGGGCGCATGGCTTCAGCCATGCCGTTGGAACCCGCCCCACAAGCGGAGACGGGGCAAGCCCCGTCTCTACAGGGGGAAGAAAAGCCGTACACGCAGCAAGCCGCGTTCTCTACGCCTTTTTCTCTTCCTTGGGAGGAACCGTGAGCCCGAACACCGAAAGCTGGCCTCTCCCCGCGACGTTCACCCCACGCGGATCTTTGGGACTGGGCAGGTAGAGCGTCTGACAATTTTCGCAGCGATATACTTCGGCGTCCGGCCCCCAGGCTTTCTCCACGCAGCCGCACTCCTGTTCGACCACGTCGACGGTGTAAAACCAGCGCTTCAGATGTCCGCCGCAGAACTTGCCCTTGTCGTTTTTCTCGTTGCAGGCACGCTGGCCCGTCTTCTTGATCTTGACTTTGTGGTTGGGAAGTTGCGGAATCGTGCTCGTGACCGCGGTTGCCGTTTCGCCGGAAGCCATTGAGTCTCCTGTGCGCCTTTGCAAAGGCCGCTTTCCCGCTATTTTACTCAGTCCCGACCCTCAGACCAAGGACAAGAACGAGACGTTTCTAGTCAAATTCCTTGCGCGGCGCCGCCTGATCCGCGCCGACGCGTCCGACGGTGATTTCGGCTACGTAATAGTTCTCGCCCTTTATGGGGACGCCCGCCATCCGCCGAAGCATCGCGATCTGGCCAATGTGGGTGAGCGCGTCGGCGAGCGCGCTCTGAAACAATTTTTCGGCGGAAACTTCGAGCGGCTTTTCCGACGCCAGGTAGTCGTCAAACTTTTTCAAGGCGGTGAAGAAGCGCTCGCATTCTTTTTCCCACGCCAGCGGAGCGGAATCGTGCCATTCGCGGCGGCCTTCGGACATGGCGAGGCCCCAGTCCATCAGGTCGCCGATGTGCGCGAGAATTTTCGCCGGCGTGCGTGAAGTTTCTGCAGCGCGATAGTCGGCAAAGCTCGGCCCAGCATTGCGAACCGCTTTCGCTCCGCGATAGGCGATGGTAGCGAGGATGTGACGCAGGGGTACGCGGGTGTCGGTCATGATTGCTCTACTTTCTTGTCATATCGATTTCCTTTTACATCATTGTCATCCCGAGCGAAGCGAGGGATCTGCAGTTGGCCGCAAAATGCAGATCCTTCGCTTCGCTCAGGATGACAAAACTTTTAATGGATGGCACAACTTCAGCCTACAATTTCCTCCGCCACAGCGCTCCGGCGCAGCGCACGCCGGCTTTGAGCTTTTCATATAGCGGTTGAGCGTACAGCAGGTCGAGGAAACCTTCCATCTCGCCCGTGAATGCACCCCCATAGCCGAACCACCAGATTTTTTTCCTGCGCGGCAGCAAGTCTGTGTCGACGTGTTTCACGCGCACCATTTCTTCCAATCCCCAGCGCCCATGCGTGCGGCCCAAGCCGCCCTTCACGCCTCCATGCGGGGCTTCGCTGATGCTGAAACACGACACGGCGTCGTTCACCATCACCGTGCCCGCTTCGATCTGGCGAGCCAGTCGCTCGCCGAGGGCGCGATCGCGCGTCCAAACGCTGGCGGCCAGTCCGTAGTCGGAATCGTTGGCCAGGCGCACGGCCTCGGCAACGTCGGCGAAAGGCGCAATCGGCAGCACCGGGCCGAAGGTTTCTTCCTGCATCACCCGCATGTCGTGATCCACGTCCGCCAGCACTGTCGGCGCAAAGAATGTTGGGCCGAGCTCGCGCAGCCGCGTGCCTCCGGCCAGCATGCGGGCGCCGCGCTGCCTCGCATCCTCTACCTGCGACTCCACCACACGCACTTGCCGCTCGTGGATCATGGGGCCGATTTCAGTAGCCGGATCCATGCCATTGCCGACGCGCAGCTTGCGCGCCTTCGCGCAGCAAGCCTCGACGAAGGCCGGATACAAACTCTGATGCACGTAGCAGCGTTCGACCGACAAGCAGGTCTGCCCCGCGTTCACGAAAGCTCCCCAGACGGCGCCGCTCGAGG
>JBEKWL010000222.1:0-4343 GCA_049513095.1 Terriglobales bacterium
CTGCGGTCTGGCATTTCAGCTTACGAATATTATTCGCGACGTCAAAGAAGACGCGGGCATGGGGCGGGTTTATCTTCCGCAAGAGGATCTGGCGCAGTGCGGGCTCTCGGCCGCCGATCTGGGCGCGCCACAGATTGATGTTGCCCGCATCCGTCCGCTGCTGGCGATGGAGGCCGACCGCGCTCGCGAGTGCTACAGCGCCGGTGAAGAGCTGATCGCGCTGGTGCATGAAGATAGTCAGCCCGCCCTGTGGGTTCTCATTACCATCTATCGCCGCCTGCTCGAAAAGATGGCTTCGAAGCAGTACGACGTTTTCAGTGAGCGCGTCCGATTAACCGTCCCCGAAAAGCTCACTGTCCTCGGAAAAGGAATCCTGAAGCGACTGGTGTGATGGCGCCCTCGAACGATTTTAAGTCGAGCGTTTCTAAGTCGATCTATCCTGATACGACACATCCTCCTACAGTCGCTATCGCCGGAGGCGGGTTGGCAGGGCTGGCCGCTGGATGCGCCTTGGCCGAAGCGGGTTTTCGCGTGTCGCTCTTTGAGCGCCGCCCTTATCTTGGCGGGCGGGCCTCTTCTTATCAGCATCCCGGCACCGGCGAAATTGTCGACAATTGCCAGCATGTGTTGCTCGGCTGCTGCACCAACCTGCTCGATTTCTATCGGCGCGCGGGAGTACAGGACAAGATTCGCTGGTATGAGAAGCTGACCTTCCTCGAGCCGGGAGGGCGCACATCCGTGATCGCCCCGTCAGGCCTGCCCGCTCCGCTTCATACCGCGCTGGCATTTCTCCGGGCCGACTGTTTGAACTTTCGCGACAAGATGGCCATCAGCCGCGCCATGGCGGCGCTCGCTCCTTGTATTCCGGCGGATCGGGGTGAATCGTTCCTCGACTGGCTGAAACGCCACGGACAAACCGAGCAAGCCATCGAGCGTTTCTGGAAGACGATCCTGGTCAGCGCCTTGAACGAAGATCTCGATCAGGTTTCCGTCCCCTATGCGGCCCAGGTGGTGCGCGAGTCGTTCCTTAAATCGGCCGCTGCCGGACGCATGGGAATTCCAACCGTGCCGCTCACCGACTTGTACAGCACAACCGGCGACTACATTCGCACGCGTGGTGGAGAGATCCAGTTTCGCGCGGGTGTGGAGTCGTTTCGAGCCGAAGGCTCCCAGGTAAGTGTGACGACGAACGGACAGGAACGGAAATTCGACTATCTGGTGCTGGCTGTTCCGTTGGATGTCCTGGGGAGCATGTTGCCCGATACTCCGTCCGCTGCGCCTTTGGCCGCGGCACTCGGCCAGTTCTCGACGTCGCCGATCACTGGCATCCATCTCTGGTTTGATCGTCAAATCAGCGAACTCGATCACGCCGTTCTGCTCGACCGCACCATCCAGTGGATGTTTCATAAATCGCGGCTCATTGAAAGTCGCAGCAAAGAATCTCGCTACATTGGAGCTCGCGAGAACGAAGCGAGGGATAACGGCAACGGCAGCTACATTGAGCTGGTCGTAAGCTGCTCCCGGAGCCTGATTGAAAAGTCGAAAGCAGAGATCGTCGACATGGCGGTGAAGGAAGCGCAAGAGTTTTTTCCCGCTGCGCGCGATGCGAAACTGCTGAAATCGACCGTGATCAAGGAAGTGCATGCGACGTATTCGCCGCGCCCGGGAATCGACCAGTACCGTCCCAAGCCAGAGACGGCATGGCCGCGAGTCTTTCTGGCCGGCGATTTTACCGCGACCGGTTGGCCCGCCACCATGGAGGGCGCCGTTCGCAGCGGCTATCTTGCGGCGGAAGCACTGACGCGGTTCGCCGGCGGCAAGAGCGCCAGCTTTCTCGTCCCCGACCTGGCCCCGGGTGGGTTGATGAGGCTGTTTGGATGAGATTTACTCAATTACTTCGGTTTCCAATCCTGCGTTACACTGATGCCGCTCTGACAGATTGCGGAAAAGCTAGTTCCCGAGCAGAAAGTGTGACCTCAGGGGCTAAAGCCAGACTCAAAACAATGCGGTTACTGAAGCGCTTTGCCACCCAAAATCAAATGCAACATCGAGTTTCTCCGCAGCCTTCTAAAGAAACCTCGCCCGGCATACGATCTTATCAATATGGCTGAGCGCACCGACGCAGACATCGCTTGCGGAGACGACGATCGTCGCCGCAGCACGCGATTCAAATGCAGTGGTGATGCGAAGATTAGTCGCCTTCCATCAGACGGCATCTTTGTTCCGGGGAAGATATTCGATCTGAGCCTCGGCGGGTGCTGCGTCGATACCACTCTGCCCATTGATTTCGGCGTGCGAACTGAAATCGTCGTGCACGTCAACGCGGCTTCGTTCCGGGCCGTGGGTGAGGTGAGGGCGATTCGGGGCCGCTCCGGAGCCGGCATAGAGTTCGTCCACTTGAGTGCTGGCGGAAAACACATGCTCGCGGACCTGGTCACGGAGTTGGCGAGGTTGCAGGCGGTCATGAATAAGCTCAATGCCGCCCCCCGCGAGATGGATGCGGCGTTTTTCAGAAAGCAACTGAAGGACGGAAAACTTCAGGCGGCGATGTTGAGCGAGCGGTTTCCATTTCTGGGGACGATACTGCCGGCGAAGAATTCGGGAGAGAGTGCCAGAGAAAGTTCGGAACCGGTCCAGGCTGCATCCGCCGGCAAGGATCGGATCGTGGAAGTCCAGTCGCTTGCGTTTCTCGTCGATTTATTCGGTTAGCGCAATTCAGACCGCCATCAGCACCACGCCACCCGCTACCAGCAATGCCGCAATCCAACGCCGGCGCCCCACGCGCTCGTGCAGGAAGATGCGCGCGGCTACCGCGTTGGCTGCAAAAGAGAGCGAGGCCGAAGCGGGCACGATCAGACTAAGATTCCCCCACGAAAGGCCAAAGAGCAGGCTGTAGAACGCGATCCCCATCGCCATCAGGCCGAGAGCAAACGTGGGCGTTCGAAGCACGCGCCCAACCACCGCCAGTACCCCGCGCCGCTTCCAGAGTTCACCGACGTCACCAACTCGTTTCATGGAGTAGGAGAGCAGCACGTCCCCGGTGGTCGAGGTCAGAACGATGAGCCCAATCGCCGCCCAGGCGTAGATATCTTTCATGACTTCACCTCCTGAGAAACAGCGTCGCGGCAAGGTTCGTGGGAATCAAGGTGTCGGCGACTGGGCGTGACCGACGGGCCGGCGGCCACGAAGCCCACGCCGGCAGCGATCAGCGCGATGCCAAGCCAGCGCGTTGGCGAGATTTCTTCATGAAAACCGAAACGAGCAATCAGAGCGACGAGAACATAATAGAGCGATGTGGCAGGCAGGACATACGTGAGGTCAGCCCACGAAAGCGCGGACATGTAGCAAGCGAAAAACGCCAGCAGTAACAGGATTCCCGCAGTCACCCAGGGATTGAGGATGGCCAGCAGCAGGGCGGAAAGGTTGTGCAGCGAGACATTTACATTGCCGAGGTCTTTCATCCCGCGAGCCAGCAGGGAATCGCCCGCGGTGGCGAATACGGTGATTCCTGCGAGGACGAGGTATTTTCGAAATGTCACTTCCGATCCAATTCTGGCAATCGAGCTCCGGGCCTAGGCCTTGGCCGGTTCTGGGGTAGGCGCTTCTTCCTTGCGGTTTTCCTTGACCCACTTGTGGCGCTGCGCGCGCAGTTTAAGGAAGGTTCGCGCTTCTTTGTACAAGCGCTTGCGTTCGGAGTCGTCGAACACCGCTTTTCTCAAAATGCGGTAGGCAGCCTTGGGACGGAAATAATACGCATCGTAGAAGTCATGGACTGCCGCAAGAATTTCCGTCGCGGGCAGACCCGGGTACTCGATCTGCACCATCTGGTGTCCGAGGTCGTCGACCATTTTTGTGTCGCTGGTCATAAAGCCATTCTTTATCGCGGATTCGTGCAGTTCAGTTCCAGGGAAAGCATGCGCCACCGAAACCTGAATCGTCTCCACATCGAGTTCCTTGGCGAACTTGATCGTGTTCTTGATGGTCTCGCGCGATTCTCCCGGCAGGCCCATGATGAAATCTCCGTGGATCACCAGCCCCAGCTTGTGGCAATCCTTGGTGAACTGGCGGGCGCGCTCGACGGTTGCGCCTTTCTTGATGTTCTTCAGAATTTGCTGATCACCCGATTCGTAGCCCACGATCAGGAGCCGGCATCCCGCGTCTTTCATGGCCTTGAGCGTTTCGAAGTCGGTGGTGACTCGCGACGTGCACGACCAGGTCAGACCCAGCGGTTTCAACTTGGCGCACAATTCGATGGTGCGAGCCTTCTGCAGGTTGAAGGTATCGTCGTCGAAGAAAAATTCCTTCACGTACGGCCAGTAATCTTTTGCCTTGGCCATTTCACG
>JBEKWL010000223.1:0-4340 GCA_049513095.1 Terriglobales bacterium
CTGGTTGGCGCGTGACCTGAAAGAAATGGTCGACGACTTGCTTTCCGAATCACAGATCCAAAAGCGCGGGTTGTTCCGACCCGAGGCCGTGCGCGCATTCGTTGATGAGCACCGCAGCGGGGTGCAGGACTGGTCCATGCAGATCTGGCAGCTTTTGACACTTGAGCTTTGGATGCAGATCTTTCTCGATGGCGGCGGCAAGGATGCGGCGGCAGATTTGATTCACAGGCAACAGGCGGCTACGGCATGAAACAGATTCTGCAGCAGCCCCGGAACGGCGAGATCTCAGTTTCGGACGTTCCGGCGCCTCAGCTTGTGCCAGGGTGCGTCCTGGTGCGCATTGCCGCGTCCCTGGTCTCGGTCGGAACCGAACGTGCTTCGTCAGAATTCGCCAGCAAGAACTTGCTTCAGAAGGCCAAGGCGCGACCCGACTTGGTTCGGGAAGTCATCGGCAAAGTCCGCCGCGACGGCTTGTTCTCTGCCGTGCAAGCGGTCCGAAGCCGTTTGGACCAACCGTTGGCGTTGGGGTATAGCAGCGCAGGCAGAGTGGTAGGCATTGGGGAAGGTGTGACCGACATCCGGGTAAGCGATCGGGTGGCCTGTGCGGGTGCCGGTTACGCCGTCCACGCCGAGGTAGCCTGCGTGCCGCGCTTGCTGGTCGCGAAACTCCAAGAGCCCTCGCCCGTTACCTTCGACGAAGCTGCCTTCGCGACCCTGGGCAGCGTCGCCCTGCACGGCATCCGCACAGCGGACGTGAAGCTAGGCGACTCTGTCGCTGTGATTGGTCTCGGCTTGCTGGGCCAACTTACGGTGCAAATTCTGAAAGCGGGTGGCTGCCGTGTACTGGGGATGGACATCGCACCCAACCGTGCCGAACTCGCCTCACGGTTGGGCGCAGACGCGACTGCAGCTTTATCTTCGGAGTTCCGTGATTTGTGCTATGAGCGTTCTCGCGGTGCCGGGGTCGATGCTGTGCTGATCACGGCCGAAACTCAAAGCAGCGATCCAGTCAATCTCGCCGCAGAAATCGCTCGTGACCGTGGCATCGTGGTTGCCGTGGGTATGGTAGGCATGGACATGGAGCGCAGGCTTTATTACGAAAAGGAACTCGACTTCCGAGTCTCACGCTCGTATGGTCCGGGACGCTACGATGCTGCCTACGAGCAGAAGGGGCACGATTATCCCATCGGATATGTGCGCTGGACCGAAACTCGCAACATGGAAGAGTTCCTCGGTCTCCTGACCGACGGCAAGCTCGATCTGAAATCGCTGATCACCCACCGCTTCCCAATTGAACGCGCGCACGGCGCTTACGACTTGATCACGGGAAGGACGGGAGAGCAGTTCCTCGGAGTGCTGATTACTTATCCCGAGCAGCCGGACCAGAGCCAGATTCTCGAACTAGGGGTAAGGGGTAGGGGTAGTCGCACTATAAAGCCGGTCTCGATTGGGTTGTTGGGGGCTGGCAGTTTTGCCGTGGGCACGTTATTGCCTGCGATCAAGCAGGTGAGTGGAGTTGAATTCGTCGGTGTCTGCAACGCCACGGGAGTTCGTGGCCGCCACGCCGCGGAGAAATTCGGATTTCAGTACTGCACGACTGACGAAAAGGAAATTCTCAATGATGCGCGTATCAGCACAGTTCTGATCGCTACACGTCATCACCTGCACGCGCGTCAGGCAGTGGCAGCTTTGAACGCGGGGAAATACGTGTTCTGTGAGAAGCCGCTCTGTTTGAGCGAAGAAGAACTCGCCGACGTTGTTCGTTCCTATACTAGGTCAACGGCAACTCAACAACCCTTTCTCATGGTTGGCTTTAACCGGCGCTTTGCGCCCATGGCACTGGGGATGAAAGCATTCCTATCAGAGATCAAGGAACCCCTCGCGATGCACTACCGGGTGAATGCCGGGTACCTTCCGCCGGACCACTGGGTGCACGATCCTGAGCAGGGCGGTGGGCGCATTCTCGGCGAGATGTGCCATTTCGTCGATTTCCTGATGTTTTTGACGAGCTCCTCTCCGGTCGAGGTGCAAGCGAACAGCCTCGCCAATCCAGGCCAGTATAGCGGAGATAATGTGGTCGTCTCGCTGCGGTTCGCCAACGGCTCGCAGGGCACGATTGGTTATCTGGCCAACGGTGACAAATCATTTTCGAAGGAGCGCGTCGAAGTGTTTGGCGGCGGCGCAGTCGCCGTACTCGAGGATTTCCGCCGCCTCGAACTTGTTCGCCATGGGAAGACGCAAACAATGCGTGCTCGTTGGCGTCAGGACAAAGGTCATCGCGGCGAATGCGAGGCTCTTGCCAACGCTATTCGAGAAGGTCAAGCAGTCCCCATCCCATTCGACCAGATTGTCGGCGCTACGCTTGCCACTTTGCGCATCCAAGACTCGATCGCCTTGGGGCGGTCGATGTCTGCAGACGTTGCCGCCTTTGTTAGCTCGGTTTTGAATTCAACGGCTTCCAACGAATAAAGTGGAATACATCGTCAACCTGGCCGCCAATGCGGTGTTGAAGCGCAAGGCCGAGTCGGCGATGAAGCAGGCTCATCGACGCAGTCGGAGATCTCGGATCAGACCGAGCATGTCTACCGCGAGTGCCGATATGTACCCGCAAGGCTTGGCCGTGGAAACGACGTGTCATTTATAAAGCCGATGTGGTGCGAGCGGCGAACAAGGAGCCCACAGACAACCTACGGTTTGTGGCACGAACCTGAAGCAAAGTCCGCATTGGATTTACGAAAAGGTCAACTGTCAGCGGGGCGACGTGGAAAACAGGATTAAGATTATCTGATAGGGAGTCACCTCAGGTATTATAGCGACTTCATTGACCTGCCCCTTATGCCTGCCGATTGCTGCGAAAAAATGTATCAGAATGCAGGGAATCTCCCACTGCTCAACATGATTGCCGTTGCACCGGGGACTGCTCTGGACATCGGGTGCGGTGCCGGCGACAATGCTCGCATTCTGTCCGAGCGCGGGTGGCACATCACCGGAATCACTATCAGTGCTGCCGAAGCGGAGGCGGCTCAGCGTTTCTGCGAGCGCATCATTGTGGCCGATTGCGACCAGGGACTGCCGGCTACGGTTGCCGGCCCATTCGATTTGATTCTGATTTCCCATCTACTGGAGCATCTCCGCCATCCCGACAGGTTGCTTAACGATTGCCATAGCCGCCTTGCTGTTAATGGACTGATCGTGGTTGCGCTTCCCAACGTGCTGCATTACCACCAGCGATTTCAGTATCTGCTCGGTAAATTCCGCTACGCCGACGCCGGAATCCTCGACGAAACGCACTTACGCTTTTACACGTTCGACACCGCGAAGGAGTTGCTGTCTAACAGCGGTTTCACAGTCACAACGGCTTCTGTTGAGGGTACACTGCCATGGTGGAGGACGCGTCGTCTCGTGCCAGCAGGGTTGCGCCGGAGGATCGACTGCGCCGCATGCCGCCGCTGGCCAGGCTTGTTCGGCCACCAAATGATGTTCATAGCCAAGCCCGACCGACGCGTTGCAGACGTCAGGCACTGATACAACACTTCACCCTTAAAACCCTTTCTGGTTAAGGAATTGCACGACGGCATGCAGATCGGGCGAACCAGTTGCTCGAACTTCTGGGGCCAACACGTTCCGGGTGGTACTGACGGCGGCAGCGTACGCGCTGATGCAGGAGATGTGTCTCCATCTCGACCTTGCGTGAACGCTTCCTGAAGCTGGGCGAGCTCAGGTCGTGGTCTCGGTGCGGCGCATCGTGCTGCACTTTCCCAGGTCCTTCCCGGATCGGGATAGCCTTCATCATCTCGCCTTACGCTTGGCTACTCCCAGCGGCTAAGCCCACAAACGCCACCTGAAAATGGGCTCCTCTCGCTCCTCCTCGGAGTGTCTCTTCGCACGTCAAAATCTGATCCCATACCTTGCTAACTACTCCAGAATCAGTCCCCATTTCTAACCGAAGTCCTCCCCTTGTCGCATGTGGTCTCCTCTCTCCAAATAACTCCATAAAATCTTCGCTCTGTCCCTCTTCACGAATAAGGAAGGCTGGAACACGCTTCGAAGAGTGTGAAGGCTGGTGCACCAGGCTCGCAGCGCCTACTTCATGCTATAGTTTGGCGAACTCACGCACGTCCCACTCAGCATGTCGTTTTCGAACCGTTTTCAGTATTACCGGCGCATCTTCAGCGCTTACCTGGTGCCGGGAAGAAGCCACTTGACCTTCTGGCATGAGACGCCGCAAGCGAACCCAAACTCAACCACGGACAAGTTGGGCGAATACTACATGGGCTTCGAGGCTAAGGCCGATTATTCGGGCCATTACGATTCTCATGGGATTCCCATGCTCGACTACC
>JBEKWL010000224.1:0-4924 GCA_049513095.1 Terriglobales bacterium
CCCGTGATCCGCGAAGCCGGAGGAGACCGGTCGGCGGTCACCGGCGGCACGCGCGTGCTTTCCGATGTGATCAAAGTCCGCATCACTTCGAATCCGGGAGAAACCTTCCTCGACAGAATGATCGCTTTGGTCGAGGGCGCTGAGCGGCAGAAGACTCCGAACGAGATCGCGCTCAACATTCTGCTGGCAGGCCTGACCATCATTTTTCTGCTGGCTGTGGTTACGCTGCAGCCTTTCGCGATTTACTCGGGATCGCCGCAGACGGTATTTGTGCTCGTCTCACTGTTGGTCTGCCTGATTCCGACCACCATTGGCGGTCTGCTTTCCGCGATCGGAATTGCCGGCATGGACCGCCTCGTGCAGCACAACGTGCTCGCGATGTCCGGGCGCGCCGTGGAAGCGGCCGGGGACGTGAACACGTTGCTCCTCGATAAGACGGGGACGATCACGCTCGGCAACCGTCAGGCAGCGGAGTTCATCTCCGCGCCGGGGATTACATCCGCGGAGATGGCCGATGCCGCTCAACTCGCATCGCTCGCGGATGAGACGCCCGAAGGCCGGTCGATTGTTGTGCTGGCGAAAGAGAAGTACAGCCTGCGCGGCCGTGAACTGGCTTCGCACGAAGCCGTGTTCGTCCCCTTCACCGCGCAAACCCGCATGTCGGGCGTGAAGCAAACCCGCATGTCGGGCGTGAACCTGGACGGCCGCGAGATTCGCAAAGGGGCGGTCGACGCCATCACCAAATACCTGCATCAGTTCGGCACATCGCTGCCGCGCGAGATTCAGGCGAGCGTGGAACAAATCTCGCGCTCGGGAGGAACTCCGCTGGTGGTCGCAGAGAATCAGCGGGCGCTAGGCGTGATTTATCTGAAGGACATCGTCAAAGGCGGGATGCGCGAGCGTTTCAATCAACTGCGCGCCATGGGGATCAAAACCGTCATGATCACCGGCGACAATCCCCTGACCGCGGCGGCGATCGCGCGTGAGGCCGGCGTGGACGATTTTCTGGCGGAGGCGACTCCGAAAGACAAGATGGATCTGATTCGTCGCGAGCAGGCCGAGGGCAAGCTGGTAGCCATGACCGGCGACGGTACCAACGATGCGCCCGCCCTGGCTCAGGCCGATGTGGGCGTGGCCATGAATACCGGCACCCAGGCGGCGAAAGAAGCCGGAAACATGGTGGACCTGGATTCGAATCCCACCAAGCTCATCGAAGTGGTGGAGATCGGCAAGCAGTTGCTCATGACGCGCGGAGCTCTCACCACTTTCTCGATTGCCAACGACGTGGCCAAGTATTTCGCCATCATTCCGGCCATGTTTGCGGGAACATTTCCCGTGCTGAATGCGCTGAACGTCATGCGGCTGCAGACGCCGCAGTCGGCAATACTTTCTGCCGTTATTTTTAACGCGCTCATCATCGTCGCCCTGATTCCGCTGGCGCTGCGAGGGGTTGCGTACAAGGCGATGAGCGCCGAATCTCTGCTGCGGCAGAACCTGCTGGTTTACGGATTTGGTGGATTGGTGGTCCCGTTCATCGGCATCAAGCTGATTGACATGTTCATCACCGGCATCAAGCTGATATAGAGCTGGTATAGGAAAAACAATGAAGAAAAATCTAATCACAGCCGTACTTATGACAATCGCGACGACCGTCCTGTTGGGAATTCTGTATCCCCTGCTGGTGACCGGACTCGCGCAGTTGATCTTCCCCAAACAGGCCAACGGCCAGCTGATCCGCGGGAAGGACGGAGTGGTAGTTGGTTCGCGCCTGATCGGGCAGCCATTTTCGGGGCCGGGCTACTTTCATTCGCGGCCATCGGTCGCGGGCGCTGCAGGCTACGATGCCACTGCCTCCGGCGGGTCGAACCTGGGCCCGACCAACGCGCAGTTGATTGCTCGCGTCAACGCAGACGTTGCCAAACTGCAAGCCGAGAATCCCGGTACTCCCATCCCTGTCGATCTGGTGACGACATCGGCTTCAGGGCTCGACCCGGATATTTCGCCGGCGGCAGCCGAGTTCCAGATTCGGCGCGTGGCTGCGGAACGCAAGATTCCGGAGGCTGAAGTCGCACGCCTGGTTCTTGAGAACTCTGAGAACCGGCAATGGGGATTCCTGGGCGAGCCGCGCGTTCACGTACTCGAACTGAATATCGCACTCGATGCGCGCTACGGGCGAGTTCACTAGAAGTAGGTTGTGTGGAAGCGGGGCTCTGCCCCGCTTGGACGGAGCAAAGCCCCGTCCCCACATGACTCCCCTCTAGCGCGGCGAATAAATCGCTTGCAGCGCGCCCGCGGCAACGGAAATCTCGGCGGGCGTCTCGCACACAAATTCTCCGTCGGCGTAGATCTCGAGCGGAGTCTCGGTCTGCACCTGGACTCGTTCGGCCCGCGAGTACTCAACTTCGGGCAGAAGGAGATGACGCCCGAAGTAAACCGTCGGAAACAGGCAAAACACCTTGAAGGGATTCAGCGTGTTAATGCGGCAGATGTCGAGTTTGCCATCGGCAAAATCCGCTTCCGGCGCGATGCGCATGCCATCGCCATAGAACTGCGTGTTGGCGAATGCGGCGAGCAAGGTGAGCCTTTCGGCTTCGGCGACATCTTTACCCCTGAGCTGCGTGCCATTGCACTGCGTCAGACGCAGGGAAAAAGCCGGAAGTTTGAGTAGCACCGCCAATAGCGCCAGGGCATAGCCGCCGTGTCCACGCAGCCAGCGCGACATCTGATTGGCGCGCCGGGTGGCGGCAGAGTCCAGACCGCATCCGGCGACGCAGCAGAAATAGTGCGCGCTTTGCGGCGAAGCGGATGGAACGATCACCCCGAGATCAATTGCCCGCGCCCGGATTTTCCCCGATTCGAAATCACGCCAGACGCGCAAGGAGTCTCGCACCGAGCGCAGGTTCAACGCGCGCGCAAAATCATTTCCACTTCCTGCCGGCACGATCAGCACGGGAAGCTGAAGCCGCACCAGCGCCGGGAGATGACGGTGAATAGTGCCGTCCCCGCCAAAGATGAGGATGGCGTCGGCGTCGTTGGAAGAGGCGGGCAGTCCCTGAAGCCACTCCGTTGGAGAGCTGGCTTGAAACGGCTTCAAGTCTGCCGGCGAAGTTCCCAATCCGAAGATGACGGCGGCGCGCATGGGTTAACGTTAAACGTCCAGCATCAATCGTCCAGCATTAGAACACACGCGCCGCCGCGAATCGATTGCCAACGCGAAACCCATCTGGTCTCCGCGACGAAAGAGTTGGACCCGCATTATAGCGTCTTCGCTGATCGCTCTTGGAAACACAAGAAAGCAAGGAAAGACGAGATGGGGAAGGACGAAGCGAAATAAGCTCTCCGTCCCTTCTTGTTTTCGGCCCCGGCTCTGGTCGGGGCTTTTCTTTTTGCGGCCACCCACCCCGTCCCGCCGGAGGCAACTGCAGACGTGCTAGAATTTGTTGCGCCTGAAACGCTTCCACCGGCTCGGTGGCGCACCAGATCTCTCCACCTGGCAATGACGGACTGAAAACGTGGCCCAGAATCCCAACGCTCAAAGCGGCTCCATCACCTACGCTGATGCCGGTGTCAGCATTGATCGTGGCCACCGCACCAAGCAACGCATCAAGTATCTGGCCCACAAAACTTTTACCAAGGGAGTGCTGAGCGAGATTGGCGGATTCGGCGGGTTGTTCTCGGTCGACAAGAAGTATTTGGATCCGGTGCTGGTTTCGAGCGTGGATGGCGTAGGCACCAAATTAAAAGTGGCCTTCGAAATGAACGTGCACCACACCATTGGGGCCGACCTGGTGAATCACTGCGTGAACGACATCGCAGTGCAGGGTGCGGCGCCGTTGTTTTTTATGGACTACCTGGCCACCGGCAGGCTGGACCCGGAGGTCGCGGAAAAAATTGTGGGCGGCCTCGCCGAAGCCTGCAAGCATAACGGCTGTGCCCTGATCGGCGGCGAGACCGCCGAAATGCCGGGGTTTTATCCCGAAGGCGAGTACGATCTTGCCGGATTCATTGTCGGAGTGGTTGAACGCGACCGCATCATCAGCGGCAAAGACGTGCAGGTGGGGGATTGCGTACTCGGCCTGCCCTCCAACGGCCTGCATACCAACGGATACTCGCTGGCTCGCAAACTGCTCTTTGAAATCGCCGGCTATTCCCCCGAAACTTTTGTCAGCGAGATCAAGAACAAAGTCGGCAACGAACTCATGCGGACCCATCGCAGTTACTGGTCGATAATTCGGAAGATGATCGCGGGCGAGTGCGTCGTGGCGCTGGCGCACATTACCGGCGGCGGCATCACCGAGAACCTGCCCCGAGTGCTGCCCAAAGGCACGTCGGCCGTGATCGAACTCGGCACCTGGCCGGTTCTGCCCATCTTTGAACATCTGCAGAAACTCGGCAACGTCACTGAAGAGGAAATGCTCCGCACCTTCAACATGGGTCTCGGCATGCTAATTGTCGTTCCCGCCAAGAAATTCAAGAAAGCGCAGACGCTGCTGGAGCGCGCCGGAGAAAAATTTTACAGCGTCGGCCGCATCGTCAAGGGCGATCGCAAGGTGATGTTCAGCTAGACCTGTGCTTTTGGCTCTTGGCTCTTAGCTTCAGATTTTGCCGCGCTGCGATTTTTTCGCAGTTCTCTGTGCCTCTGTGGTGAATAATGTTGTCCTAATGAAAAATCTCGGCATTCTCCTCTCCGGACGCGGCTCAAACTTTGTGGCCATCGCCGACAGCATCGCGGCCGGCAGGATTCCCGATGCCCGCATTGCAGTCGTGATTTCGAATCGTGCCGATGCTCCCGGTCTTGAAAACGCCCGCCAGCGAGGCCTCAACGCGCTTGTCATTTCATCGAAGGGCAAGCCGCGCGAGGAACACGACCGCGAAGTTGTCGCTGCGCTCCTGGACAACAAAGTCGATCTCGTCTGCCTCGCCG
>JBEKWL010000225.1:0-6295 GCA_049513095.1 Terriglobales bacterium
AAAAGAACGGAAGACCCACCGTAACTCATGAGCGGCAGAGGTATTCCCGTGACTGGCATAAAGCCAACCACCATGCCGACGTTGACCAGAATGTGAAAGCTAAGCACAGCCACCACACCCATCACTAGGAATGCCCCGGCGCGGTCGGGCGCCGTTTGTGCATTCTGGGTCAACCGCATCAGCACTATAAAGTATAACAGCAGAACGGCCAAAGCTCCTACAAACCCATGTTCCTCGGCAAACGCGGCAAAAATGAAGTCGGTCTGCGGCACCGGCAGAAACGCCAGATGCGTCTGGGACCCCTGACTGCTCCCCCAGATTCCGCCCGACCCCACCGCAATCAACGATTGATTCACTTGATACCCGGAGCCCTGCCGATCCGCATCCGGATTGATAAAACTCGTCAACCGCTCCTTCTGATACGACTTCAACACCTTCATCCAAGCCACCGGAACCAGCAGGCCCATGATCATCAACACGATCAGCGCCTGCTTCCACCGCAACCCGCCCAGAAACAAGCCCATGATGGCCACGGGCAGATACGTCAGCGCCGTTCCCAGGTCGGGTTGCGCCAACACCATCAGCATTGGGAAACCGACGATTGCGCCCGCCTTCAGAAAGTCCGTCCACGACAGTTCCCGCTCATGCAAATCCGCAAAGTACTTCGCCACCGCCAGAATCAGGATCAGCTTCACCCACTCCGACGGCTGAAAATGGCCGCCTGCTGGCATCTTGATCCAGCGCCGCGCGCCCAGATATTTCTGGCCGAATAGAATCACCGCGATCAGAGAGGCTAGCGATGCGATGTACATCCAGTGGACTTGTTCAAGCAGGGCTTGATAGTTGAGCAGGCTGACCAGGAACATCGCGCCCACGCCCGCCAGAATCCAGTAGATTTGTTTGATGTGGGCTCCGGCAAATTTCGTGTGCTCGGTCGCACTGTGAATCTGCAGCACGCCCAGCGCGCAGATCGCCAGCACGAAGCCCATCAGGACCCAGTCGAAATCTCGGTAGGAAACGTAGCGCGACATCGATTCAGTCGCCCACCCCAGAACGCGTTGGAAAACTCAGGGCAAGAACTCAGGGCAAAAACTCACTCGCAACAAAATCACTGGCAAGGATTCGTCGGGCACGCCGGACTCACCGGGTTGCTCTGCTGTAACCAAATCCACACTCCAACCCCACCCACGATGCCCAATCCGCCGGCGATCGCCGCCGTCGAACTCATGACTCCTCCACCCGCCCCCGTCGCTGCCCCCGCTCCGCGACGCTTTTTCTTCTTTTTCTCCGTATCGGTTGTGTCGTCGCGTGTGGTCTGCTGGCCCTGCGCCACGGTTGTTGTTCCCTTGTCATCTTGAACCGTCACGTCGCCCTTGTTGGCCGCGATTTGCACGCGCCCATCCACATCGGTCACCTGAAACTCAGTCCACGAACTGGAAGCTGGCTTCACCGTCACGTCGCCGGCGCGCGCCGCCAGTCCGCGCGACGTCGTCACGCGCACCGAGCCATGTTCAAGCTCTACTGCCAGACCCTCAAATTTCACCAGCGAGTCCGCCAGCACCATGACGTTCGATCCGTTCGATTGAATACTGGCCGTCGAATCGGAACGCGTCTGCAACAGGTCTCCCGAGAACACGGCTACCGATTTCGGCACCTCGCTCCCGTTCAACCAGGCTGCACCGTTCGTGTACAACATAGCCGACGCCGTCTCTCCCGCCAGCATCACTTGCGCCGGAAACAGGATCGCCAGCAAACAGCACACCGCAGACCGAAGCCTTGATTGTGACATGGGGTCGGATCACTCCCGCACTTCTGGATTGGATTATCCTAAGCCTGTAGAGGGTCGCCGGTCAATCCGCTTCTTCGATTCCGTGCACTCCTGAGTCACCAGCGCTGACTGGGCTGCACTCGCCACGTTCCGCCTTGCCTGCTCAAAGCAGGCTCCCGAACCGAGTCCACCACCGGGTTCGCCAAGAGCATCTCGCCACTTACCCCTTCGACATGCACATCGATCCAGCGGTTCGCATCATGATGCCCGGAAATTTTCAGCTTCAGGTAATTGTCGGTCAGCGCCTCGGTGAAATCGGCTCCGCCTGATTGCAGCGTGATCGCCTCGACCACCGTCCCCACTAGCGACCGCATAAACGCCGTTTTCTTCCTGGACGCAAGCTCCCGCAGGACGCGGTTTCTTTCCCGAGCCACTGCCACCGGAACCTGTCCCGGCTGCTCCGCCGCCGGCGTTCCCGGACGCGCCGAATATGTGAACACGTGGAGATAGGTAAACGGCAGCTCTTCGATCATGCGGCGGGTTTCGCCGAACTCCGCATCCGTCTCGCCCGGGAATCCCACCATCACGTCGGCGCCGATCGCCGCCGTGGGCATGGCCGCGCGAATCTTCAGGATCTTTTCGCGGTAATGCCAGGGCCGGTACTTGCGATGCATGCGCCGCAACACCGCGTCGCTCCCCGACTGCATGGGCACGTGGGCATGCTTGGCAATCCGCTCAGACGCTGCTACCAGCCCGATCAGTTCATCGCTCCAGTCCATAGGCTCGACCGAACTGATCCGCAATTTCTCAAGAGTCGTCCGCTCCAGAATGGCGCGAATCAGATCGACAAGTCGTTGATCGTTGGTCGTTAGTCGTTCGGGTTTCGACTCAGGCTGCTCAGTTGACGAAATCGCCGAGCTCAATTGACCTTGCTCGCCAACGACTAGCGACCGACGACCAACGACCGACAATTGAGAGCTGACGGCCGCGAGCTGAGAGCTTCCCTCCAGATCCCGCCCCCACCGCCCCAAATTGATCCCCGAAATCACCACCTCGCGATAGCCCGCCTCGACCAGCGCCCGTACTTCCGCGATGACACGCTCCCTCGGCAGCGATCGGCTCTGTCCCCGAACATACGGAATCACGCAGAACGAGCAGCGGTTGTCGCATCCATCCTGCACCTTCAGGTTCGGACGCGTCCGCTGGTTGGCCGCTTCAAATACCGGAGCCGCCAACAGCTCGGTATGCGCAAAAATATCCCCCACAATCACATTGCCAGCTTGCTCAACGGAAGGTTGATTTTTACAGAGTTGATCTTTACAGAGTTGCCCCAGCGGCACGAAACCGGAACCCGAAGAAGACCCAGCAAAGGGAACAGAAAAAGTCGCAATCTCCGCCGCCTGGTGCTTGTGCGAATTACCCACGACCCAAGTCACACCGGGCAGCGCTGCCAGCTCTTCCGGCGCCCGCTGCGCGTAGCAGCCGGTCACCAGAATGCGGCAATCCGGATTCACCCGCTGCAGTCGCCGTATCGACGCTCGTGCATCTTTATCCGCGCCCTCGGTCACCGTGCAGGTATTCAGCACAACAATTTCCGCGTCGCGAGCCGCTCCGGCGCGCTCCAGTCCGCGTTCCAGAAACTGCCGTTCCATTGCCGCCCCATCCGCTTGCGTAGCGCGGCAGCCAAAATTTTCTATGTAGAAGCGAGCCACGCTCCTATACTAAACGAGTGGATGCTGCGGCTGAACAGTCTTCTGAAAAACTCGGGTCTCGATTTTGTTTTGCAGGGGCGCGGCTTCAGCCGCTGCGGGCGACCGCGGCGCGCAACACAAGTTTTCCAGCAATCTGTGCAGCTCCCGTGATCGCCTGAGGAAGATCGCTGCGAGCTGATGCCGCCGCGCACTGCATCTCCAACTCCAGCTGAAGAGGTGCACATGAAACGCCGCATTCTTCTGGTCGACGACGATCTCGCCGTCCTGCTGACCCTCAAAGCTGTTCTCGAACTCCACGGGTTTGAAGTCGAAACCGCCAGCAGTTCCGCCGAGGCCTTTGCCCGCATGGAATCCGCCGTTTACCACATGGTCATCAGCGACTTGAGCATGGAAACCGCAGAGGCGGGCCTGGAAGTCATCCGCACCGCGCGGCGCCAGGCTTACAACCCCGCGACTGCCCTGCTCACAGCCTATCCACCATCCGGAGAACATTGGCGCGGAGAACATCGGGACGGAACACATCGAGACGGAGAAGATTGGACGGGAGAAAACTCTGACTCGTTGCTCATCAAACCGATCGGCACCGGCGATCTCTTGCGTCAGGTCGAAGCCCTGCTCATCCGCCAAGCCGACAAGCAACTCCGCCTTTGAGCCTCACGCCACCGCAGGCATCCCGCTGGCCGGGCTTCCCGCAACGATCGCTCCCTCAACGATCAAAGAGTAATCAGGCGCTCGCGACCTGCCGCCCCTGCTGAAAGCATTCGCGGCACAGCACCGGCCTTCCTTGCGTCGGCCGGAACGGCACCGTAGTCTCTTTCCCGCACTGCGAACAGTTCGTCCGGGTTCTTGCAGCGCTTGGGTTCGTTCTTGAACTGCTTGTCGTGGAAAAACGACTGTTCACCCGCTGTGAACACGAAATCCGTGCCACAATCGATGCACTTCAAAATCTTGTCCTGGTATTCCATTGGAAGAGGCGCTCCCATTTCGCGTCCCTGCTCTGCACGGAGACCCGAATAGGGAAGGATCCGGTTCACATCGTGGGCAGGAGATTTACATCCCCCTCATGCTTACCCTTGGATTCGGCCCGCCATACGGTATGCACCGCGTGGATACTGCTTTTCTGATCCATAGAGACGCGGTTTGCCGCGTCTCCAACTTTCAAAACCACGTAGTTTAGCGCGTCTTGCAAGCTTAGAGGCAACAAACCGATCTTGTTACATTTTCCGAACAAGAGAACATCATCGGCACACAGCCGTATCTGCGAGGAAGGCCGTCGCGGCCAGCGAACGGCCCGTTTTTCCTCAGTCTTGTTCCTTACGTGCCTTCTTGCGGCTGCGCTTGCGAGCCAGTGCTTCTTTTACTCGCTTCCTCTCGCCGGGCTTCAGGTAAAACGAGTGACGCTTCACTTCCTTGATAATGTCCTCGGTTTGCACCTTCCGCTTAAACCGCCGAAGCGCGTTTTCGAGGGATTCACCCTCTTGAAGTCGAACTTCCGCCAACGGACTGCACCCCCCCGCTCGTCCTAAATTGGACTCGTTAGTTATGGCAAGTATTGCCCTCCTAAGTCAAGTGGAATGTGCAGGAATCTTCACTCCACCTCAGAAATTCAACCGCATCGACAGTTGCATCTGCCGCGGAGCAAATGAGCTAGTCGGCTTCATAAGACTCGTAGGTTGCTGATAATAAGCCGGATAGTAAGTATTTCCAACGTATTGCGCGTACTTGATGAACTGGCCCGCCGTACTCTGGAAGCCGTTGTCGGTGATTGCCAGCCTCTCATTGTTGCGATTGAACAGATTGAACGACTCCCCCGTCAACTCGAGATGATATCGGGCGCCCAGATTCATCATCCTTCCCATCTTCAGATCCATGCTCGCGTAGTCCGGACCGGTGAATGCATTGCGTCCGTATCCGGACAGACGGTCGTTGCTCGTGTTCCCGTCCTGATTCGGATCTCCAGACACCATCGCGTTCGCCGGGCGTCCGCTGCCATACGTCATGATCCCAGAAACCTTCCAGTGATCGAAGACCGTCGTCAGAGCTTTCTGCCCCGCCGCAAACGGATGCGGCTCCTCGATGGCTGAAATCGTCAGCCTTTGCCGCTGATCGGTCACGCTCGGCCCCCGCTCACTCTTCGTGGAGTACGAGTTTTGCACGGTTACCGGCTGTCCCGCCACCAGAGCGTCCTGCCCGTCGTCGATGGCGTGCGCCCAGGTGTACGCCAGGTTGAAATACATCCCCCCCGACATCCGCTTGCGCAGCGAAACCGTCATGCCGTTGTACACGCTCGATCCCGCACTCTCAAACTGATCGATTGCCCCCAGTTGCGAGATCGGACGATCCAAAGAGTTAATGCACGGCGGATACGGACAACTGATGCTGTAACTCGTTTGCCACGTCGTAAACGATTCCACGTTATAAAACGCATTCTGAAAAGTACCGCCGGCCGGGTCGAAGATCGGATAGCTGTAATAAGTCGGCGGCGGCAGATTCACATCTCGCGCCCGGATCATATCCACCCCATGCACGAACAGGTAAGATATTGTCCCCTTGACCCCGCCGGCCAGTTCCCGCTCCAGGCTCAGACTTGCCTGCTGCACGCGTGGCGTCTTGAAGTCCGGGGCAAATGCCGCCACCTCGCTGGTCGCATACGGCTGCCACGCCGCCGGTATCGTGCACGAGACCGGGACGCCGGGACAGTTCACCGCCGCATTCGGATAAGAGGGAAAGACCTGATGTTGGGAGGTAACCGTATTATCGAGAGAAATAAAATTATCGCTCAGCCCATTGTCATTGATCACCGCCGACTGATAAG
>JBEKWL010000226.1:0-4225 GCA_049513095.1 Terriglobales bacterium
AATCGCATCCTATAATGATCATCGTTCGGCTCCTTTCTCCCGGGCCTTGGTTGGTTGGTACCACCAAAGTCTACCCGGGCGTGGGAGCCGACATTGTTATGGAATCAATTACACTCAGAACCGTGCCGGAGCAACCCCGGCCTTACTTCGCGGCCGTTCCCGATTCTGCCGCCGTGACCGGCAGCGTAATGGTGAACGCCGCGCCGCCATCCGGCGCCGTCGCAGCTTCGATGTTGCCTCCATGCTCGCGCAGGACGGTCTTGCAGATGCTTAGGCCCAGGCCGGTGCCGCGACCGGGGCGCTTGGTGGTGAAGAAAGGATCAAAAATGTGCTCCAGGTTTTCGGGTGCGATTCCCGGACCATCATCCTGAAACACAATCCATACGGAGTCGGGCTTGCGTCCGATGCGCACGCGAATCGTGCCTTTCTCGCGGCTTTCGCGGATCGCCTGCTCCGCATTCAGCAGGAGGTTCAGGAACACCTGCATCAGTTGATTGGGATCGGCGACGATCGCGGGTATCGCCGGTTCGGGCAGGAAATCCACGGTGATGTTGCTCTTGCGCAGCGGATAGGCCTGCATCTGCACGGTGCGCTGCACGAGTTCGTTCAGATTGACCTGGCTGCGTCCCGGAGCCGGCGGCCGGGCGAAGTATTGCAAGTTCTGGACGATCTCGGCCGCGCGCCGCGCCTGCTGGTGCAGAATGACGATTTGTTTGCGGGCGGCTTCGCTGGCCTCGCCTTCCTGCAGCAGTTCCGCCATGCCCAGAATGCTGGTCAGCGGATTATTGAGCTCGTGTGCGAAGCCGCCGATCATCTGCCCCATGGCGGCGAGACGTTCGCTCTGAATAATTTGCTGCTCCAGTCTCTTCTCCATCGTCACATCGCGAACGGAGATGATCACGCCCGCTGGTTTGCCTTCGGCATCGAGCAATGGACTGGCCATGCCCAGCATGGTGCGCCAGCTGCCGTCGCGGTGCCGGGAGCCGTATTCGCATGAGGTCAGCGAACTCTCACCGGTCGCGACGGTGCGGTAGAGTTCGGCCAGTTCCGGTGGAGCATTCTCCGTCTCCGCGACGTTCTTGCCCATGAGATGTTCCGGTCCGTACCCGAGGAGCTCGCCGATGCGCGCGCTCACGAACGTGTACTGGCCCTTCAGATCGAGGACCAGAATCAGATCCGGAAAACTTTCCAGCAGGTGCCGGCGGAACTCTTCCTGCCTCCGCAACTGTTGTTCCAGCGCGTGCTTCTCGGTGACGTCTACCAGCGTGCCCTGGTAACGGACAATCCGTCCCGCTTCCATCACGCCGCTCGAGGTATCCACGCACACCGCGACTCCGCCATCTTTTCTTCGCAGTCGAACCTCGCGAGTGCGGGTGCGGCCACTCTGGCTTCCGCCGCGTCCCAGCACCGGATCGCCGCCAGCATCAGCATTCAGCTGCTCCGGCGGCAGGTTCAACAAATCTTCTTTGCTGTCATATCCCAGGATGGTGACCAGCGCCGGGTTCACGTCGAGCAGCTTGCCTTCCGGATTGCTGATGTAGACGCCTTCCTGCAGAGATTCGAACAACTGCGTGAAGCGCTGTTCCTTCTCACGATGACCGGTGATGTCGCGCGCCAGCACACTCGCCCCGACCACATCGCCGCCCTTGACGATGGCGTTGACCACACAGTCGAAGTAAAGCCGCCGGGAATCGTTCTTAAGGCGGACCTCGACCACACCCGACCAGTTCCGCTTCTCCAGAAACCGTGCCAGCCCACCGGTCGCCTCGGCATGCAGCGGCGCGCCCAGGAATTCCTCAAGTTTGTGACCAATCATTTGAGAGTAAGGAACGCCGAGAATTTCCGTACTGCGCCGGTTTACGGTGCGCAGGGTTCCATCGAGTGAGATAGCGAGCGCCACGTCATCCAGAGAATCGATCAGCTCCTTGAAGTTGCGCTGCGAGCGCATAATCAATTGGCCCAACTGATCGAGTTGCTCTTCGGAGGGTGTGACTCCCGCCTGATTCTGAAAGCCCTTCAGAATCTGCTTGAGCGACGCAACCTCGCGTTTGCGCCCGAAAGCATAGGTGGCAAACAAGACGGCGAGCGCGAAGAGTCCCGCGGGAATTGCCCAGAGGCGGTAAGGAAGGTCTTTCAGTTCTTGCCACGACAACGCTGCCACAGCCGCCGCAAACAGAACGAGCAGGCCAAGCGCCCATCGCCACAACTGGCTCTCTTCGCGTTCCAGCCGGCTTGACGCCGGACCGGGCCGGGCTGAAGTGGGATCTTCGTCGAGCATTGAGGAACTCTCCTGGCGCAAAAACGTCATCCGCCATATTGCCCCTAGCGTAGCACCGAAAGCGGCGGTTCACGACAGAACGTTCCATCACGGTAAAGGGGTGATGGCCATCACAGCGGTCCAGTTCTGCACTGGCTATGATGTCGGCAAGGATCTCCCATCCGCGCTGTCCTCTTCGTGTGCTCACTGGTGTCCCCTATGCTCTATAAAACCCTGAGTGCCGCCGTTTATGGCATTGACGCCAACATCATCGAAGTGGAAGTGGATGTCTCTGGCGTCAAGATGAACGAAGACCATTTCCACACGGTCGGCCTGCCCGATGCTGCCGTCCGCGAGAGTCGCGACCGCGTCCGCTCGGCACTGAAGAACTGCGGTTACGACATTCCGCCGACCCAAATCACCATTAACCTGGCACCGGCCGACATTCGAAAAGAAGGTTCCGGCTTCGACCTGCCCATGGCGCTTGGCATCCTCGGCGCATACGGGGGCCTGAATAGGAAGGAGGTGCCTGACGCGCTATTTGTTGGAGAGCTCTCCCTCGATGGAAGGGTGCGCGGCGTGCGTGGCGCTTTGCCGATCGCGATCGAGGCTCGTCGAACGAAGGTGAAACGCCTGGTCGTGCCCGAAGTCAACGCTCGCGAAGCCGCCATGGTCGGCGACGTTGAGGTTTACCCGGTTAAATCACTGCTGGAAGTCATTCATCTCATTAACTCGGGCAATGGCGTCTCCCGCTTGCAGGTCGACACCGATCAACTGCTCTGCCAAGCGCAACACTTCCCAGTGGATTTCAAAGACGTTCGCGGCCAGCAAACCGCCAAGCGCGCCCTTGAAGTCGCGTGCGCCGGCGGTCACAACATTCTGATGATCGGGCCTCCAGGATCTGGAAAAACGATGCTGGCGAAACGCATGCCGACGATCCTGCCGCCCTTTACTTTCGAGGAGGCGCTGGAGACCACGAAGATTCACAGTGTCGCTGGTGTGCTCGATGCGCACGCCGGACTGGTCGGCCTGCGACCTTTCCGCGCGCCTCACCACACCATCTCCGACGCAGGTCTGATCGGCGGCGGTGCGATCCCGCGGCCGGGCGAGGTTTCACTCGCTCACAATGGGGTGCTGTTCCTCGACGAATTTCCCGAATTCCCGCGCAACGTTCTTGACGTGATGCGCCAGCCGCTCGAAGACGGTACCGTCTGCATCGCGCGGGCCGCCATGTCGCTGACTTTCCCCGCGCGCTTCATGCTTGCCGCGGCCATGAACCCCTGTCCCTGCGGATTTCACAACGACCGCACCCGCGAATGCCACTGCACGCCGCCCATGATCCAGCGCTACATTTCTAAAATCTCGGGGCCCCTGCTCGACCGCATCGACATTCACATTGACGTCCCGGCCGTGAACTACAAGGAAATGCGCAGCACGAAGGAGTCGGAAAGCTCAGCCAGCATTCTTGAGCGCGTGATCCGCGCCCGTGAGATCCAGCTGACGCGATTTTCTTCCGGACGCGAAAAACTTTACTGCAACGCCCAAATGCCGACGCAGTTCATCCGTAAATTCTGCGAGCTCTCCGCCGATTGTGAGCGCCTGCTGGAACGCGCCATGGCGCAGCAAGGGCTCAGCGCCCGCGCCCATGACCGCATCCTGAAAGTGGCACGCACGATTGCCGATCTGGACGCCATTGCGCAGCTCGAACCCAAACACATCGCCGAGGCGATTCAGTACAGAACGCTGGACCGCACGTACTGGGCGTGACGTTCGGTAATGAGGGACAGTTCGGACAGCGTGGCCGTCCTTACCGCCGAAGTTTTAGGTCGGCGAGGATGTCAAATCAGGCTGAGGCAAGCTTCTTTTGCAGCCGGACCGGGAACGGTCTTACTCTTGGCAGCCCATTTTTCTGGGCCTTCCAAAGATCGTAATTGAGCTGCATCTTCAGCCAAAACTCGGGAGACGTGT
>JBEKWL010000227.1:0-6283 GCA_049513095.1 Terriglobales bacterium
CGTGGTTTTGGCGGCCCTGCGTGAGCACAGTCCGGGCAAAGAGAACGAGTTTGAGGCCCGCGTCTTTTTGCGTCACCCTGACACGCGCATTGTAGGACTTTGCTGGAAAAAGGCAAGCCCTCGGTCAAACCACCACCAGCCGCCCCTAACGTCCCGGCCAAGAACCGGGTAGAAAGCGAAGGAGCAAATGAAACGGAACCATCTGGCAAAGACTGTGGTGCTCGGGCTGGCCGTGCTGCTCGCAGCGAGTGCTTTCGCAAGTAACAAGGGTTCACTGTATTTGCAGGAGGCGTTCGAAATTAACGGCCAGCAGCTCGCCCCCGGTGAGTATCAAGTGCGCTGGGACGGCGCAGGACCGAACGTCGAGGTAAGCATCATGCAGGGCAAGAAGGAAGTCGCGAAGACTACGGCGAAAGTCGTCGCCCTCGACAAAGCCTACGACTACGACTCGGCGGTCGTGAACCACGCAAGCGGCAAGGCAACGGTTTCCGAAGTACGCTTCGCCGGCAAGAAGTACGCCCTGGCCCTCGGCGCAAAACAGGGGAGCACTTCGGTGCTCCCTCTGGTTCGTCGGTTAAATTATATGTTCTGGCCAGCAGGGCTACGGGTTATCAGCCTTCTCCAGTTCGGCACTGATGTGCACGCTGCTGCCTGCGCTGGACTTCACTTTTCGTTCCCAGTTCTTGAATCCTGCTCTCTTGACCACAACCGTATGCTCACCCTCTGGCACCTGAACGTCCGAAGGCGTGTTGCCAACAAAACTGCCATCGACCTCGATGTCCGCCCCCGGCGGACTCGATTCGATCTGCAGTTTGGCAAACGTAGGACTGGCGCTTTGCGCAGGGCTGCTGGCCGTTTGAGCTTGTTGGGGCGCGGACCCCGCCGCCTGAAATTTCGCGATGTCGAGTTTCAAGTCTCCGTTGACGTAAGCCGTGAACTCCCCTCCCTTCGGCATGGTGATGTCTTTGCCGTGCATGAATAGAAAAAATGGCGCAGCCGGGAAGAACACAATGCCTGTCGCCACGATTCCCGCCGTCATCGCGCCGGTGTGTCCCCCTCCGCTGCCTCCCTTTACCGAACGCAAGGCTGCTTTGTCGCTGCTCACTAACTTTACATAGTCGATGTTGATTTCAAGTTTGCCTCCCCGCGCCATTCTTCGCTTCGGTTGCGCTTCCGTGACCGTGCCAAAGGCGAAACCTCCCTTGGGAATCACGAGCGTCCCGTTCACGCTGATGTCTTGCAGTACCTCGAAGTCCACGGTATCTCCCACGTGGGCATCGGCGGATGAAACGGTCCGATCGAATCGCAGCTTCACAGGCGTCGCGTCTTCCAGCACAAATCCCTTCGCGGATGTGAAGTTCGAAGTCTCAGCCGTCTGCTGTGGTGCCGCGGGCTGCGCGGCCTGCTGTTCAGGCGGAGCAGGAGCAGCTTGAGCGTTGCCGGTCTGGCCCATTACTACATGGACCAAGAGAAGAACCACGAAAAATAGAGAATAACTTCTCTGCATGGAAGACTCCCGCTGTGACTGTATCACTGTCGGGGAAGCAAGAAAACTGATCATTAGGTAGTGGGTCAGTCTGAGACTGACCCACTACCGATCATTACCTTCCAGCAGAAACTGCGCCGGCACAAACGGCAACCGGGCGGTGCCGTTCATAGCAGCAAACCGCTAATGTCGCAGGTCTCAGCCACTGCCTCTCAGTACTTAGGCATCTTCGGATCGATTCGATCTGCCCATGCTAAGATGCCGCCGGTCAAGTTAGAGACCTTTGTAAATCCCGCCCGGCGCAGAAAGTTCACCGCTTTCGCGCTGCGTCCGCCCATCTTACAATGAGCCACGATCTCGCGGCTGCTGTCGAGTTCGTTCACGCGCTTCGGTAAGTCTCCCAACGGGATGAGATATCCCTTCAGGTTGCAGATCTGGTATTCGTGCGGCTCACGCACGTCGAGAATAAATACGTCGGCCTTCGCGTCTAACTTCTTCTTTAACTCCTCCACCGAGATTGCCGGCACGTCGTTTCCCGCGGGCTCCTCCTGGCCGCGGATACCGCAGAACTGATCGTAGTCAATCAGTTCGGTGATCGTCCGGTGCGTGCCGCAGGCGGGGCAATCGGGATTTTTGCGCAGCTTCAGTTCGCGGAACTTCATGCCGAGCGCATCGACCAGCAGCAATCGTCCGGCGAGCGAATCGCCTTGCCCCAGAATCAGCTTGATAGTCTCGGTCGCCTGGATCACGCCGATCAGCCCGGGCAGAATGCCGAGCACTCCGCCTTCGGCGCACGAAGGCACCAGGCCGGGCGGAGGCGGCTCGGGATAGAGACAGCGATAACATGGTCCGTCTTCGGTTGCGAACACGCTAGCTTGGCCCTCAAAACGAAAAATGGATCCGTACACATTGGGCTTGCCGGTGAGCACGCAAGCGTCGTTGACCAGGTAGCGCGTGGGAAAATTGTCGGTGCCGTCGGCGACGATGTCGAACTGGCGAAATAACTCGAGCGCGTTGGCGCTGGTCAGTTTCGTGTCGAACATCCGCAGGTTCAGAAACGGATTGAGCGCCTTCAGTTTGTCGGCGGCGGAGTCGAGCTTCTTGCGGCCAACGTCGTTGGTGGTGTGGATGAAAGGATTGAGCGCCTTCAGTTTGTCGGCGGCGGAGTCGAGCTTCTTGCGGCCAACGTCGTTGGTGGAGTGGATAATCTGGCGCTGCAGGTTGGTGTAGTCCACGACGTCGAAGTCCACCAGGCCGAGCGTGCCGACGCCCGCGGCCCCGAGATAAAGCGCGAGCGGCGAACCGAGTCCGCCCGCTCCAATACACAGGACTTTCGCGGCCTTCAGCTTCTGCTGCCCGTCCATGCCCACCTCGGGCATGATCAGATGGCGCGAGTAGCGCAGGATTTCGTCGTTGCTTAAAACGGCTTCGGGTTTGGCTTCTGTCACGGTGGCCATAACGTCCTTAGAATTTCAATCAGTTTGACGGCGAACCAGATTGCAAACTACAAACAGCGGCGACAGCGCGCGGAGCGGGGCATTCGGCGAGGTGTCGGTTCCCCACCCCATCGCGCCAAAAACGGGCGCGCTGGGGGCCCCGGTTTGCAGGTCAGAATCATGCTCAGCAAATCACAACGCAACCGCCGCCGCCCGCAATCGACGGCACAATGGAAATGGTATCACCGTCTTTAAGCACAGTAGCTTCTTTTTGCAGGTAGCGCATGTCTTCGTCGTTGATGTAGACGTTGACGAACGCGCGCAGTTTGCCGTCCTCGGTATAGAGGTGGCGCTTCAGGTCGGGATGCTGCGCGACCAGGCCAGCAAGGGCCTCGCCCACGGTCTTTCCGGGGACATGGATCGAGGCCTGTTTCCCCGAGTATTGGCGAAGTGGAGACGGAATTTGGATCTGGGGCATAGAAACAAGATGCTATGGTACGGGCGAAAGATGCAAGTCGAAGGGCACTAATGCAGCACCGGCGCTCTGCCGATCTAACCACTAGGACGGTGTCTCGGATGTCTGAACTGGTTCGCGTCGCGGCATTGGAGTCCGTGAAGGTAGCGATCGCCCGCTGTCGCATTTGCGACGAGCAAATACAGGAAGCGAAACTCATCCAGTCCTCGCTGCTGCCCACGACCCTGCTGTGCCACGAGTCCGTCGAGATCGCGTTCCGCTTCATTCCCTTCTCCGACGTGGCGGGCGACTTTGCCGACTTTTTCCGCTTACCGGACGGTTGCATCGGCATCTACCTCGGGGACGTGGTCGGGAAGGGCTTGCCGGCGGCCATGTACAGCGCGCTCGTGATCGGAACCCTGCGCGGGATTCACAAGAGCGGAACGGACACCGCGCAGGTTCTTGCCCGGTTGAACGAGCGCCTGATGCAGCGCTCCATCAGTGACCGCTTCTGCTGCACTTTGTACGCCCTTTTCAACCCTGCTACGCGGGAACTCATCTTCTCCAATGCCGGGATGCCATTGCCCCTGCTCGTCTCCGGGGCCGCGTGCCGGCAATTGGGCGAGGGTGGATTACCCTCGGGAATGTTCCCGAACTCCACTTACGGACGGCATGTCGTGCAACTGAGTCCGGGAGACTGCGTTCTGTTTGCGACCGACGGTCTTCATGAATTGCACAACGGGGAAGGAGTCGAGCTCTACACTGCCCAAATGGAGGAGGTTTGGGCACAATGCCGGCACAAATCGGCAAGCGAATCGCTGGATTTCGCTTTCGACCGCCTGCTGGCGTTATCCGATGGCAGCCCGCCGCTCGACGATATTACTGCGGTCGTGCTGAAAATGCTGCCCTAGCCCACGGTCATGACACTTCGGTCTTCTCGTCCACGAATTTCTTGTCGTTCTCGTCGCTCCCCGTCAGTTCGAACGAATTCGTAATCGTCGCCTTGCCCTTCTCGACGCTCGTGATCACGTAGGAACAGCCGAACCAGTGGGCTTCCGCGAGGTCGGTGGGCGACCATTGCGCGGGGTGGTCGGGGTGGGAGTGATAAAAGCCGACGATCTCCTCGCCGCGCTCGCGGCCTTCGCGCTGGATGCGGATGAGATCCCTGGGATCGATGTGGTAGCGGTTGTGTGGCGAGTCCGCGCGCGTGTTGCCGCAGCGGGCGACGCGCGAGACGGTCTTCGCGCCGTCGCCGTCGAAGTGCCCGAGCAGCACGCCGCAGCACTCGTGGGGATAGGTTTCTTCTCCGTGCTGACGAAGGGAGACGTAGGCGGACTGAGAGAGCCTGATCATAAAGCAAAGTTTCAAGGTTCTATTCATGCCAGAAGCGCTCGCTCAGATATTTTTCGCCAGAGTCGCAGAGGATGGTAACGATGGTTGCGCGCTGATCTATTTTAAGGCGCTCGGCAACTTGCAGGCTGCCAACCACGGCCGCCGCGGCGGAGACTCCTACGAGCAGGCCTAGTTCACGCGCCAAGCGCCGGGCCATGGCGTGCGCGTCTTCGGTCGCGATCTCCAGATTTTCATCCGCCAGCGACGCATCGTAAATGCGCGGCACGATCGCCGAGGGCAAGTGCTTCGCGCCTTCGATGCCGTGAAAGGCGGAGTCGGGTTGCAGCGAGATGCAGCGGATCTTTGGATTTAACTCTTTCAATCGACGCGTGGTGCCGACGAAGGTTCCGGTGGTGCCGAGCATGGCGACGAAGTGCGTGATACGTCCTTCGGTTTGCTGCCAGATTTCGTTGGCGGTGGTCTCGTAGTGCGCACGCCAGTTGGCGTCGTTCGAATACTGATCGGCGTAAAAATAAAGATCGGGATGGCGCTCGGCGAGCTGGCGCGCGATCTTGAGGGCGCCGTCGGAGCCTTCAGCGGGGTCGGTGTAGATGATATTTGCGCCGTACGCCTGTAGAATTCGTTTTCGCTCGGGAGAAGCATTCTCCGGCACGCAGAGCGTGACCGGAAATCCGAGAGCGGCGCCGAGCATCGCGTAAGCGATGCCTGTGTTGCCGCTGGTGGAATCGAGCAGAGTTTTTCCAGGAGCGAGTTTGCCCGAGCGGCGCGCTTCGGCCACAATGCTGGCGGCGGCGCGATCTTTGACGGATCCGCCGGGGTTGTACCATTCGGCCTTGCCTAAGAGCTGTACTCTCGCTGGTTGACCATTGGCAGCTTGCACGTTGGGAAGATCGCGGACAAGCGCGTCCAGCGGCAACAGCGGCGTGTTGCCGATGCCTGCGAGCACAGCTTCTCCTTTGAGGCCAGCCGCGGCTTCAGCCTGCGAAGGCGACCGCGACGGCGCGGAGCCGGAAGGAGTTGGTTTCATTGAGTGTAGTGCCCTTGTGACTAGAGTAATGTGCCCGCAATCTTAAAAAGGTATATCTATACTATCGTTATTGGATTCCAACGTCATTAGATTTGCCGCGGGCAGTTTTGATTCCATCGAAACCGTGCAAGCCGCATCTAATCTGATGAGACGAGAATTGAGCTTATAAAATGGCAGCGAAAGTCGAACAACGAACCTACGAAGACGCAGTCAGCTGGCTGCGCGATAATGGCTTTGACCTGATTGAAGCTCCGGGCGCGCAAACGCGCGTGTTCCTCAAGAAGTACAACTGCTCGGCGGCGATCCAGAAGACGGACGGCGGCGGCGCGAAAATTTTCGCGTATCCGGGATACATGATTGGCAGCGAAATTTCGAAGCTGATCAATCGCGGCTATCAGCAGTTTATGAAGACGACGAAGACCGAAGTGCCGGCGACGGCCGACCACCTGAAAGCGCTGCAGCAGTTCTCCGAAGAAATGAAAGAAGCGCTGGCGCTGCCCAGCCTTTACAACGAGTCGCTCGGAACC
>JBEKWL010000228.1:0-5405 GCA_049513095.1 Terriglobales bacterium
CGCCCGGTTTCGACAGTTGTGCTGGCCATCGCACGATCCGCCAGGTTTTCACGTTGGAATTTCAGGACGAATTCCAAAACAACTCGGCGCTCTGCCAAAGCAGCACCGCCCGCAGCCGCTGACTGTGTGACGTCAGCTCAGTTTGCCGGTTGCTGCGAGGTGTCCGTACCACTTCCCGGAATCCTTGAGTGTGCGCTTCTGGCTGCGGAAATCTACGTAGGCCAAACCAAAGCGTTGCGAGTAACCTTCCGCCCACTCGAAGTTGTCCATCAGGCTCCAGGCGTGGTAGCCCCGAACGTTGGCGCCGTCCTTGATGGCTCGTCCCACCGCGCCGACATAGCCTCGGTAGAACTCAACCCGCCGCTGGTCCGGGATTCGCCCGTGCTCGTCGGGTGTATCGCCGTAGGAGCAGCCATTTTCTGTGACCTCCAAGATCGGGCTGTTGTAATCGCGCGTGATCCGCATTAGCAGCTTGTAGAAACTGTCTGGCCAGACCTCCCATCCGAATTCAGTCCTGGGCCCTGCTTGCCTTCCGAACTGTCTACGTGAAGACTCTCGAAGCCTTTCGCATCCCACACTATCGCGCGGTCGTAATAGTTGATTCCGAAGAAATCCAGCGGCACTTTGGTGATGTCCATGTCGCCGGTTCTCACTCCCAGGGTTTCGGAAGGAAGGCGGTCGGCCAGGATCTTCGGATATTCTCCCTTGACCGCCGGATCCACAAACCACAGGTTGAATAAAGCGTGATAGCGCTCTGCGGCGGCTTGGTCCGCTTCCGACGCGGTCTTCGGCTCGGCGTGGGTCGTGTTGAACGCCGTGCCCACCTTAGCTCCAGGCCGGGCCGCCTTGATGGCGCGAAACGCCTGGCCTTGTGCGAGGTTCACGACGTGGGTGGCATGGAGGTATTCTTGGAGATCGGTATGTCCCGGCGCATGCTTGCCGAAGTAATAACCTTCCAACGTGAAGATCGAGGGTTCATTGAAGATCGTCCAATTCGTGATGCGATCACCGATGGCCTTCGCCATGATGCCGCTGTAATCCGCGAAGCACTCGGCCACGTCGCGGTTCGGCCATCCACCTTTGTCCTGCAATGCCTGCGGTAAGTCCCAGTGAAACAGCGTCGGGAGTGGGCGGATCTTCGCCTCCAGCAGGGCATCGACGAGCCGATCGTAGTATTCGAGCCCTTTACGGTTCGCCGCTCCAGTGCCCGACGGCTGAATGCGTGGCCAGCTGATGGAAAAACGATAGCTATTGAGATGCATTGCCTTCATCAGGGCAATGTCTTCCTTATAGCGGTGATACGAGTCGCATGCCACGTCGCCCGTGGACGCTCCCTTGATCTTCCCCACCGTGTGCGAAAAGCGGTCCCAGATCGACTCGCCCTTGCCGTCTTCGTTCCACGCTCCTTCGATCTGATATGCGGCTGTTGCCGTGCCCCAGTAGAAATCCTTGGGGAACTGGAAGGCTTCAGGCGGTACGCCAGGCGTGGTATCGAATTGTGCAGCCTGCGGACGGGCCGTTTCCAGGCTGAACAGCGAACTCCGTGGAATCAGCTGGTACCCGGCGATTCCAAGCGTGGTCAGAAGAAAGCTACGGCGATTGATTCCTGGTGAGAGCAACGTGGTACCTCCTCCACGGAAACGTTATAGCAAAAAGAGCCCATCCCGCCGCCCAACTTCTCGACGATGCCGTAGTGGGAGACGGTCTGGCCGATCATAGGTTCGCTGTAGAGTCGCTTGAGACTCTCTGCCTACAATCGGGCGATGTCAGTGATACGGATCACATCCTGAAAGCTCAGAGTCAACTGGCGTAAAATCTCGATTACACTCAGGAGCCTTGCCGACGCTGTCCGCAAGGTCGAGTTCAAGCGGTTACTCTACTTAATCGCTTCCGCCGCGATCCGCTCCGTAACAAACGCCTCGATCACGTCGCCAACCTTGATGTCGCCGTAGTTCGCAATCGAGATACCGCATTCCATGCCGCTGCGCACTTCGGAGGCATCGTCCTTGAAGCGCCGCAGCGACGCCACTTTCCCCTTGAACACCACCACGTTATCGCGCAGCAGCCGCACTTCGGAATCGCGCTTGATCAGTCCATCGCTCACGCGGCAACCGGCGATCGTTCCCACCTTCGGAATGCGGAATGTCTCCAGCACATCGGCGCGACCCTGGTAAGTTTCCTTGATCGTAGGTTCGAGCAAGCCGGTCATGGCGCGCTTGATCTCGTCCTGCAATTCATAAATGATCGAGTGCAAGCGGATGTCGACTTTTTCCTGATCGGCCAGTTCCTGCGCCTTGCGCTCCGGACGCACGCTGAATCCGATGATGATGGCATTCGACGCCGAGGCCAGCAGCACATCCGTCTCGGTGATCGCGCCAATGCCCGAGCGCAGCAACTTCAGCCGCACTTTGTCGTTCGACAATCTGCTCAGCAAATCGCCCAGCACTTCGACCGAGCCCTGCACGTCGGCCTTCAGAATGATGTTCAGTTCCTTCATGCCCGCCGTCTTCAACTGCTCCGCCAGGCCTTCAAGCGAAACTCGCGAACTCTTGGCGAGCTGGGCTTCGCGCGCCTTCTGCTCGCGGTATTCCGAGATATCGCGCGCCTTCTCGCGGTCGGTAACCACCACGAACTGATCGCCCGCCTGCGGCAGCCCTTCCAACCCGATAATTTCCACCGGCGTCGAGGGCGGCGCTTCCTTCAGCGGTTTGCTGCGATCGTCGAACATGGCGCGAACTTTTCCGTACACGTTCCCCACCACGAAGTTGTCGCCGGCGTGGAGCGTGCCATTCTGCACCAGGATCGTCCCCACCGGACCGCGTCCGCGATCGAGTTTCGCTTCGAGCACTACGCCGCTCGCCGCCCGTCCCGGAGTCGCTTTCAATTCCTGCAAGTCGGCCGTCAGCAAAATCATTTCCATCAGCAGATTCAGATTCGTTTTCTGCTTGGCGGAAACGTCGACGAACACCGTCTTGCCGCCCCACTCTTCCGGCACCAGCCCGCGATCCGCCAGTTGCTTCTTGACCCGCTCCGGCAGCGCACCCGGCTTATCGATTTTGTTGACCGCCACAATGATGGGAACTTCGGCGGCGTGCGCGTGGTCGATGGCCTCAATCGTCTGTGGCATAACGCCGTCGTCCGCCGCCGTGACCAGCACCACAATGTCGGTCGCTTTCGCGCCGCGCGAACGCATGCGCGTGAAGGCTTCGTGACCCGGCGTATCCAGGAACACGATCTCGCGGCCGTAGGCCGGAGACGCCGTGTCCGTAATCGCAACCTTGTATGCGCCGATATGCTGCGTAATGCCGCCCGCCTCGCCGCCGGCCACATTGGTCGAGCGGATCGAATCGAGCAGCGTCGTTTTGCCGTGGTCCACGTGACCCATGATCGTGACCACCGGTGGACGCGGTACCGCTTCTGCGCCTTCCTCGCTGCTCTCGGTGGCTTCCGCCGTATCTTTCGCGGCTTGTTCTTCGAAGGTAATGACTTCGGTTTCCGCTCCGAAGAAGCGCGCCATTTCACTGGCCAGTTCCGCGTCGAGGGTTTGATTGATGGTGGCGAACACGCCGCGCACTACCAGCCGCGCAATCACGTCCTTGGCGCGAATCCCCAGCTTCTCGGCCAGGTCTTTCACCGAGATTCCCTCTGTGATCGTGATGTTGCGCGTGATCGGCGCCGGCTCGTTGCTAATGGTCATGCGCGGCGGCGGCGTGTAGCCCTTCATCGGGCCTTCCTTCACCCCTCGCGGCACATATCTCTGTCCCGGTCGGCGGGCCGGACCTCCCGGTCGGCTGCCCGGACGCGTCGGTCCCGGCGGAGCCATTCCCGCTCCCGGACCTACACCCAGGGGACGCGACCCTGCGGGCGCCACGCGCGTCGGATGCATCGGTCGCCGTTCACCCGGACGAAGCGGCGGACGCGGCGCTCCCGGCGCTTGCGGCCTTGCCGTGCGCTGAAAAATTGGTTGTCCCGGCACCGGTCGTCCAGGCGCCGGCCGCGAAACTGCGCTCGGCGCAGGTGCTCCCGGGGCAGGCAGAGGCGCCTTGTACACCGGGCGCGGGCCGGTCTGCGGCATGATCATTCGCGGCAGTGGCGCACTTGGAGCCACTAGCTTCGTGGGCGCCGCGCTTTGCATCTGGGCAACGTTATTATGCGCCGGAGGCTCCGCCGCTGGCGGAGCACTTCCGGGCGGCGCGACAGGCGTGGTCACCCGCGGCGGAACCGCTATCGCCGGCGGCGCTGTACTGGAGGCAGCCGGTGTGGTCGCAGCGGGTGGCGTCACGGGAACTTTAGGCGGAATTACGACCACCGCCGGCGGGCGGTACGTGGCCGCCACCGAAGCCGGCGTCACCAGTCTCGGTGTTGGCGGCGCAGGCGCAGGAGCTTCGATCGCAGGCTTGGGCGGCACTGCCTTCGTCACTGGAACGGCGGAAGCTTCTGCCTTCGCTTCCACCGCCGGCGTGGCAACCGGCGTCTTGACTACCCGACGCGCCGCAGGATGCTCGGCTGTTTCCTTTAGCTGCGTGATGGCGCGCAGTACGTCTCCAGGTCGCGAAATATGCGAGAGGTCGATCTTGGTCTTGATCTCTTCTTCGCCGTGAGCGGCACGCGAAGTCCTCGCCGAACTCGGCGCTGCCTCGGAGCGGCCGCGGAGATGTCTCCGCACCAGTTCCGCTTCGTGATCTTCTAGAGAACTGGAGTGCGTTTTCTTCTCCGTGACGCCCACCGTGGTCAGCGCGTCAAGAATTTCCTTGCTCTTGACCTCCAACTCACGGGCCAGATCGTTGATTCGAATCTTGCTCATCCGCTCTTGTATCCTCTTCTTGTCCCGAGGCTCGTGTGGCGACGGGGCTCTGCCCCGTCCCCGCCGAGCAAGTACACATATCTAAGCTCGCATGTCTGACCTCGCGAAATCCCTCTTCAATTTCACTTCCGGCTGACGAAGCCCGCGCTTTCGGTTCGGATGTAACTCCGAACTCGCCACACTCCCTGGTTCAGTTCTGCTTGTCTTCCGGGGCGTCTTCCGTCGCGGCTTCGGCGTCTTCTCCTGCTGGCGCCGTGTCGGCGGGCTCCGCTTCCGCGGCCAACCTCGCCGCCTCTAACTCGCCGTCTGCCGGCGATTCGGCTTCTCCGGTGTCTTCCGGTTCCGCGGCCAATGCATCCGCTTCCACCGAACCTTCCGCCAGCGATTCCTCACTGACTTCCGTTTCGGAGACTCCCGCATCGCTGACTGCCGCTTCGGTGGCGGCTTCTCCGGTTGTTTCCGCTTCAGCGGCTACGGCTTCGCCGCCATCCAGACTGGCAAAGTAATTATTGACCGCAATACTGATTTTTTCCACCGTTTTCGGGCCAATGCCTTCAATCGCTTCCAGTTGCTCCGGCGTCATATCGGCCAGCGACTCCAC
>JBEKWL010000229.1:0-3660 GCA_049513095.1 Terriglobales bacterium
AATGTCGACCCGTAACCAACAGGCGAGACAATCGTGGGTACCCCCTCGCACAACGGGTCCCCCGAGTAGTTATGTGGTCCACAAATGTAATTGCCATTCTCGACCCCGCCCAAACCGCTGCCGCCGTAGTATGCGAATAAATCCACGGCGGGCAATAGGGCGCTGCGGACTGCTTTATTGCTGATGTCGGTATTGGAAAGGTTGATGCGCGCTTCCGCCAGTTCAGGACGATGAGCGAGTGCGTCATTTACGAGATCCTGGGTGGGGACGACCGCTTCATGCTCCGACAGCTCCATGGTTGAGGTGGGAATCACTTCGGCATCGGCCAGTGCCGGGTCGACGAGCGTGCGGCTCAGCGCATTTTTCATGAGGAGTTGCTGCAACTCAAGATTGGTCAGTGCCAAGGTCAGAGTTTGCTGATTGCTTGCGACCGTGCTCTGGGCTCGGACCACCTCGATCGGCGCGAGGGTCCCGATTTCCACCTGCTTTTGATTGTCAGAGAGGGTCTTCTGAGCGAAAGTCAGTTGCTCTTTCTGGACCCTGACGTTCTCGTAGGCGTACACCAAGTCCCAGTACATGTTTTCGATCTGGTCGACGGTGGAGGTGATTTGCAGGCGGAAGGCGACATCTGAAATCTCACGATTGTTCTTTGCGATCCGGATGAAGCGATTGTTGGGCGTGAATCCGAAGCCCTGCAGCAGGTGCTGCGTCAACTTGAACTGGAAACTGGAATTTAGGGCCGGAGTGAAGGCATTGAACGCATTATTGGAAGTGATCCGGGTATTGTTGAAGCCGACCGTCATATTCGTGCCCCACTGGAATCCCTGGGTGTAGGCAAAATTGCCCGTGGTGGTGTTCTGGCTGGTGCCGCAAAAAGGGCTGTTGCAATTGATCTCCTGGCGGTCGAACTGGAGCGTGCCAGTGAGGATGGGATCGAAGCTGGTGATGACCGGGCCGCTGCCCAGGGTTGATCCGACCAGGCCGCCGGTGCCGGCGCCGGCGCCACCGGCCGCGACCGAGGTTCCGCCCTGGCCCGAGCCCACTTGTGTGCCGAGCCCGCCTACTCCGCCGCCGGGCGTGTTCTGCACGACACCGCTGTTCACACCGAGAATGCTGGAGCCGGCTTTGGCGCGCCAGATGTCGGTATCGGCTATGTTCAGGTTGTAGCGGGCGATCGCGATATCGAGATTGTTTTCGAGCGCCAGCGCGATGGCGTCGTTCATCGAGATGTAAAGCTTGCCGTTGCGCATGAGTTGGTCGATGCGCGGCGTGTTGGCCAGGTTCGGCTGTTCGACGCGGCGCGCAGTGTAGGGACTAATCGGATCGGGAAAATGCGACCGCGGTTTCGCGTACTCCTGCACATCAAACGGCTGCGACGATGACGGCACCGCCTTTTGGACCGGCATCTGCGCCGACGGCGCAGTGGGCACGGACGAGGCATCTTGCGCCCACCCGGCAGGTACCATGATTACAGCCAGGAGGACGGCGGCAAGGGAAAGGGCCGCGGCGGCCTGCCGAAACGCAGTCAACGGTGTAGAAGGTTGCATTCGCATCATCTCCATTGATCACATCCTATTGATCACACTCAAGCGATCAAGAGAAGAACGGACGCAGTGGTCCGCACTTTTGCTTACACTCTGCTCATACGTAGAATCAACGGCAAGAGTTCCTTGTAATCTTTTCCTAACCATTGAGAAAGGCAATTTTTTCCACTGATCGTAACGTGAATGATCGTAAGTGAAATAGTATAGCTGACGAGCCGCTGCACTCCCGGACCCGGCGGCGGTAAAACTTTGCAGACGCCAACGCTGATGCTCCAGCAGCTTAGGACACGAAGAAGAACGTGCGCAATCTCAGGCTGATCCTTTCTTATGACGGCGCCGAGTTCGCCGGCTGGCAGGTGCAGCCGGGCCGGACGACGGTGCAAGGCGCGCTGGCCTCAGCCATTGGACGGTTGAGCGGGGAAAATGTACTGCCCCAGGGTTCGGGCCGGACCGATGCGGGCGTGCACGCACTGGCCCAGGTGGCGAGTTTTCGGACCGCGTCGGTAATTCCAGCCGAAAACTGGATGCGTGCGCTGAATGACATTCTGCCGGCTTCGATCCGGGTGCTGGAAGTGAGCGAGGCCGCGCCCGAGTTTCACGCGCGCACGTCGGCCCGAGCCAAAACTTATCGCTACCGCATTTACCGCCGAGGGATCTGCCCGCCGTTTCTGGCGCGGTATGTGTGGCATTACCCTTATCCGCTGGAGGAATCGGCGATGGTCGCAGCCGCTGGCGTGGTTGTGGGCGAGCACGATTTCATGTCGTTCGCGGCGGTGGATCCGGAGCGGGTGGAACGGATGAGTGCCGGGGAAGATGTTGGGACGAGCAACATTCGGACCACTAACGTCCGGAAGATTTTCTCTTCCAGTTGGTCGCGCGAAGGCGAAGAACTGATCTATACGGTTCGCGGCAGCGGATTTCTTCATCACATGGTGCGGAACCTGGTGGGCACGTTCCTGCTGATGGGGAAGGGAACGGTGCGCCTGGAAGATTTGCGCCGCATCCTCGACGCTCGGGAGCGCACGGCGGCCGGCCCGACCGCGCCCGCCAGCGGGCTGTATCTGGTCGAGGTGGAATACTAGTGTAGCGCGGACACTCCTGTCCGCGCCGACGGCGGGACTGCTGTGCGAGCACGCGGACAAGAGTGTCCCCGCTACACGAACAGTCCGGCAATTCACAAGCAGGATAAGCCTCTGGCGCGCCCGTTCCGTCCCGAGTAAACTTCTTCGCAGATGGCCACCGACGTCGAATTCGCCGTTTCCCGCATTGCTTCCGTGAACCCGGCGACGGGTGAAGTTCTGGGCGAACTGGACAGTGCCGGTCCGACCGAAGTGCGCGCTGCGGTAGCGCGCGCGCGCACGGCGCAGCGAGACTGGCATGTCTGGGGCATCCGCAACCGCGTCCGTGTGTTGCGCCGTTTTCAACAGATTCTTCTCGCGCACAAGACCGATGTCGCGCGGCGCATCACGCAGGAAGCAGGCAAGCCCGCGGTCGAAGCGCTGCTCACCGAAGTTTTGGTCGTGCTCGATGCGGCGCGATTCCTGATCGACAATGCCTTCGAGATCTTGCGCGAAGAAAAGCTGCCGCACGGAAATCTTGCGGTCAAAACCAAGTCAGGGCGCATTCTGCACGAGCCGTACGGCGTGGTCGGGATTATTTCCCCATGGAATTATCCTTTCTCGATTCCGGCGACTGAGTCCATGGCGGCCCTGGTTGCGGGCAATGCCGTGGTGCTCAAACCCTCCGAGCTGACACCGCTGATTGCGCTCGAACTCCAGGCGCTGCTGCGCGAGGCCGGTGTTCCCGGCGACATTTTCCAGGTGTTGCCCGGCGAAGGCGCGACCGGGGCGGCGCTGGTCGGAAGCGAAATCGACAAACTGGTCTTCACGGGAAGCGTCGCGACGGGCCGGCGAATCGCGCAGATGGCCGCCGAACGCCTGCTTCCGGTGGTGCTGGAACTGGGCGGCAAGGACGCCATGCTGGTGCTCGAAGACGCCGATGTCGATGTGGCCTCGAGCGGCGCCGTCTGGGGAGCTTTCGTGAACGCGGGGCAGACCTGCTTGTCGGTCGAACGCTGCTACGTGCATCAGAGTTTGTATCCGGCCTTCGTCGAGGC
>JBEKWL010000230.1:0-3537 GCA_049513095.1 Terriglobales bacterium
CAGTCTTCGAGATGGGCGTTGCTGCAACCCATCGCAGCCAATTGATCGCGCGTCCACTCGTTGGCCCGGCGCAGGTTGGGTGAACCGGTAAGGCGCGGGCCAATGCCATCCATCAGAGCGGAGGCGAAGTCCATCACGTGCGAATGGGTCAGGCCTTCGTCGCGAATGCGCTGGTACATGGTGTAGTCGAGATTTTCTTTTGCAGGCTGCGGCAGCTCGTACGATGGCTTGTCAGCTTCGGCCGCCGCTGCCTTCGCTTTGTTCTTGTCGGCGGCAGAGATGGACAGTGGCAGAACAAAGCAGAGAAACAAAGCAAATCGAACTCTGAAAAAGTTATGGAATTGCATGGACCGGTTTCCCTCGGAAAAAGTTCCAAAGCAGAGTAGCAGATAAGGGCTGAACTAAGCAGCTACAAGGCATCGCTGGGGAAACATGCGTTGGAGGTGGCAACCAGAGACATTCGATGCACCTACGGTACTCCGCGACCGGAGCCAAACGCAAAATGGATTTTCCGGTAGTGGTGCAGTTTGAGAATTGCCATCCCTCAGCGGCTAAAGCCGCTTTGGCGTGTGGCAGCGCCGATGACTTCCTGGCAGTCAATCGCGAGTTCGTGGCACAACTTTCGGCTCAAGCCGATCCTTACGAGTATCACGAGACTGCCGGCGGACACGCGTGGGATTACTGGGACCGTTCAGTAAAGGGTCTGCTGCGGGCAGTCGCGGACCTTATATCGAGATGATGATTTCTGAGAAGACAGCATGAAACTCGTACGCTTTGGATCGCCTCACCTGGAGAAGCCAGGTATTCTCGACTCCGACGGTCGCATTCGCGACCTATCGCGGATAGTGCCCGACATTACGGGCGAGTCCTTGTCGCCCACGACTCTTGCGTCTTTGAGAAAGATTGATCTTGCAAGGTTGCCGGTCGTACCGAACAATGGTTCGGACAAGCCCCGGTTCGGTCCCTGCGTGGGCCGCGTGGGTAAGTTTATTTGCATCGGGCTGAATTACTCCGACCATGCGGCGGAAGGCGGCATGAAAGTCCCGAGTGAACCCGTCATTTTTACGAAAGCCACCTCCGCCATCTGCGGGCCGAACGATGATATTGAGATTCCCAGGGGTGGCACCAAGACGGACTGGGAAGTCGAGTTAGGCGTAGTCATTGGAACGCCAGCAAAATATGTTGCCGAGGCCGATGCGATGTCGTACGTGGCTGGCTACTGCGTCATCAACGATCTCTCGGAGCGCGCGTTCCAGCTTGAGGGCACCGGGCAATGGGTCAAGGGCAAGAGCGCGGATACTTTCGGCCCGATTGGGCCGTGGCTGGTGACCGCCGATGAAGTCACCGACCCTCAAAACCTGAAAATGTGGCTTGAGGTGGACGGCCACCGTTACCAGAACGGATCGACCCGAACGATGATTTTTGGCGTTCGACGACTTGTCAGCTACGTTAACCGGTTCATGAGCCTGCAACCTGGAGACATTATCTCCACCGGTACTCCACCGGGAGTGGGTATGGGGCAGCGTCCCCCGGTTTATCTGAGAGCCGGAAACCGGATGCGGCTGGGCATCGAAGGGTTAGGCGAGCAAAACCAACGCGTGATCGCGGCTGCTTGAGCTGCGCTTTGGCGAACCCAATGGAACGCTCCAACAAGATAAGTATGGCGGAGAAGGTGGGATTTGAATCCGCGCACCAACGTAGTTTCAACAACTTAGACCGCGGCAGATGGCGTCTTACGCGGATAGTTCGGTGCAATTCTTTGCGAACGGCAGGGAAACGGCACGGGGACCGAAACGCAACTTCCCCGTTAGTGTAAACGCTTTGATTTCGGCAACTATTGCAAAAGTGGCCGGATTGCGCTCAGTTGCGGTCTATGAAACTAGCTTTCGTCCGGGGTTGGGCCACTTGCGGTTTGCCCGTAATCCGCACAGAATTGATGCCAAGTGCGGGGAACACTTCCTACAAGCCGACTACGCTTCCGAGTGATCTTGTGATCACGGGACAGGACTATTTCCGGATTGCCGACGATCCGCCCAGTGGGTCGGATACCACCAACATCTTCCTGATCGAGAGCGGAAATCCGTTGACGGGTGATCACCAGACGTGTGGTACCAACCGGTAACGCACCTTCTGGAGATATTCCTTGTAGCCTTCCAGATCGCGTGCCAACAACTTCTCCTCGCCAAAGATGCGCAGAATGAGCAACCCGACAATGGCTAGGGCTACAAGAAGGCCACAAACGGAGCCGAGCAGCAACGCGCCACCAACGAACCATAGACTTGCCCCAAGATACATGGGGTGGCGAACAAAGCCATAGACGCCCGTGTCGATGACGTGCTGGCCGCGCTCGGTCTGAATGCGCACCAACTGCGACAGATACGTGTTATCGGTGATCGCGCGGAACGCGAAGAGACTACCTGCGAGGAGCAGGATGCCTCCGCAGACCTCGCACCACAGCGGCAGACGAGGCAGCCAGCCGAAACGCACGTCCAGCGGCGATAGGACGATCCAGGCGAGGAAGCCCACTTTTATCCCGAGGAGGATAGCCATATCGGCGCGCGATTGACCGGCGGTGCCGGGCAGGCGCATGCGCTCGGCCAGCAGCGCAGGATCCTTGTAGTGAAGCCACAAGACGACGGCGGTCATGAAGGACACCCACCAGACGCCGAAGATCCAGCCCTCCACCCAGCGCCAATCGCCCGACAGCCATAGCAGCAGGGTCGTTCCCCCTAGAACGTAGGCGCCGGCGGCCACGAACACTAGCCCGGTGATGATCGGTGTGGAGCGCATCAGAAGCTGAAAACATCATAGTGCCGAGACGTACATGCCTTCTACTGTCGGAGCGGATTGCCGCGTGGGTTTGACAGGACGGCAAGACTCCTTCGGGCGGATCACGGGCAACTCTTCCCTAATCTTGTAAGGTAAGGTTTGCCAACAATTCACCCAGAATGCTTCTTTCGCTGCTCATTACCCACTTTTGGGCATCTCCGTCGTGGCTTCCCGCCGAATAGTTTCGGACCAGCTAGCCCCGTTTTTCGCGGTCGCAGAAAGGTCGCGCCGCGTAGACTCTAGGGCGGGAACCTCCGCGTCCGAGCCATTCGGGGTGAGGGGCATTTCTTGGAAGAGCCGGCCCGAGCCGTTCACGACTACCGATCCCCGCTTGAAACCCACATCGATCTTCTGCCGTCCAGCCTGAATTGCGTCTGATTTCAGGCGGCCTTGCAACGCACGAAGATTTTTCATCAACGGTTCACGCCAGCTCAACGCTCCATTCACATGCCTCTGTTCCGATGGACTCCGAAATATCGCCTCGCCGGATCGCCACGCCCTCTAGCGTCACTGGGCAACACCGGCGAAAACCGCATGCGCACAAAACTTTCGATCACAAGAATCAGAAAGGAAAAAACTATGACCGCCAAAGAATGGGTGAAGGCCAGTTGGGCTTCCCTGACGATCGCTGCGTTGATGCTGCAGCCACTCCCCACGCTGGCCGAGAGCCAAAAGAGTAACGGGGTTGCCGACCAGAAAGCAGTTGTC
>JBEKWL010000231.1:0-3484 GCA_049513095.1 Terriglobales bacterium
GGCTGCGCGCCGATGAGATAGCTGCCCGAAACTTCGTTGGGCGTGGTCTCGATGATGGAGATGCTGCCGGCGTCGAAGTTGAAAGCGGCCAGTTCTCCGCCGTCCGGTTTCAGCGCCAGACTGACCGGAGATTTTCCAACATCAAGAAGCGCAAGCAGCTTGTCGTTTTTGATATCGATGCTGGCAACCTGCCCTGATCCAGAACAGGAAACGAACGCCTTGCTGGAATCAGGCAGAATGGCAATGTCCTCAGGATGAATGCAGATGTTAATGGCGGAGCGCACAGCCAGCCGCGCGGTGTCGATGATGGATATAGCGTTGTCGGCGCGATTGCTAACGACCACGGTGGATCCGTCAGGCGAAACGCGGGCGAGGCCGGGACTTCCGCCGACGCGGAGCGTGGCCGCTACAGTGCGACGGTCGAGATCGAGGACCGAAACGTTGGCGGAACCGGAATTGGCGACGTATGCGCGGCGCCCGTCGGGAGAAACATCGATGAAGAAGGGCCGTCCGTAAACGCCGACCGTAGCCACAACTTTATTCTGCTCCGCATCAATCACGCTGACGTTTGAGGAGCCGCTGTTGACAACGTAAACTTCATTCCGCTTGGGATTGGCGGCGACTCCAGTGGGCTCGGAGCCGACCTGTAGAGTGCGAACGGGGCGAAAGCTGCGCAAGTCGATGACGGTAACCGTGTTGCTCTTGCCATTAGTTACATACGCGTATTCGCGGTAGAGCGGACCGTAAGCGGGGAGAGTGCGCTCGTGGAAGTAGTACCAGCCAGCGGCGAGGACGAGCGGGACGAGGACGGCGAGTAGCAGGAATTTTCTCAAAGACGAGTTGGCCTCGCTGACGGGAAGAGATTATCAGATGCGGCTTATATTAGCGGCGGCTGAAGGTTACTTCTACTTTGATTTTGGTTGCGACGGGCGTTCCGTCTAGGGTCGCGGGGTAAAACTTCCATTTTTTCACGGCATCAATTGCCATCTCATCAAAATCTGGGCTAAGCGAACGAAAGACTGTGATGTCGCGGGTCAGGCCGTCGGGATCGACCACAAGCGCCAGCTGAACGGTTCCTTGGAAATGTGCCTTGCCCTGTTGTTTCGGAAATTCGGGAGCGGGAGTGTAACTCCGCCGTGGCGGGGTGGTGCAGGGCGGGTTGACAATGCCATTGACAATGCCGCCACAGAACGGCACCTTCTGCGGCTGCGGAGCATAAGGTTGCGCGGCTGCGGTGACGATCAAAAGCAGGATGAGTACAACTCGCGGTGTCATGCTCTACGCCTCTCCAGATCAGGGGTTTGATAATTTTACATTACCCGCTAAAACGGGACTCTCAGCAGCTTTGGAGATCGTCCGTCCCACGACTGCCGCGATCTGCCGGACCTGTTGCATCAGCGCGTCGAACTGATCGGGGAACAGCGACTGCATGCCATCTGAGAGGGCGCGGTCGGGATCGTGGTGAACCTCTACCATCAGGCCGTCGGCTCCGACGGCGACGGCGGCGCGGGAGAGTGGAGTTACTTTGTTGCGCTTGCCGGTGCCGTGGCTCGGATCCACTATGATCGGCAGATGACTTAGGCGCTGGACGGCGGGCACGATGCTGAGATCGAGCGTGTTGCGGGTGTGATCGGCGAAGGTGCGCACTCCCCGCTCGCACAGGACTATGTTGTAGTTGCCCTCGCTCATGATGTACTCGGCGGCCATAAGAAATTCTTCGAGCGTCGCCGAGAGACCACGCTTCAGCAGGACGGGCTTGCGGGCGCGTCCGGCGCGCTTGAGCAGCGAAAAATTCTGCATGTTGCGGGCGCCGATCTGGATGACATCGGCGTACTGGTCGACCAGGTCGAGCGATTCGTAATCGACGGCTTCGGTGACGATGAGCAGGCCGAAGCGCTCGCGGATTTCGGCCATGATCTTCAGACCTTCTTCGCCCAGTCCCTGGAAAGAATACGGAGAGGTGCGGGGCTTGTAGGCGCCGCCGCGGAAGAACTGGGCTCCGGCACGGGCGACGCGCTCGGCGATTTTGAGCGCCTGGTCACGGGTCTCGATGCCGCACGGGCCGGCGATGATGGCCAGGTCGGGGCCTCCGATGGTGGCGCGCGAATTGGGAAACTTGATGACGGTGTTGTCGGGCTTGGTGTCGCGGCTGACCAGCTTGTAGGGCTTGCTGACGCGGATGACTTCCTGCACGCCGGGCATTTCTTCGAGCGTGCCGGATTCGACCTCGCCTTTGTTGCCGGTGATGCCGATGGCAGTGCGCTGCGCGCCGGGCATGGAGTGGGCGCGGTATCCGAGCGCTTCGATTTTTTGGCAAACGGCGCGGACCTGCTCTTCGGTGGCCTGCGCTTGCATGACAACGAGCATATGGGTGCTCCGGGATATTCAGTTTAGCGTCCGGTGTGGAACTGGGCAAACGGCGGGCGGAAAGGGCCGTGGCAGTTTCCGCGTGGCCCATCGTGCGGCGACCGACAGATATCGCGAGCCAGATGGCCAACACGCCCACGGACGATGTCAGAAGCGGCTTTATCAGCTTTGACCGCGCACCGCAGGGTTCGTGGCTTCGGGCCCGTCCCACGTTTCGAAACGCAGCAAACGTGGGCACCCTCTTGCACGAGATCACGGTACGCGGCTCCTCCGTAACTTTCGGAGGCTCATGCCGCGCGCTATCCAGACTTACTTGAGTAATGACCAGACAATAGTGTATTGGCCTATCGGCCAGTGGTTAATGTACTGCCGGAATCTTTCCCCGTAGCCGCAAGGCTTCCAAACTGGATGATATGCGACTCCCCCTGTCCAGCATCCAATCTTTCTTCCGTACAGTCCACTTTCTAACAATCGGGATGGCGATCCTGCTCCTCGGAATGGTGTCCGTGGGCGCCAGCGCAACAACCTCACAACTTGCGTTCACGCCCCCGAACCTTCGATTTGGCGCGATTGTTGTCGGTCAGACCGAAACCTTGCTTGTCACCGTGACGAATACTGGACAGACGGGTGCGACGGTCTCCGGAATCGCGGTGGGAAACTCCGAATTCACCACGTCCTCCTTGAGCCTGCCGCTGGTCTTGTCTGCGGGGCAGAGTGTCGATCTGAGTGTAACCTTCACTCCCACGACGATCGGATGGACGGGAGGCATGATCAAATTCTTCAGCAATGCATCGACCGCTCATCTTAATGTTGAGGGGACAGGCGAGAACTCCGAACCTGTGACCGCCAGCCCCTCGATTGTTTCGTTTGGCCAAGTGGCGGTAGGAGCCACATCCACCGTGCCTGTCGTGCTTACGAACGCTCGTTCCTGGCCGGTAACACTCTCTTCGCTCCAGACATCGGGCAGCGGATTTTCGATCAGCGGGCCCACGCTCCCGTTAGCTCTAGGCGTAGGGCAAAGCGTTAGGGTGAACGTCGCCTTCACCCCACAATCGGCCGGCACGGCTGGAGGTAGCCTGCTTGTTTCTGGTCCCGCGCTGGCCATACCTCTCACCGG
>JBEKWL010000232.1:0-4843 GCA_049513095.1 Terriglobales bacterium
ATGTTCGACACGAAACTGACCAGCGCCAACGCGCTGGAGTTATTTCGCCAGTTCGACATCGTCGCCGACGGCACCGACAATTTTCCCACGCGCTACCTGGTCAACGACGCTTGCGTGCTCACTGGCAAGCCCAATGTTTACGGTTCCATTTTTCGTTTTGAGGGGCAGGCGAGCGTGTTCGCGACCGAAGAGGGACCATGTTATCGCTGTCTCTATCCCGAGCCGCCACCGCCCGGCCTGGTGCCTTCCTGCGCCGAAGGCGGAGTGCTCGGCATTCTGCCCGGGCTGATCGGCGTGATCCAGGCGACCGAGACCATCAAACTGATTCTGGGGCAAGGCGATTCGCTCGCCGGACGATTGCTCCTGGTCGATGCGCTCGGCATGAAGTTCCGCGAACTGAAGCTGCGCAAGAATCCCGATTGTCCCGTCTGCGGCACCCACCGGACGATCACCGAACTGATTGACTACGATGAGTTCTGCGGTATCCGCGGTCAGGAAGAGCCCGCTGGAAACGACGTGCCGGTAATCTCCGTGGAGGAGTTAAAGAAGAAGTTAGACGCGAAGGCCGACGTATTTATTCTCGACGTGCGTGAGCCGCACGAATACCAGATCTGTAACCTGAAGGGATATCTCATTCCGCTCGGCGACTTACCGAAGCGCGTGAACGAACTCGACACCAGCCGCGAAATTGTGGCCCATTGTAAGATGGGCGGACGCAGCGCGAAGGCGGTGAACTTCCTGCGCCGCGCCGGATTTACAAAGGTCTATAACCTGACTGGCGGCATCTTGGCGTGGGCGGATCGAATCGATCCGAAGATGCCTAAGTACTGAACTTCAATTGCCAGTGGTCAAACCCTCTACGACCACGTTTGGACAATTGGAAGAAACTCCTTGACAACACGGATACTACCGGACTATAGGGGATGCGAGTCTATTTTGCGCCCGGCAGTTGACCGCTTTGGGCAAGCTGGGCACAATTCTACTTTTTGATCGCCGCTTTCGGGCAGGAGCGCTAGCTCGCGCGGCCTTGCTCGTAATTGGTGACGAGCATACTTTCTAAGGAGCGGACTAATGATGAAGAATCGGGTGGTATTGACTATAGTTGCCGTATTGCTACTCGTGGGTTTGGGTATCGGCCAAGAAATCCTTACAAACGAGGCTGTTGTCGAGATGGTCGCTGCCGGTTTGCCCGACGAAATCATCATCGCCAAGATTAAGAGTTCAGAGACGAGCTTCGACCTGTCCACGCCAGCACTGGCTAAGTTAACGCAGGCCAAGGTGTCCAGCGTGGTCATGAAAGCGATGATCGAGCCCAAGGCGAGCGATCCCGGGGTGCCAGCGGCTACGGCCGTTCCCGCGCCGACAAATCCGGACGATCCCATGGCGCCGCATGATCCTGGAATCTATCTCATGACGGTCATCCGGGACGGCGGGAGAAAGATGGTGCAGCTCGAACGAACCGGCTCGGGTCACGAGAAGACGGCGAACACGTGGGGGCACGCGTTTTCTTACGGGATTTCCAAGGCCAAGGTCAAGGCAGAATTGCCGGGACGACGGGCAGTAACACGATCGACTCAAGAGAAGCCCGAGTTCTACATGTACTTTCCGCCAACAGGCAATCTGGGCGGGGCAGACACGATCACGAGTCCCGGCCAGTTCTCACTCCTCGCGCTAGAAGAAAAGAAAGACCATCGCGAAACTGCCGTGGTAACCTTCAAATTCGACGTGGATAAAATTCGCGCCTACGCATACAAGGTCACGCCCAGCGCCAGTCTGAAAGAGGGCGAGTACGCATTTGTGGCCACCACCTCCATGGGCGGCACCGCATCTTCGGGTTCGGTTGTCGTCTTCGATTTTGGCGTGGACTTGAAATAGCCGAGTAAGTTAGTACACCGCCAGTATTTGAGTCAGCGACATACGGGAATAAGCGGATAAAAGATGCTGAGCTGAAAGGAAGCAACGGGTCAGTTCCGAAAAAACGAAAGGGAGCACCGAAGCGCTCCCTTGTTCTTTCCAGGAGTTAGTCAGTTACTTGCTGGAGCCTGCGTTCATTTCGGCTTTCTCGGAGGCAGCGAGGGCTAGGGCGTACTTCTTACCGGCGAAGCGTACTTCGGAAACCGTTGCCTTGCCGCTGGCATGGTCCACGACCGCAGCGTCGTAGTCGTAGGCTTTGTCGAGGGCGACGACTTTCGCCTCAGTCTTCGCGACTTCCTTCTTGCCCTGCATGAAGCTTACCTCGACGTTCGATCCCGTTCCGTCCCAGCGCACTTGATACTCACCGGGGGCGAGTTGCTGACCGTTGACTTCGATCGCCTGCCGCACCTTCAGCGACCCCTTGTCACTTGCGAAAGCGCTCGATGCGAGCAGCACGGCCAGCCCGAGCACCACAATCTTTGCCAGATGATTCAGTTTCATTTGCTCCTTCGCTTTCTACCCGGTTCTTGGCCGGGACGTTAGGGGCGGCTGATGGTGGTTCGACTGAGGGTTTGCTTTTTTCCAGCAAAGTCCTACAATGCGCAAGTCAGGGTGACGCAAACAGACGCGGGCCTCAAACTCGTTCTCTTTGCCCGGACTGTGTTCACGCAGGGCCGCCAAAACCACGCGTGAGCCAGTCCCGTCACCCTGAAAATTCCTTTAAGTGGATCGAAGTTTGTTTCGTCCACCCCACTGTTGGTTCGCTACAGGATACGAATCTCGGTTTGAGTAAGTTCCCGATTTGTTTTTTCTTTGCGAACCATTTTTGTTGCATGGTCGTTGGACGTGTGGACGCTGGCCGCGTTAGCAACGAAGGGTGCAATGTTGGCGAGTAACAGGGTATGGATGTTTTGTCTGGAGCTTGGGCTATGTTGAGGAACTGCAGATCCCTCGTTTCGTTCGGGATGACAAGTTCTTAAGGGAGGCCCTGACTTCGTTCGGGATGACAAGTTCTTAAGGGAGTTGTACAAGCTGCAGCCGCTAACTAATCTTCAGCACAATCTTGCCGTAGTTCTTGCCTTCCTGCATCAGCGTGTAGGCCTCACGCGCCTGCTCCAGCGGGAAAACTTTTCCGATCACGGGATGGAGTTTGCCGGCCGCCAGCCATTCGGAAAGCTGCTTCCACGCGGATTCCATGAGCGGGCGGTTCGCGCTCAGATACGACAGCCAGAGCCCGTGGACGCTTACGCCTTTCGCGTAGAGGAGGCGGGTGTCGAGTTGCGGAGTTTCGCCGGTGGCGGAGCCGTAGACGATGACGCGTCCGAAGTCGCGCACGCAGCGAACGCTTTTCGCGACGTGCTCGCCGCCGAGCATTTCGAAAACCGCGTCGACGCCTTCGCCGCCCGTCAGATCTTTGATCGCCTCGACATAATCGCGCTGCTTGTAGTTGATGCCGTGTTGCAGGCCGAGCTCGCGCACTCGCGCCAGCTTGTCGTCGGAAGAAGAAGTTCCATACATTTCGATGCCGAGAAGTTTTCCGATTTCGACGGCAGCGGTGCCGACTCCGCCGGCGACGGCATGAATCAGGACGCGGGCGGCGGGCTTGTCGTTGAGCTGGATGACGGGCTGGACGTTGGGCCGGACGACCAAACCGGCCTTCCAGTAGGCGAAGTAGGCGGTAAAGAAATTTACGGGGAAAGCGGCGCCCTGTTCGGCGGTCCAATTTTCCGGGACGGGCCAGAGCAAGTTGCGCTGCGCCACCGTTTTTTCTGCGAAGGCGGCCCACTGCGTGTAGCCCATGACGCGGCGTCCGCTGGATTCGGCCTTTCCCAATTCGCGGCCCGCGAATTCGCGGCCGGCAGTGAGCGGCGGCTTGGGAGTACCGGCGTATCCGCCGCGCGCGGTGAGCAGATCGGCAAAGTTTAAGCCGGCCGCTTCCACTTTCACCAGAAGCTGCTCCGGCGCGGGATGCGCGTCGGGGACCTGCTGCAATTCGAGAACCTCGGGACCGCCGAAACAAGTGATGACGAGTGCTTTCATGCGGAAAGTTTAGCAGGCCAGAAGCTGGTTCGCGGAGATCGGCTCCGGCGTCTATAATGGCGAGTGAGTTTTCCGATCCCCGAGGCCTGAGAGACTCTCTGGCGTTGGGGGCGAGGATCGCGCCGGGTTGACAGGTGCGATTCGAGGGTGCGGATGGAAACGTCTGCGCCTCCCGTGTTGGAAAGGAAACGCTCGCTGGGTTGTGCCCGCCTGTTTGTTTCCTTCCACGGCCTTTGGCTCTTGGCCTTTAGCTCTTAGCCTAACCCGCTCGGCGCGGTGTAAGAGCTAACAGCCAAGAGCTAAGAGCCAACAGCCAAATGAAGCTTAGCGACAAATTCGGGCGCTCGATCCACGACCTGCGGATCTCGATCACGGACCGCTGTAACTACCGGTGTGTGTACTGCCGGACGGGGACCAACGGCGCGGCGTATGCGGAGCTTCCGTTCGAAGATTACCTGCGGATGGCGCGGATATTGGTTGGGCTCGGGATCACGAAGATTCGATTAACGGGCGGCGAGCCGCTGCTGCGCAAAGGCATTGTGGAGTTCGTACGGGACCTCGCGAAGCTGCGCACCTGGGAAGGCAAAAAGCCTGAAATTGCACTGACCACGAATGGCCACCTGCTGGCTGAGATCGCGCGGCCGCTGAAAGACGCGGGACTCGACCGCGTAACGGTCAGCATGGACGCGGTGGATCCGGAGCGATTTGCGCGCATCACGCGCGTGCCGAATGGGTATGAGAGCGTGCAGGCGGGAGTGCGCGCAGCACGGCAGGCGGGGCTCGATCCGGTGAAAATCAATTGCGTGCTGCTGCGCGGCTTCAATGAAGATCAAGTCGTTCCCTTTGGGAAGTTCGCGCGGCAAGAGCGGGTGGTGGTGCGCTTCATCGA
>JBEKWL010000233.1:0-3300 GCA_049513095.1 Terriglobales bacterium
GTTCACATTGACGTCGCGGTGATTGCGGCGCCGACCGCCGATTCTTTCGGGAATGCGGATGGTTCGCACGGCAAGTCGGCCTGCGGGTTGCTCGGCTTTGCGCTGGCGGATTCGATCTACGCTGACCGCGTGATCGTGGTCACCGATAACCTCGTGCCCTTTCCTTGTGTGCCCTGGCAGATTCAGGGCAACAACGTGGACTTTGTGGTGGAAGTGGAATCGATTGGCGATCCGGCGAAGATTGTTTCCGGCACGACGCAGATTACGCGTTCGCCGGACCGGTTGCGGATCGCGGAGCTGGTAGCGCGGTTTCTCCGGGAAGCGGGAATCATGAAGAACGGATTTTCGTTCCAAGCGGGAGCGGGCGGGATCGCGCTGGCCTTCGTCGAGTATCTGAAGCAGATGATGAAAGAGGATGGCATCAAGGCGCGCTTCGTTCGCGGTGGGTCAACTAAATTCCTGGTTGAGTTGCTGCAAGAAGGGCTGACGGATTACATCCTGGATGGGCAGACATTTGATCTCGAGGGCGTGAAGTCGATGGCGAACGATCCGCGGCATGTGGCCACTTCGCCATTCACTTCCTACAACTACCATGGCAAGGGGAACTTCGCGTCGCTGGTCGATGCCGTGGTTTTGGGCGCGACGGAAGTTGATGTGAACTTCAATGCCAACGTGGTGACGCACTCTGACGGGCGACTGCTGCACGGCATTGGCGGATGGCAGAACTGCCTGTTTTCAGGCTGCACCATTCTCGCGCTGCCTTCGTTCCGCGATCGCATTCCCGTGATCGTGGACGAGGTTACGACGATGACGGGGCCGGGCGAGATGATCGACGTGGTCGTGACTGAGCGTGGAATTGCGATCAATCCGAGGCGCACGGACCTGCTCGATTCAGTGAAGGGATCGAGGCTGCCGGTCCGTCCGATTCAGGACATCAAGGCGGAAGTCGAGAAAATTTGCGGCAAGCCGGCGCGGCCGAAGTTGGGCGATCGTCCGTGCGCGGTGGTGAAGTGGGTGGATGGCACGGTGCTGGACACGGTGTGGCAGGTTAGCTGACGGCGTTTTCGGCGCGGCGAGTGGTTTACCGTAGAGATCGCTGAGTACGCGGAGAAACAGCTTCAGTGCGAAAGGGAAGCTATAATCGGCAGCAATGCGACAGTTTTTCCGCATGCTGCTTTTGGCTCTGGTTCTGATGACGGTGGCGCTGATCTCGGCGCTCACGGCCATGCAGTTGGCCATCCACGGGCGCGAGGTGGCTATTCCGAAGCTGGTGGGCATGAGTCCGCTCGAAGCCGAGCGCGCGGGCGCGGCCTCCGGCCTGCAAGTGGTGGTCGAGCGGCAGTTCTACAGCCCAGACATTCCCGAAGGAAAAATCATGACCCAGATGCCGCCGCCCGGAACGAAGGTGCGGCGAGGGTGGTCGATCCGTGTGGCGCAAAGTCTTGGACCGCAGCGGGTGGCGATTCCCGACGTGACGGGAGGGAGCGAGCGGATCGCCGAGTTGAACATACGGCGCCGCGGGCTCAGTCTAGGGTCGGTCGCGCACGTCAGTTTGCCGGACGCGCCGCAGGACCAGGTGATATCGCAAAGCCCGCCGGCGAATGCCAGCGGCGTGGCGGCGCCAAAGATCAGTTTCTTGGTAAGCGATGGCGCCGAGCCGCCAACCTATGTAATGCCGAACCTCACTGGACAACCTCTCGGCAGCGCGATGCTGGCGCTACAGGATGCCGGCGTCAAGGCCGGCAAAGTTAGCGTGCTTCGGCCGCCGTTGCCCGGGGAGCCGCAAGCCGCGCCAGTTGCGGTCTCCGAGCCCAGCGCAGCGAGCATGATCGTGACCCAGACTCCAGCGCCCGGACAGAAAATCACGGCTGGCAGCGCGGTGAATTTCGAAGTCCGCTAGCCGCATACTCGGCTCGCTTATCTTTCATCCGAGTATCTTTCGCTCGCTCATCTCCGTTCGATCATCGCTGCGAAGAATCCCTCGCAAGGATGCACGCCGGGAATTGTTCTCAGACAGGGTCCAGCGAGAAGCGACGCGATATCCTTCCAGCACATCTCGCCAGACTCTCGCAGCTGTTCCAGTTCTCTCTTCAAATCGATGACCCGGAATTCCGCCGCGCCATCGAGAGCGGCTTCCACCACCGCTTCGTTTTCTTCGCGCTCCAGCGAACACGTGGAATAGACGAGCCGCCCGCCAATCTTAAGCTGGGCAAACGCGGACTTCAGGATGGCCACCTGCCGCGACTGAAGATCGTGCAGGTCTTCGGCTTTGAGCCGCCACTTGATCTCGGGGTTGCGGGCCAGAGTACCGGTGCCGGAGCAAGGAACGTCGGCGAGAATGCGGTCGAAGGTGAAGGCGAGAGAGAAAGGCAAATGACGCGCGTCCGCAGCAACGACGTGCACGTTCGGCAGGCGATTGAGGTTCTGCAGTATGCGCGCGCGGTGAGGATGCAACTCCATCGCAAACACTTTGGCGCGCGGGTTGCGCCTGGCGAGCAAGGCAGTCTTGCTGCCGGGAGCGGCACAACAATCGAGGATCCGTTCTCCACGACCAACCAGCAACGCGACCAGCTGCGAAGCTTCATCCTGAATGGAGATGCGGCCTTCCCGATAGGCGCGTGCTGTTATGTCGCCCGAAAGAACGCGTCGTGCGGCCGATAGCAGCCGACCCGGCGAGAGCTGCACGCCTGTTGCGGCAAGATCAGCGTCAGATTCATCACCGTGAATGTGAATGGCCGCGCCGGGTACTGTCTGATCCTGGATGCAGATCTGCCGCGTAGCCTCAAGTCCATAGTGCTCGATCCAGCGTGCCACCAGCCACGGGGGATGAGCAGCGTTCTGCGCTAGCGTCATCGAGTCGGGCGATTTGCCGATTTCCGCGAAGATGTCTTCCGCACCGGCCGCGGCAGTTTTCCGGAGAACCGCATTGACGAACGAAGCCGCCGAGCGCTTTCGCGCAGCTTTGACGAGTTCGACACTTTCGAAAATCGCAGCGCGCGCCGGAACTCTGGAGAGAAACTGCAATTGATACGCGCCGAGGCGCAATGCGGCCAAGACTTCGCCGTCCAGTCGCTCGAGCTGCTGCGACGATGCCGCAGCCAGTCGCCGATCGAGGAGAGACTGCCAGCGGAGAACTCCCATCACAAGCTCGGTGGCGAGCCCGTGATCACGCGAAGAGAGCTTTGCGAGGCGAGCGGAATGGAGCAGTTCGGCGGCGTAGGATTCTTCGCGCTCGACCCGCAGAAGAATTTCGAAAGCCACGGCGCGAGCAGGAGAAACGGCCATCCCAGCCTACTCTCC
>JBEKWL010000234.1:0-4457 GCA_049513095.1 Terriglobales bacterium
CCGCCGATGGCGCCGCCTTCCTGGTAGCGATGAAAGCTGAGCGGCTGGTTGGGCTCACCGATCGAAAGCTGGTCTTGTTTAATGAAGTAGTCGTTGGCGGAAAGGATATCCGGGCGGAGATAGACGAAGGCGTCGCCATGGAACTGGTCGCCGCCCGATTTGCTGACCAGGCTGATGACGCCCGCGCCGCCGCTCTGATAGGAAGCCGGTGTGTTCTGGGTTTCGACGCGAAACTCTTCCACACCATCCTCGGGAATTTCCATGGCCGGGATGATAGCGGCGATGTTGTTTTCAGCAACGCCCAGCGGGCTGCCGTCGAGCATGTAGTAGACGGATCCTTGGATAGCGCCGTTGATGGTGTAGGAGGACACGTCGACTCCCGGGCGTCCGGTCGAAATGTTCTGGATGCCTTCTGAATTGCCCGAGTTGGCCGATCCATTGGCCGGAGTCACACCGGCGCTCAGTTGGATCAGATCATAGATATTGCGGTCGAGGGTCGGGAAGCGATCGATGGTGGCGGAATCGATTAACTGGCCTACGGTGGAGTTGCTCGTATCCACCAGTTCGGGCGCTGTCGATACCGTAACTGTCTCGGTAAACATGCCGACTTTCAAAGCGATATTTACGGTGCTGACTTGGTCCACAGTTACCAGCACGTTGTCCTGAGCGACGCTTTCAAAACCCTTCTGACTGGCCGTGACTACATAGACGCCAGGCGTCAGCGATACAAAGCTGTACAAACCGGCCGCGCTGGTTACGGTATGCAGTGTGACTCCGGTGGCATGGTTGAGCGCGGTAACGCTGGCGCCGTTGACGATCGCCCCCGAAGGATCGGAGACCAGGCCGCTGATGCTGCCCCTGCCGGCCTGGGCAAACGCTACAGAACCCGCGCAGAGGAAAAGAATACAAGCAGAAAGAAGATTCCGCGCTGTCTTAACAATTGCATTTCTGCCATTCATAAACAACCTCCTAAACCAAACTCGCAAAGCGATATTCAATAGCTCCGGTGTTGTCATGCACCGTGCCGGTATCACTGTGCCTGAAGACCGATGGCGGCGATGAGCACGCACACCGCAATTCCAAATAGCAAACGAATTCTCACAACTCGCTCTTCACGGATTTGGAACGAAACAAGAGCCAGAAGCGCGGGGCCGCCGGGTTGTCCAGCCGATGTTGCGCTCCGAATTTTCTGCCGGGCTTGATCCTCATCCCGAATTTCTTCCCCTCGCCGCGCGTCCCAAAAACAGTCAAATACCTTTATTAAAACGTATCAATACTGCCCTAGGTATTTCACTCTGTCAACAGAAAATACACGGTTCGGGGCTTCCGGTTCACCGACCAACCGGGAGTGATTCTGCCTTTGTCCAGAATCGCAATGCCGGGTGGGGCCACTTCAGCAGTTAGCCCGCTACAACACAGGTGCTTCGGGTTCGACGCGACCGTGCCAGGGCGGCCATTCGTTGACGGGGTTATACGCACTGAGGGGAAAATGCTACCCCCCCTTCCACCCAGAACCTTGGACCCAGGGGCCAGGGCCCGCGCGGTCGCGAGTGGGGCGAAAATGGGCTAGTCGGGTAAGCGCAGATCTGAGCATCCAAGCAATTCTCAGTGGGTGTTAACGCCTGTGGCTGTTGAAAAACTCACTTTTCGACCCAAACAACCAAAATTGGGGGGATAGAAAATGTCTAGGCGACCGGAGAAAATCGATTGTAGGGCTTCCTGACGCGATTTTATTTTTGCTGATTTCACGCAATCGATCAACAATTTGAGCGTGAACGTCCAATAGCCGGACGCCCCCTTGCAGTTTCGCACCTCACACTTGCTTGCGGAACCAAATTCTAAAGTACTATGTGTACGACCCACGCCAGCCGCCAGAAGTGAACTCCGCGTCTAGTTGGAGGAACGAACTCCTGAGTCGAGCGCACGGTGCGAGCTATGGAGTAGGCGGCGGTAGCGGGTTGTTGTGCAAAGCCGTAGGCGGCGAACTGGCGCCTCGGAGGAACTTATCAACCTCTTTCGGATCAAAGTTCGGCGGTAACTTCTTTTGCGTATCTTTCCACTCTTTCTCGGTCATCGAAAAACGGATTTTTTTCGCCTCCGCGATCGCGTCTTGACTTCCCCGCCGCACGGCAATGAGGAACCACACGAGTGCCTGGACGCGGTCCGGCTTGGTGCCCTCGCCGTTTTCATACATCTGGGCCAGAGCCAGCATGGAAGTCATATTTTCCCCGCGAGCCCCTTGCTCATACCATCGGAAAGCTTCTTTCGGATTTGCGTCCACACCATAGCCGTGCTGATAAAGATAGCCGAGGCAGTAGTAGCCTCCGGGAAACTTCTCCTTCGCTGCCGCCTCGCACCAGGGACGCGCCTGTCTGTAATCTGAGGCTTTCAGATACAAAGCGGCGAGGCTGATTGTTGCCTCGATATAGCCCTGTTCGGCTGCTCTTCGGTACCATGCGGCAGCCGATTCGAGGTTCTTCGGCAGGTCTTCGCCCTTCTCGTACATCCTGCCTATGGCGAGGCAGGCTTCGTTGAATCCGTTGGGGCCCTGCTCCCCTCGTGAGCGCTTGGCGGCATCCTGACCACTTGAGTTCCCAGCTTCGCTGGATAGCAAGAACCAGGCATAGGCCAGAGTGTCGTTGACGCCGACGCCCTCACCGTTGTAATACGCCGCGCCGAGATTGAACATCGCGTTGGCACTGCCCTGGCGAGCGGCCTTGCGATACCACCGGATCGCCTCAGCCTTGTCCTTTTCAACGCCATCCCCAAACCAGTAGAGAAGGCCCAGATTGTTTTGTGCCTTCTCGTTTCCTTGTTCGGCTGCCTTGCGGTACCACGTTGCCGCTTGATCCGCGCGCTGTGGAACTCCATTGCCAGACTCGTAGGCCTTTCCCAACGCGAACTGCGCCGCGGCATCTCCGGAGTCAGCTCTCTTCTGAAGGTCAGATATTTCAGCTGGCGAGAACTTGGCTGGGGCATTTCCTGTAACCACTTGAGGTGTTGTCTGCAAGTCGGCTGCAAAAACACCGGGGAGAACAAGAAGGAGGGAAACTAGTAATGGAACCAGCATGACAACGCAGATTACGCTGATTCGACGACATATTCCAGAACTGGTTTCACCGTGCGCTTCCTGCATGCCATCGGCAATTGAATCGTACAAGGCCGTACTGCCATGGATCATAAACGTGGAGCGTCCTGTCGATGGTTTGCGTAACATCCCGATAGCGCTCATTGACGGGGGTTCTGAGTGCTAACGCCTGGTTACATCAATCTGGTTCTGTAAGATACTTCCTGTCCACTTTCTCTCGCGGCGTTGTCACCGATCTGGAGTTATACGGAATATGAGCAAAGATCATCGGAATACTTGCCTGCGCTGGTCTTCACTATGGCAGGTTCTGCCTTTGGGGCTTCTCCTCGTCCTGATCGGGTGTGGCGGTGGTGGTTCACAGGGGTCTCCGCCCCCAAATCCCGACTTCAGTTTGGCGGTCAGTCCGGCGAGTCAGTCCGTGAACTCTGGCAGCTCAGCCACGGTTTCTTTATCCGCAACGGCGCTTGACGGTTTCTCATCACAAATCAGCGTTCAGGTGACTGGAGTCCCAGCAGGTGTTACTTCCCGGGCCTCCTGCACGCGAACTGTCAGCATCAGAGGCTCCCGCCGCACATCCGGCGGTTCGCATCGGCAAAGGCCCAGTGGCGACCCAGAAGGCTGCTCGCGATGCCGCGATGATTCGTGAACTTTGCAAAGCATACGGCGGCTCCATCAAGGGAGCGCCACCAAACCTGTGCGCTCAGGCTTCTCACTGGTAGTAGAATCGGGGCCCGTGTTTTCCGATGAACCAACCTCGCCGTTGCCCTGCCCTTGTCACCTTTTGTGCGACAGGGCGTAGAAGTTGTCAAGCAGAACCGCCTCGTTCACACTAAGGCTTTCGAGGGTCGATTTGTCGAAAAGCAATGAAGGGGCCTTGTGACATGCCCCCATTCTAGAGGGATATAGCGTACCGATCCGCCACTTTTTCCGGTTTGCACCGATAAGTCGGCGGGTGGCGCGATCGACAATGGCGTCTTGTTCTCGGATGACGGGCAAACCGGAAGTTGCGCAACTGGAAAGAATCTTCGCGACACGGTCCAGAAGTCAGCTTCGAGGAAGCGTGACTCAGATTTCCCCGAAGCCCGTTTCTGGATAGTTTCCGGTTTGCCGACAACACGTCCAGAATCGTCGCATCCGCCGCAAACGTGCTGCCTAGATTATAATTACGCGCACGCATGGCCCTTACCTCTGGCACCAAACTCGGTCCGTATGAAATTGTTTCCCCACTTGGCGCAGGCGGCATGGGCGAGGTCTATCGCTGCCGTGACCCGCGTCTCAAACGTGAAGTGGCGATCAAGGTGTTGCCGCAGGCATTTTCGCTTGACGCGGACCGGTTGCGCCGTTTTGAGCAAGAGGCCCTCGCCACTGC
>JBEKWL010000235.1:0-2547 GCA_049513095.1 Terriglobales bacterium
CTGGCCTACGCCGCCTGCGCCCTAAGCTTTGCTCTGGCCATGATGTTCCTGATCCAGGACAACACCAAGACCGAGACCTTCCTCGCCGTGACCAGTGCCAGCACACTGGCCATTTACGCGGGTGTCGTCTTGACGCGCTTCGAGAAGTGGGGCGGGCTGAGCTTGGTGGCATGGAATCCGGAACAGAAATCGGAAGTCTTCCTTTCCCGGGGCGTGCGCTTGTTCGTCACCATTCCGGACCTAGGCTGGCTAATGACGCTAACGCTTTTGGTGGTCGCATCGCCGCTGGTCTTCTACGGGCTGGCGCGCTGGAAGAACAACGATAGCTTCCTGACGCTCGCCAATCGCGCTGTGTTCCTCAGCATTCTTCTCCAAGTGATGGCGCTGGTCATGTTTCTGGTGCGTGCGCGCGATGGCCGCTATCCATCGCTCGACGCCGACGGATTATTCCCGACAAGCCTCGCCGCCAGTCCCTTCATTCTGTCGGGCTTGGTAGGCGGCATGTTCATCTCGCTCCTTTATCTGCTGCTACTGTGGCGGCGCCCGGATCTGGGGCGTTTGTTGCCCAGTGCGGACAACCTCGACCGCATCACCTACAAAACCATCGGTCTTGCCTTCCCCTTGCTGACTCTGATGATCGCCTCCGGAGCGTACTGGGCGAATCAGACCTGGGGCTCGTATTGGAGTTGGGATCCGAAAGAAACCTGGGCAGCCATCACCTGGTTGGTGTACGCCGGCTATTTGCACATGCGTGTCACTCGCGGATGGCGGGGGCGCCGCGCCGCTTACTTTGCCATCCTTGGCTTTGCCGTAGTGATGTTCACTTTCTTCGGAGTGACTTACCTGCTGCCGGGACTGCACGCTTATGCCTAGCCCCACTCAATCCGCGGCGAACGTAAATGGGCATTTGGCAGAAACAGTCCCCACGACTGCTGGTGGAAGCGAGCGCACAATGTTCGCAGGTTCGTCGCCCGCCGGTTCGTCGCAAGTCGAAGACCACGAATTGAGTTCTCTGCGCTTCAATTGGCAGCTCAAAGCGCTCGTGCCGGTAGTGTTCGTGCTGCTGGCAGGGCTGCTGCTGTTCCTTGTCGCGACCGTATCTTTGCGGGACCCGGTACGCCACACGGTGCTGATCGGTGCCGGCGCGTTCGCGGTCACCATATGTGCAGTGTTGATTGTCGTGCTTGCCTATGTGATTCAACGTCCCATGGTCGAATTGCAGGAGAAAATCGCGCTGGTGAGTGACGGCAACCTGGACGTCGCGGTCAGCTTCTCCCGGCGCAACGACGAAATCGGAGACCTCGGCCGCAACTTCAACCACATGATGCAGGAGTTGCGCGAGAGCCGGGATGAGATTGAGCGCCTGCATCGCACGCAAGTGTCTCGAGCCGAGCACCTGGCGACGCTCGGCGAGTTGGCTGCTGGCTTGGCCCACGAGATTCGCAACCCGCTTGCCGGAATCGCAGGCGTCATCGAAATCATCGGTCGCGATCTGCCTTCGACCAGTCCGGCGCGAGCGGTAGTGAAAGATGTTCGCTTGGAAATCGTACAGATCAATCGCATATTAACGGATCTTCTGGAAACGGCGCGGCCTCACCCGCCGCAGGTTCGCCGGAGCGACCTCAACACCACGGTGGAACACGCCGTGATGCTGGCGCGCCAGCAGGTGCTCTCAAAACCAATCAAGATCGAGCTGCAGAAAGCGCCCGATCTGTCGGAAGTCGAGCACGACAGCGGTCAGATTCACCAGGTGCTTCTGAATCTGCTCCTGAATGCAGTCCAGGCAATGGAGGGCGCGGGCACAGTGCTGGTCGAGATCGGTTCGCGAGACGATTGCGCCACTGTGGTTGTCAGCGACAACGGGCCGGGTATCTCTCCGCAGCACCTGCCCAACATTTTCCGGCCTTTCTACACCACCAAGGGAGAAGGCACCGGTCTCGGGCTCTCTCTCGCCCGCCGTATCGTGGAAGAGCATCATGGCCGCATCGAAGTGAGTAGCGTGGTTGGAAAAGGAAGCAAGTTTGAGGTGCTGCTTCCGTTTTCGATGCCCACCGCTGAGGTTGCAGGTTCCTAGCTCACCGAGCCAGAGTTTGTTTGAACCTCACAGCGGGGAGTGCGTTGAGTCACTGACTTTCATCCGTGACGGCATAGTCTGGCACCGATTAATGATTGACGCGCAAGCAATCCGCTCCGGGCGGATCGGCGTGCGGCTCGCCCGCAATCAAACAGCATAAGGAGATTCATCATGTTTGCCCGCATTGTTGAATTGACTCCGAAGCCGGAAATGAAAGAAGAAATCGTGAACGTTATCCGCAAAGAGGTCCTGCCGATCCTGAAGAAGCAGCAGGGATATAGGGAGTTCCTACTCTTTGCGCCGGAGACCAAGACGGAAAAGTGGATCGCCGTCAGTCTCTGGGCCGCGAAACGGGATGTAGAGCGCTGGGAGCGCGAAGGGTATCCCCATGTGGAAGCAATCCTCAAACTCTATCTGGTCGCCCCGGCCATCCGCAATCACTACAAGGTGGAAACCTCCCTTTGCCAGCACTT
>JBEKWL010000236.1:0-2634 GCA_049513095.1 Terriglobales bacterium
GGGATCCCGTGCACGATCTCTTCATTGATCGAAGTGCACAGCACACAGGGATAGCCGTAATATCCCTTGAACGCCGGCGCGGCCCCGAGTTCCGCGATCAGTTTCTCGGCGGCCTTCTCCAGATCCATGGTCGTAACGCCAGCCGCCACCATGGTTTTCAGGTGGTTCAGAACCTGGCGGACCATCTTCCCGCTCCGCCTCATCTTTTCGATCTCTTCCGGCGACTTGCGGATGATCCGGTCCTCTCCAAAACTCATAATTAATTCTAGCTTCGTTCCACTTCTGGAACGGTTGACCTCAGGGGCTAAAGGCCGCATTTTGGGCGGTCTTGGCGGCACGGCTAAAGCCGTGTCCTACACCCAAACCCAACTCTTGCAATCAATTCCTGACATCCGTCACGCAATGCCTGTCAATCACGCCAAAAATCTGCGCCGCAATCTCTTCCATCGTCCGATCCGCTTGGACCGCTACCAGCCGCCGCTGCTCCCGGTAGTAATCCGCTACCGGCTTGGTCTGGCTCTCATAGGCAGCCAATCGCTCCGAAATAACGTCTTCACGATCGTCGCTGCGGAGGGCCAGCTTGGATTTGTCCACATCGCACAACTCGTCGACGAGAGGGGGCTGAAAGTGGATGTTATAGAGCCGTCCACAGGTGGGACACGAACGCCGCCCGGTGAGCCGTAGCAGTAATTGATTATAGTCTACGAGCAACTGGATCACAATCGGCGGACACTTCTCCGATGTTTTAAAGATCTCCTTTTCCAGGAAAGCGTCCAGCCATCGTGCCTGGGCGGCTGTCCGGGGAAAGCCATCCAGCACAAATCCGCGTTGACAATCGGCCTCCCGCAGCCGGGTGGACACGATGCCGTATATCAACTCGTCAGGAACCAGTTCGCCTCGCGCCATGATCGCCTTGGCTTCAAGGCCGAGCTTGGTGCCACGCCCTACGTTATCCCGTAAAAGATCACCCGTCGATATCTGCGGGATACCGTAACGGTCGACGATCCGTTTGGACTGGGTGCCCTTCCCGGCCCCGGGAGGCCCCAGAACAATCACGGGTCCAATATTTCGTGCGGTCTCATTGGCCATCGAAATAGTCCCTTTTACTCGTATTTCTGGTCGCGGGAAAACCGCTCTGCTCCAGGCTCACAAAACCCTTGCACCAAGTGAGCTGCTGGCTACTAGCAATCAAAAACGGTTTGCTAGAAGCCAGTAGCCAGAAACTGGCTCATCTGATCCTGACTACCAAGTCCGGCGTCCGCGAATCCGTCCGCTCTTCGGCGTGAATCCATCGTAGTGCCGCATGATCAACTGCGCCTCGATCTGCGTGACGGTGTCCATCGCAACCCCGACCACGATCAGCAGCGACGTTCCGCCAAAATAAAAGTTCACGCCCAAACCGTTGGTGATCCAGGTGGGCAGGTTCTCAAAGACCCGCCCCAGAAGGGGAAGGTGATTCAGCTTGATGCCCGCAATCATCCACTCCGGAATCAGCGAAATTAAAATCAGGTAGAGCGCACCCACCAGCGTGATCCGGGTGAGAACATCGTTGATAAAGTCCGCAGTCCGCTTCCCCGGTCGGATGCCGGGAATGAAACCTCCCCACTTCCGCATGTTGTCCGCGACCTCGTTCGGATTGAACACGATCGAGATATAGAAGTAGGCAAAGAAAACAATCCCCAGGCAATAGAGCAAGGTGTACAGCGGCTCACCCCAGCGCATCGCGTCCAGAACAGGGCCGACCACCCGGTTGTTGTGGAACGCCGCACCCATCATCTGCGGTAAGGCCAGAATCGAAGACGCGAAAATCACCGGCATTACACCACCGGCATTCACCCGCAGCGGCAGGTGCGTCGATTGACCACCCATTACCTTTCGTCCGACCACGCGCTTGGCATACTGCACCGGAATCCGCCGCTCGCTGCGTTCCACAAAAACGATGAACGCCACTACCGCGATCATCAGCACCAGCAGCATCAGGATGGCCGGGGCCGTGAATACTCCCCAAGCCGAGGTACTCGCCTTCTGGTACAGATCGGCCACGCCGCGCGGCAGACCGACCACGATGCCCGCAAAAATCAGCAGCGACATACCGTTGCCGATGCCGCGCTCGGTAATCTGCTCGCCCAGCCACATGATGAAAGCGCTGCCCGTGGTCAGCGTCAGCATGGTCATCAGGATGAAACTTGGCCCGGGAGTGTTGACGAAATCCCCCGCTTTCTGCAGGCTGATGGCAATCCCGAACGACTGCACGGCGCTCAAAACCACGGTGAGATAACGCGTCCACTGCGTGATTTTCTTGCGGCCCATTTCGCCTTCTTTTTGCAATTTGGCGAGCGGCTCATAGACCACCGTCAGCAACTGCAAAATGATCGACGCCGTAATGTACGGCATGATGCCCAGGGCGAAAATCGTGAGCCGCCGCAGGTTGCCGCCGCTGAACAGATCGACAAAGCCCAGCACCGAGCCCCGGTTCTGCTCGAAGAACTGCGCCAGCCGGTCGCCGTTGATCCCGGGCGTCGGGATGTGGCCGCCGATGCGATACACCGCCAGCAGGCCGAGCGTGAACAGCACGCGCTTGCGCAGGTCGGGAACCCGGAAGATGTTCGCCAGCTTATCCAGCATTACTGCAAG
>JBEKWL010000237.1:0-2800 GCA_049513095.1 Terriglobales bacterium
TCAATCGGCTTCGTGCTCGCAAGAATCCACAAAGGCACGCACATTCTCTTTGAGCAGACCAGGGTGAACGATGAGGTTTGGCTGCCCAAGCAGGTTGAGATTCACCTCAACGCGCGGGTTGCCCTACTCAAGGCCTACGACGAAGATATCGAACTGACTTTCCATGATTACAGGAAATTCCGTACGGATACGAAGATGACGGTGGTCGGGGAAGAGAATCGCGAGTAGAGACGAGCGAGCGGGAGCACCCTCGAAGCTACGCAGATCTCTTCGACAGGCAAAACGCGATCACTTTCCCGGGTTTTGACGGCGCAATCGCAGTCGTTTTTCTGCGGAAGTTCTTCGGGATATAGAAATCGATTACTCGGGCCATATAGCAGTTCCCCTTCATCTCGTGAAATCTCTGCGTGTTGTCTACCACTCCCACTCCCACCCGCATCGGCACCGGACATTATCGCGCAAGCGGAGCTTTATCATGAGTGCCCTACAGACAGCGCATGACCTCATCCACATGGCTTCTTCTCCGAATGCTGAGATGTTCCACGCATCCAACAAGCAAGTGAGTGGCCAAAGCGTGCCCAACCCGGGCCGGTGATTCTGGGGCTCAAGAATGTGCGCGGAAGACGCGATTACAGACTGCCAGGCAGGTCGCCGTTCTTTGTTGCATTTGCTAGAGAATAAAGGGGTCTCGAACCGGTAGCTGTTTTCCGCAGGCGGTTCCCGCCAAAGAAAATGGCGGGTTCCCGCCAAAAGCACGACTGGGTGATCTCCCCACACAAAGGTGGGTGAATTCCCTTGCCATCAACCGCGGAATAGTTCCAACTGTCGCTACTCGACTCTGTACTCGATCTTGATTCCTCTGCGCTCGATTTCTTGGAGGAAAGCGTCGGCGGGAACGTCGCGTTCCTGCAAGACTGCGCCGCGCTTGCTCACCGCACCCGTGCACATCATTTGGAGGACGATGGAGGCGGGGAAAGCGGTGGTGCGCATCATGGCGCTCATGTCGCTCTTGGCATGGTAGCGGTCGACCATGGTGAAGGTAGCCACTCGGCCTTTGAGTTTTCCGCCGAGCAGGCCGCGGACTCCGGGAGCTTTGACGGATTCGAGCGCCTCGAGGCGCATGATGCAGACGTCCGGGCCCTCGCCGGCGAACTTGTCCACGAACACTTTTTCCAGGAGCGCGCGCGGCGCGACTTCCATGTTGCCGATACGCATTTTCTCGCTCGAAAACAGGCCCAGGTCCTTCAATCCGCGGATCAGGTTGTAGTGGTCGGGATAGCGCAGAGTTTTCTCGAAGCACTCGCCGACTTTGCCCGCGAAGGTCTCGGGCAAAGTGGAAGTTCCACCGGAGGTTTGAAAGGCCACGAGCGGCGCGAAGCCGTCCATATGAAATGGTTCGGGCTCGGTGAGCGCCTCGATGGTGGTGATCTTGCCGTGGCGCAGAATGCGCGCTGGTTCTACGAATTCGTTGATCAGTCCTTCGACCGAAAACACGAGTTGGTAATGAAACGGAGGCATGGGTTTTTCGGGCAGGCCTCCGACGTAGAGTTTGAGCGCGTCGGCGCGGCCGCCCAGCCGGCGAACCAGTTCGCCGCCGAGAATCGACGCCATGCCGGGCGAGAGGCCGCAATCGGGAGCGAGGCCAATGCCGCGTTTCTCGGCCTGCCTGGCGAGGGCCAGTTCCTGGCGCACGACGGTGTTGTTGCCGCCGAGATCGGCGAAATGGCAACCCGCGCGGATGGCGGCTTTTGCCAGTCCGAGGTTCAGACGGTAGGGAACGGCGGAGAGCGCGCCATCATGGCCTTTCATCAGGCGAGCCGTTTCTTTTTCGCTGGCGGCGTCAAGCGCGACGGCGCGGACTTTCTTGTTGCCGGCGATGCGGTTGACGCGGGCAGCGGCGTCTTTGGCGCGCTTGAGATCATTGTCGGCGAGAGTGACAGAGTCGACGTGGCCCTGGAGAGCCATATCGTAGGCGGCGGCTGAACCCATCATGCCGGAACCAATTACGAGCAGTTTCATGGGGATCCTTCTTCTAAGATTCGAAAACAGATAAGCCTACAGCAACCTGTCCGAACGATAAGTGACGGGGCTCACGTCGTGCGGGGAGATCGTGCGAGCGAATCGAACAGGCCGTGATGCTGGAAAAGCAAGCTCAAAAGCGAACAAAACGACAGAGATATTGGCGTAGCGACGGACATCGAGTTGCCGCATTTTCAGCGCTTTGCGCGCCCGTCCAAGTACTTCCGTACCGTCTCTAGTACCTTAGTTACTTCAACTTGCACGACCGGTCACTAACTTGCGCAGAAACTACTACATATAGAGTTATCCATACGCCTCGACACTACAGGTAGAGGCAAAGTGCAAGTCCAGTTTTTGTGAATTCCAGAAAACCCCCGTAAAACCCAACAAAACCGGGAGATTCAGGTTGAGAGGCCCGCGCTTCCGGTTGAGATATGCTCAGCACACCAAAATACACTCGAACGCGCAGGGAAACGTTTAATGGCCGACTCGCGAGAAGTGATGAACATTCGCCAAGCTTCGCAGTATCTGGGAGTGAGTCCGGACACGCTTTACAAGTACGTGAACGAACAAAAGCTTCCGGCGTTCAAGTTGGGCAACCGCTGGCGCTTCAAAAAATCGAGGCTTGATCAGTGGATGGAAGACAAGTCGATGGAAACGGAACCGCGGGGCAAAAAGAAAATCAAGGCAGCCGTGAAAGCTGCCGGAACTCCGTAAACGAACTCGGTAAATAAAGGCGGGCACATGTTTGGAAGAGGATCGAAGACGATAGTGGGTCTGG
>JBEKWL010000238.1:0-7688 GCA_049513095.1 Terriglobales bacterium
AGCGATCCCGATTTCCTGAGCACGGCACACCTGGAAATGATCAAGGTGCTGGCGGGACAGGCGACGGTGGCGCTGCGCAACGCTTCGCTCTACCGCGAAGTGCCGTTTATCGATGTGCTGCAACCGCTCCTGGCGAAAAAGCGGAAGTTTATGGCTTTGGAGAAACGGCGACGCTGGGCATTGGTTGCCGGTGTGGTCATCGGGCTGCTTTTTCTTGCGGCGTTCCCGTTGCCGATGCGTATCGATGGGCCTGCGGTGGTGGCTCCGGCCCATAGTGCGCGCGTGCAACCTGAAGTCGCGGGCGTGGTGCAGACAGTGAGGGTGCGGGAAGGCGATGCCGTCAAACAGGGGACTGTGCTGGCTACTCTCGCCGATTGGCAGTATCGCTCCGAACTGGCTGCGGCGCAGGCCAAATACGAAACTGCGGTTTCACAAATGAACCGGGCACTCGCGGCCAACGACGGTACCGAGGCCGGAATCGAGACCGTGCAAGCAGACTACTGGAACACTGAAGTTGTCCGTGCCCAGGAGCGTTTACAAAAGACCCTATTGCGGTCGCCCATCGATGGCGTCGTGGCCACGCCCCATATCGAGGATTGGGTGGGAAGGGATCTGAAGCCGGGCGATGCTTTTGCAGAAGTCGTCGATACCTCGCGGGCAATTGTGGATGTTGCCGTCGATCAGGAGGATGTCGCTCAGCTCCGACCGGGCAGGAAGGCGTCGGTTAAGCTCGAGGGATTTCCGACGCGCACGTTTCGCGGCGAGGTCACAGTTGTGAGTCCGAAGAGCCAGTTGCAGGGCGAGGAAAACGTCTTCTTTGCGCGGGTCAGCATACACAACGACGACGGCCTGATCCGCTCGGGAATGCAAGGCCGCAGCAAGATCTTCGCCGCATGGAAACCCGCCGGCGAGGTCTTCTTCCGGCGGCCGGGCATGTGGTTCTGGGGGAAGATCTGGTCGTGGTTTGGCTGGTGAAGCGAGGGAAGCCATGAAACGTTGCATCGTGATAGGGGTGGCAATTCTGGTACTCGGTTTCAGCGGCTGCAGCGGCTCAAGACAGACCGCCGTGGTTGCTGCCGCTCCGGTGCGTGCGGAAGCAGCGCCGCCATCGAGCGTCGCAAAGGAGAGCGTTTTCGTCGCCTCGGGTCCGGTGGTGGTGGAAAACCAGGTGGACGTGGCGGCATTGCGGGAGGGTTTGGTGGTGTCGATCCTTGCCCAGCCGGGCACCCTGGCGCATAAGGGGCAGGTTCTGGCAAAACTGGATGACCGCCAGATTTCCGCCGACGTTGAGGCCGCCGCCGCCAAGGTCCGGTCGATTGAGGCAAATTTGAAGAACTGGGAAGCCGAGACCAATGTCCTGCGGGCCGACCGATCGCGGGCTGAAAAATTGTATGAGGCGCAGGTGATCCCGAAGGAAGAGCTGGAACATGTGCAATTTAAGGAAGAGTCCGACGAATACGAAGTCCAGCGGGAAGCCGAGAGCCTGAATAACGCGAAGGCGATGCTGAAATCACTCGAACTGGAGCGGGAAAAAACCAGCATCATCGCTCCCTTCGACGGAATCGTGGCTCGCCGTTACGTCCGCGCCGGGCAGAAGGTTTCTGCCGGCGAGCGGCTCTTCTGGGTCACAGCGATCGCGCCATTGCAGGTGAAATTCACCTTGCCGGAGCGGTTACTCTGGGCGGTCAAGAAGGGACAAGAGGTTTCCGTAGCCTCGGCCGACGCCGCCTCCGCCGACAAGCACACCGCCAAAATAATCGATGTGAGCCCGGTCGTGGATCCATCGAGCGGCACCATTGAAGTGATGGCTCAGATTGAGGGATCTGCCCCTGACTTACGGCCAGGGATGCTTGCCACCATCCGTGTCGAACTGCCGCGATGAAACTTGGTAAGGTTCTGTACGCGGCTCAAAGCATCCGGATTTTGCGTCCAGGTGCAGGTGATCCAGCATGAATATAGCCGAAGCGCTCAATGTCGCGTTGCCGGAGATGCCGGAACGGCTGCTGCGACAAAAACGCGTGCCCAAGATGGACCCGCGCCTAGTCGGCCGTCATCACGTATTGGATGGCGTGCCTGTAGTTCGTGTGCTGATCCCGGATAATCACGAGTTCCACACTCTGCCTCCCGAATATTGGGAACTGCTTCAGCTTTTTGACGGGGAACGGAGCTATGAAGAAATAGCCGCGCTGTTCACTGCGCGCACCGGCATCGCGGCCACGAGCGAGTGGGTGGAGGAGTTTGCCACCGTAAATGATGAAGCCGCATTTTGGTCCAAAACCCTGCAGGAAAAAAATGCCCGTTTTCGCGAAGAGGTGACGGAAAAGAGACGCGTCCTCGTCCAAAAGAAATCAAAGTGGAGCAACCTGGCTGAGATCACGTTCCCTGCCTGGGATCCAGATGCTACGCTCACCAAACTCCACGACCGGGTAAGGTTTATTTTTACCTACCAGTTCGTGCTGTTGAGTCTCGCCATGTTCGCGTTCGCGGCGTATGTATTGGTAAGCCATTGGACCGAAATCGGGCAGGACAACCTGGAGTTCTACAACTTCACCCACAAGAGCCTGGCGGACATCATCGAGTTTTGGGTCCTGGTGTGCGGGATCGGCTGTATTCACGAATTCTGTCATGGTTTGGCCTGCAAGCACACTGGGGGCGAAGTGCACAGCGTGGGGTTTCTGCTGATCTATCTTTCCCCTTGCTTCTACTGCGACACCACCGAAGCGTGGGTCTACGGGAACAAATGGCAGCGCATCGCCACCTCCGCCGCGGGAATCTGGTCCAGCCTGATTATTTATTCCATCGCGAGCTTCATGTGGTGGGGAACCGACGTTGGTGGCACGCTGCACAACTTCATTTACGTCGTGATGCTGGCGTCCGGCATCCTTCCTGTCCTGATCAACCTGAACCCGCTGATCAAACTCGACGGCTACTTCATATTCACGGAACTGCTCGACATCCCCGACCTGAAGGAAAACGCCACTCTCTATGTTAACAACTGGGTAAAAAAGAACATTTGGCGTTTGCCCGTCGATGTGCCCTACGTAACCTGGCGACGGAGGCTGCTTTATGTACCGTACACGATGGCTTCCAGCTTCTACAGCTACGGGCTGCTCTTCTTTGTGGTCACTTTTCTTTACAATGTACTCCACCGCTATAGCCCGGACTGGGCGTTTGTCCCTGCAGCACTGCTCGCCCTGCTTATCTTCAAATCGCGCATCCTGACGCTATGGAGATTTATGAGACTCCTCTATCTGGACAAGAAAGACCGGGTGAAAGCGTGGTTCACGCCCGGGCACAGCGTGGTTTTTGCCGGCTTGAGCCTTCTGGTTTTGTTTGCGCCGGTGTGGCGAGAGACCGTGGAGGGGCGACTGGTGCTCGAACCCGTGCGGCGCGCGGTGGTGAGGGTTGAAGTTCCAGGGACGGTGATGCAGACGAATGTCGAAGAAGGCCAAGAGGTATCGGCTGGCACACCGCTGCTCCGGCTGCGCAACCTGGGCATGGAGTCCGAAGCGGCGATAGTGGCTGCGGACCTCCGGCTCGCTTCGGCCCGCGCCTTCCAAGCACAAATGCGGTATAAAGATTTTGCGACTGCCGAACGTCACCGCGAAGAATTGACTGCACACGACCGGGCCTTGCAAGAAAAAATGACCCAGCTCACCGTCTTGAGCCCGGTCGCAGGTACAGTGATCAGTCCCAGGGTGGAGGATTTGCTGGGCACTTACTTGCCGTCCGGAAGTGAAGTAATGGAGATTGCGGATACTTCCATGTTCCAAGCCCTGGTCTTCATTTCAGCGCCGGACGTCGGCAAGGTGCGGCTTGGAGCACCTGCAGCTCTGCACGTGGATGCCCGGGCCGGGTCAATTTTGGGAAATGTTACCTTACTGGCTCCGGCCTCTTCCGAGGCGGAGAAGGGGCTCTTCAACGCACAGGAATACAAGGGCCTCGGATCCTCCCGCTACTATGTCGCCTGGATTCCGGTTCCGAACCCTGGCGGGCGGCTCAGGGATGGGTTCACAGGCAATGCCAAGATTTTCGTCCGCCGGCGCAGCTTGGCCGGCTTCGGGTGGCAGGGCGTAAACGACTTCCTCGGGCGCAAGCTCTGGTAATTGCCGCAAATGCAAGAGGCTACGGAAAACCGTAGCCTCTGCGATCATCCGGTAGTTTTCAGCTACATGGCACCGATCCTGGACGGGCCACCAATCTTGGACGGGCCACCGATCTTGGACGGGCCACCAATCTTGGACGGGCCACCAATCTTGGACGGGCCACCGATCTTGGACGGGCCACCAATCTTGGACGGGCCACCGATCTTGGACGGGCCACCGATCTTGGATGGGCCACCGATCTTGGATGGGCCACCGATCTTGGACGGGCTCGTGAACTTGCTCGGCGTGGAGCTGGAAGCCACGTTCAGTGCGGCAACGATGGCCTTCTTGGCGGCTGTTAAGTTACCGATCAACGATTTCTTTTGAATCGACATTTTGATCTCTCCTGTCTTGCGTTTTGTGCTGCTCGGCTTTCTACAGAGCAACTCCAATACCAAATCGTGGCGAGTCCTGCGCACAACCTCAAACCTACATTCCCCTCAAGTACTTAGCCATTGTTCTGGGGAAGAAACAGTGATCGGATCGCGGAAGCGGACTCAGACGTAGATTAAAAAATTATCCATGACGCATTAGTTTTTAATCCATACCAGGCCGTGGGTTGAAATTTTCAATCTTTCCCGATGCCATATTTGCGGCAAAGATAGTGCATTTTCTGCTTATCGACTTGCAGGAGCCGCGCCGCTCCGATCTTGCTGCCCCCAGAGCGCCGCAGCGCCGCCGTCAGGTAGGCAACCTCAATCTTCGCAATTTCCTGATCGAAGTTGACCCCACCTTCGGGAATCAGCAGAGATTCCTGGCTGGTCGTACTGCTGTATAGAAGCCGCTGCGGCAGATGTTGGACCTTGATCACCGGTCCATCCACCATGAGCACCAGCCGTTGCACCAGATTTTCCAGTTCGCGCACGTTGCCCGGCCAGGAATCCTCCTCCAGAATCTGCATGACTTCCGGCTCCAAACGTTTCAAAGGGACGTTGTTCGAGGCACAGTAGAAGCGCAGGAAATGGTTCAACAGCAGAGGGACATCCCCCGGCCGGTCCCGTAGCGCCGGGAGCGCGATGGGCACGACGTTGATGCGGTAATACAGGTCTTCGCGGAAACGCCCGGCTCGTACCATCTCCTCCAGGTCTTCATGGGTGGCCGCGATGAGGCGGAAGTCGATCTTCCTGGCATTCTGGCCCCCGATCCGGGTCACGACCCGGTCTTCGAGCACGCGCAGCAACTTGGACTGCAGCGCCAGACCCAAGGTCGCAATCTCGTCGAGCAACAGAGTGCCGGTGTTCGCCAGTTCAATATGACCAGGACGTGCCGCCCGGGCGTCGGTAAAGGCGCCCTTTTCGTGTCCGAAGAGCTCAGTCTCGATGAGGTTCTCCGGCAAAGCCGCGCAATTGATGCTGACAAAGGGTTTTTGCGCTCGGGGGCCCAGCGCAACAATGGCCCGCGCCACCAGTTCCTTGCCGGTTCCGCTCTCTCCACGGATCAGCACCGTGCTGGTGCTCTCGGCGACCCGGCTAATCGCGTCGTAGACGTTCCGCATGGACTCGCTGCCGCCGATCAGGTCGCAGAATGACTCCTGCTGGGTCTGCTCGCTTTGCTGTTGGCGGCACTCGATCTCCAGTGTCCGCTTCTCCAGTGCCCGGTGCAGTACGCCCCGTACTTCCTCGAAGTTGATGGGCGCCACAAAATATTCATCGACCGTGGCAGCGACCGCCTGCAGACGCAGGTTGCGGCTGTTCGAGCGCGTCAACCCCACGAGAACCAAATCCGGTCCCAGGGCGCGCACCTCAGCCAGGGCGGCGATTCCGTCCTTGCTATGCTCTCCGACCGTGTCGATATCCAGGAATATGGCATCCGGGGGCTCCCTCTTGATCAGGGCCAGCAATTCATCCCAAGTCTGAAGCACGCGAAGGTCATAGTCGGGAGCGAGATAGGTCTCGGCTTCCGGACTCACGCGTTCATCGGTGGTCACGATGGCGACCGCGAAACGGGCCGCGTCACTGCGGGGACTCGCCGTGCGCATGGTCCCTCCCTTGGGGGTAGTAGCGATTATGTCAAATTTTTCGACCATCCAGGATGAAATATTTATGCCCCTACCTGCGCGGCCTTGCAAAAGCCGGCCGATTCCCGTAACTTGGAATGCGCTCCGACATCTCCAGTTTTATGATTCGGGGCGGGACCGTGGTCTCGGCGGAGGATAGTTTGGACATCAACGTGCGAAAGCGTTCGCAAGTACAGGTTGTTCAGCTCCGAGGACCTCTCCGGATGGGCCAGGCGGTGGATGGCTTGCGCCAGGCCATGCAGGAGGCAGTGGGCAGCGGCGACACTCGTATTGTGCTCAACCTGGCCGAAGTGCCCATGATCGATTCCAGCGGGATTGGCTTGCTGGTGCGCTTTCTGGCTTCCACCAAGCAGCTCGGCGGGAACATCAAGCTTGTGCAACCAAACAAATTCGCAATCCAGACTTTGCGTCTGGTGGGTGTTCTCAACCTGTTCGAGGTTTTCGATAACGACGACGCGGCCGTGGACTCCTTTGCTTAAATTGCCCATCCCTTTCGTCGGATTCGAGAACGAAATGAGCCTCCATGTCGGCTGAGTTTAGCGGTGGCCCAGAAGACAGCGCATTATCTGAATTGCTCGACCGCAGCATGCCTGCGGATGCCGAGGCGGTCGCTACGGTTGTGGACGCCATATCTGAAACCCTGGCGCAACTGGAGGTCCCCGAACAGAAGCGATTTGAGATTGCGTTGGCAGTGCAGGAGGCCTTGGCCAATGCCGTTGTACACGGATGCGGGAATGACCGGTCAAAACAGGTCCGGTGCCAGCTGAAGTCTGATGCGCAGGGCCGAATCGTAATTATCGTGACCGATCCCGGACCGGGGTTCAGCCCGGATCTTCAGTCCGATCCAAAGCAGGGTGAGAGCCTGTATGACGACCACGGACGCGGAGTTTACCTAATCCGCCAACTCATGGACGAAGTTCAGTTCGAGCGTAGTGGAAGCGAAATCAGGATGTGGAAGTACTAATTAAGGATGCACTCCGGAGTCGTTGCTCACCCTGTCTCCTCCTGGGCAAACCGGCACGTTCAGGGCTTTGTGGGTCCGCCAGACGCTGGCTGAGACGCTGCCCAGTCGAAATCGCAATGCGTTTCTAGCCTTGGGCATGGATCTTCTTCAGTAGCCAAGCCATGTTCTGTCCGAGGACTTTCATGGTCTGAATGCCCTCCTCGTCTTTCTCCACTTCGCCGGGCTCGCGGCCGATGCCGATGTTCCAATAAGACGAGCCGGGCACGATCATTTCGCTGAGCAGGAAGAAGTGATTCAGGGAGTCGAAAGCATGGATGGCGCCCGCCCGGCGCACCGCCACCACACCGGCGCCGACTTTATGGCGAAACATGCCGCTGTTCGCTTTGGAAACCAGACAGGCACGGTCCATCAACGCCTTGATCTCCGGGGAGACGTCGGCCACGTAGGTCGGCGAGCCCAGCAGGATCCCGTCCGCCGCGTCCATTTTCTCGATACAGACGTTCCCCATGTCGTTTTCTTGCGAGCAGCGGCGGTTCTTCCTCACCGAACACTTGCGGCAGGC
>JBEKWL010000239.1:0-3905 GCA_049513095.1 Terriglobales bacterium
GGATGGCTGGGACGTTTCTCATATGCGGTGGGGGGAGGAGTCGAGCACTCTGTCTCCCGGCGATTCGCAGTCCGCGTCATCGGAGATTATCTGCGCACTGATTTTTTTGATTCTGCCGGCGCAGTGCAGCCCCAAAACAATTTTCGGGTAACCACAAGCCTCGTTTTTCGCCTGAAGTGATCAAGTACATTCGATGCGGGCGGCGCAAGCAGTTGTTTGCAACTGCCTACACAAAATCGGCAAACGCCTTTCGTGTTTTCTCGCGATCTGAGGTCACATCGCCGGTCCGGATTCTCTGCCGTTCTGTCTGCTAGCGTCCCTATCTAACTCGACCGAAGGCGCACCAAAAGAGACAACCTCATTCTTGTGCTGAATCGGCCTATCATTCCTAAGAACAATCCGTAGGAGGTACGCACATGGCAGCGAGTCAGGTAGTGCTTTACTTCGACAAGAAGGAGGATGCCCTGCTTTTCACCCTGGCTGCCAGTTCGGTTATGTCGGCGGAAGGGCCGGTTCACAGCAGCGACGCAGCGGTCAAGGTTGCGGAGGAGATTTCGAAAGCCAGTCGAATCACGACTGAGGGTGTTCTGAACATAACGTGAAGGGCGGCATAATTAAGATGATTCGAAAAGCTACGCTCCAAATAGGAGCGCCCGCGCTAATCGCTTTCATGGCATGGAACGCGTATCTTGCCGTGAACCACTTAAAACAGATGCAGAAACTTGCGGGGTTCACACTGGAAAGCTCCATGATTCAGGCGGACATCTCCGTTGTTCTGAAAGACTTGACCGATATGGAAACAGGTCAGCGCGGATACCTGCTAACCGACGACCCTTCCTACTTGCAGCCCTATACCGACGCGAAGGGCAGGATCGGAACCGATTTTGCCGGCCTTCGTGTAGGGCTAGCCAATCGGACGGAGCGCGAACGATCCCTGGAGTCGCAGCTTGAGTCTTTGGCTAACTCAAAGCAAGCGGAGATGGAGCGCTCTATTGGTTTGCGCCAACAGGGGTATCGCCACCGCGCATTCATGCTGGTGGATTCAAACGAGGGTATGGAGTACATGGATAGATCTCGCGGGCTTGTGTCTTCGCTTTCCATGACGGAGGCCAGCAGTTTCGCGAGATTCGACAGCGAGAGAAATACTAGCCTAAACAAGGCTTTGACAGAAACCATTGTTGCCAATTTATGCCTGCTCGCGCTGACAGCATGTCTGTTTGGACTCATCCGCTATCACGGGCGAGTGCTCGAGCAGGAAGCTGCCCACAGCAGACAGGAGCTAGCCGTGCGCGATTTGCAGCTAGAAAAACTAACGTCTGCCCTTTCGAACCAAGCCCGCTCCAACACCTCTGCCATCGAGGCGAACGCCAGCCTCCTGCTTCAGAACTACGGGGGATTTCTACCACGACAAGGCCACGAATATGCTGAGCAGATAAGGGAAGCATCGGCACAAATGGAGCGACTCCGCCGAGACTTAGTCGGCAGCTCAGGCTGCAACGGTGATGAGAAGGTAGCGTAGCATTATTGGCAAAGCCGCAGCCTGCGCCCGAAGCAAGTCAATGATGCAGTGAATCAGTTTTAGTAGTTATGGTGGATCTCTCACCCTTTCGAAGGTGTTCGACTGGCCATCCCGAAAGCGTCGTGATTTGTTGTGATTTGCGGTGCCATTGCTTTAGAACTGGCGGAGAGAGTGGGATTCGAACCCACGTTACCCTTTCGAGTAAACACGCTTTCCAAGCGTGCGCCTTCAGCCACTCGGCCATCTCTCCGGCGCCGTGGTCTTGATTCTAACAGTGCTCCGGACTGCCCGCGAACTGCAGATCCCACCCCTGAGGCTTCGCGCAGGGGCGGGAGGACAACCGAGAGGACTGGCTGCTGTTGTCAGCTTTTTTCGGGATTGTGCAACTGCTGGGCCAGGTAGGTCTCGTAGGTCATCTCTTTAATCGCGTGCAGTTGCCCTTCCAGCCAGTCGATGTGGTGTTCTTCATCGAGCAGGATCTTCTCCAGAAGCTCGCGCGAGCCGTTGTCGCCGACAGCCACGCTGGCCTTGATCCCGTCATTCAGGCGTTTCACGGCCGTGTATTCGAGCTGTAGATCGCTCTCCAGTTGCTGCTTCAGGTTTTGCCCGATATTGATTTTGAAAGTTTCGGTCATGTTGGGAGCGCCATCGAGCAGCAGAATACGTTCTATCAGAATTTCGGCATGGTGCATTTCCTCGATGGATTCCTTGCGGGTGTGCTTGGCCATCCGTTCATAGCCCCAGTTCTCGCACATCTCGGCGTGAAGGAAATACTGGTTGATGGCGGTGAGCTCGGCTTTCAGGGCTTCGTTCAGAATGGCAATGACCTTTACGTCGCCTTTCATAGTTTGCCTCCCTTTTCTTTCTGCAGCGGAGAATTTTTTGATGGAATTAGTTCTCAGTTCCCGGTTCTCAGTGAAAATCTCAGCAGCTCTGACTAAGAACTGAGAACCGGAAACCGAGAACTGAACTGCGACAGAGAATTGTACTAGAAGAAGAGAGTCAGGAACGCGATCCCAAAGCAGCGGCCGAGGCACTGGGGGTTTCTGGCGACGCTGGAGCGTGGCCGTTGGTTGGCTGGGCGGGCTTGGCCTGAACCGTGCCCTCAACCACGCGGTGATTCAGGCAGTAGAGCGCGAGTTCCAGACGGTCGGCCACTCCCAATTTGTCGTAGACTTTGCGGAGATAATTCTTGACCACCTGCTCGGTGGTGCCAACCCGGAGGGCAATCTCTTTGTTCTTCATCCCCTGCGTGACGCAGGAGACGATGAGCGACTCTTTGGGGGTGAGCGAAACTTTGGGACGTGACCCTGCCGGGCGCAAGCCTTGCGTGCGATAGGCCTGCATTACCCATGCGACCGCGCGGCTTTCAAGCCAAGGTTCACCCTGGGCGACTTTGCGTAGGCATTCCACCAGCATTTCGGGCTCAACTTCGCGCCAAACGATGCCATGGGCGCCGCGCCGGAACAAGTCGAGCGTCATCTCCTGGTCGGGCTCCTGCAGCACGACGACCAGACGGCAGCTCGCACTTTGCCGGAGAAGATCGGAAACCGTGTCCGCTGGATTCGGAGCCAGTGCCGCCTCGAAGATCACAATATCGGCGGAAAACTTCTGAATGGCGGCAACGGTCTGATCGAGGCTCTCGGCCTGGCCGACAACCCGTATGTCGTCCTCGAGCGCAAAGATCTTGCGCAGGCCGGCGCGGAAAATGGCTTGGGTATCCGCCACAATCACGCGGATCGTGCCTTTGCCGTCCTCAGTCTGAACAACTTCGCCTGGCTCGACATTAACCGAAGTGCTGCCCATCCGTCCTCTTTTCCCACCCTACCTGTCGCGCCCTGGCTGCGCGGCCGAACTTGCTCGGTCGAACTGCGCAAAACTACCTGCGCTCAAAACGGTACTCGTCAATCACCACACCGACTCCACGCCGGCCGCCATCCGCAAAACTGCGCACCACTCGTCCGCGACAATCGACCTGCACGTCGGCTTCTGCGCCCACTACGTCGGCGGGAAGAGAAATCGTAAAATCGACCGCCGAACCAACGGGCACATCGGCATCCATGCGGAACAGGACGCCGTTGGCGGAAATGTTCTCGGTCTCGACCGTCTTTCCCGTGGTTCCAGACGGATTGACTGCCGACTTCAATGCCACCGGCAGTTTTATGGGAAAGCGCGGCGCGCCTTGCACGTCCGTATAACCCCTTCGATTCTTGCTGACATCAGCAACGGTTCCCTTGGCGGCTTCAGACACGTTTGCGACGACCTTTCTTCCGGTTCCTGCCGTGCACCACTCCGCTTGAGCAAGTGCACACTCAGGGGCGAGATTACACCCCAGCATCGGCAATGCAAAGTTACGGAAGTCATGGAACAAAGGCGGCGAAGTGCC
>JBEKWL010000240.1:0-10570 GCA_049513095.1 Terriglobales bacterium
ACCCGCACTCCCGGCCCCGTCAGAATCCTGAACCGCCCAATTGCGCCTGGGGCGGGAGCAAATCCATTGTCCGGATCCTCCGCATTCAGCCGCACCTCGATGGCATGACCGGTGGTGCGCGGTGGCTCGCCTTCCAGGTGACCGCCCCGCGCGACGTGAATCTGCAGCTTGACCAGATCGACCCCGGTGGTGCATTCCGTCACTGGATGCTCAACCTGCAACCGCGTGTTCATCTCCATGAAAAAGAATTGCCGGCTTTCCGGTTGGTACAGAAATTCCACGGTGCCGGCGTTGTAGTAGCCCGCGGCCTCGCTCAGGCGCACTGCCGCTTCGCGCAACGCCTGATCTTGTTCCCGGGAGAGCGCCGGCGAGGGCGCTTCCTCGAGAATTTTCTGGTGGCGGCGTTGAATTGTGCAGTCGCGCACACCGACGGCCCACGTTGTTCCATGGTGGTCGGCGATTATTTGCACTTCGACGTGGCGTGCTCCCTGAACCAGTTGCTCGATGAAAACAGTTGGGTCTCCAAAGGCCTTGAACGCTTGAGCGCGGGCGCTGTGAAAAGCTTCTGGAAGTTGGCCGGGCGAAAGCACCCGGCGAATCCCGTTACCGCCGCCCCCTGCGGTGGCTTTAACAAGGAGTGGATATCCCATGCGCTCAGCGTGGCGCTCGGCATCGGCGAGCGTTTCCACCGGGCCGCCGCTCCAGTTCGCTACCGGGACCTCCTTCTGCTCAGCCAGGCGTTTGGAGGCGATCTTGTCGCCCGCGCGTCGCATCGCCTCACCATCCGGGCCGATGAACACGATGCCTGAATCGCGGCAAAGGTCCGCGAACGCGGCGTGCTCGGCGACGAAGCCCCATCCCGCCCAAACCGCGTCCGCACGCGCGGACGTCAGCGCCCGTTCCAGCCGGCCATAGTCCACATAGCTGCTCTTGAGCTGCTGCGTGTTTTGATCGAGGACCTGAGCGGGGCCCAGACACACCGCCTCGTCCGCCTCGCGGACGAACATGGCATGGCGGTCAGGTTCGGTGAACAACGCGATCGTACGCAAAGATGTGCCATGTTCTTGATTGAACTCGCGGGCCGCGTGGATGAAACGCATGGCGGCCTCGCCACGATTGACGATCGTCACACGCTGGAATTCGAGATTCATAAATGCCTCGACAGACAGATCATCACGTGCTATCAGGCCCCAAGGATCACGCCGCGACCGTTTCCAATGACATTGCCGCCCGCAGCGCTTCTAACCGCCCAGCATCAACGGCGCCGGGAACCGCCACCGTGCGGTAGCCGCTAAGCTGCAAGTAGCGGGTTCCCTTCGCATCCACAACCTCCGCCTCGAAACTTCCCTCCAACGGGTTGGGAGTGACCACGGCATACAACTGGCCTTCCGCCTCTTCGGGATCGCACACTAATAAGGAGACGCGATCAATGTGCTGCGGCAGACCCATGCGGCCCTCGACGCCCATTTCCCAGAGTCCGGCGGTCTGGAAGCACAGCTCGATCAGCCGCGGCGCCATCAGCGTCGGCAGGCCGGACGGGTGGTGATTGTTACGCAGGCCTTTGGCCATCAGGCCAACCATCCGCCTTCCATCCCACCATGCCCGCTCCACAACCTGGTACGCGGGGCCGTGGAAGTAGAGGCGGTAGATGTCAGCGGCTTCAATGATGTGTCCGGCTGGTGTGCCCAGGGCCGGCACGGTCACCAACGTGGGTGTGTGTTTCACCAGTCGCGCACGCGCCGTGAAATGCGTAGTCACTTGCGGTTCGGTCTGATTCGGAAGTGGCCGGCGGCCAAGCAACCGGCAATCTGCGATCAAGGCGTCTCCGTGCGGATGGATCACTGCCTCGATCGTCACAGGGCGTGGCTCGTTCCGGTAGAACTTGAACGGCGCCAGGAAGTTTACGTCCTCAATCGCCTCGACATGCCAGCCCGGAAGCAGGCACAGGGCGGCTTCGGCAAACGCCTCGATGCCCATGACGCCGGGCAGCACTGGCGTGCCGTCAATCTGATGGTCGTGCAGAAACGGTTGAATGGCCGGGTCGAGCATGGTCTCAATCGTGAGCGGGCTGTAGAGTCCGGCACTCGCGATCTTGCCGATCATCACTCCACAGCCCGCTGGCCCTTGCGCCGGCGAGCGCTTTTCGGCGGAGACTTCCGCCAGGCCGCCAGCGGGATCGAATTCATTCAGCAGCACACCAAGACGCTGGCCGATGACAATCTCGCCCCGCGTTCCTCCCGCAGTCAGTTCCCGTCGAATCAGCGGAACGCCCGCTTCGGATGGCAGCATATCGATGCCGGCCAATTCCATCACTTTCGGGACAGAGCCCCGTGTGGCCATGCCGATACCGCCCCACGCAGTCCAGTCAATGGCGATGCCGCGTGTGGCCGGACGGGTGGTGCGGAAGCTCGACGTGATCTTGCACAGCAGATCGTTGGCAGAACTGTAGTCCGTCTGTCCGACGTTGCCGAAGCGTCCCGCAATGGAGCTGAACGCCACCGTCGCCCGGAGAGGCATGTCGCCGATGGCGCGCAGCAGATTAAAGAAGCCGTCGCTCTTGACGTCGAACACCAGGTCGAATTCACGCGCGTCTTTGTCTGCCAGGGAATGGCTGCGATCCAGGCCCGCGGCGTGCAGCAACACATCGATGTGCCCGTTGCGCTGCCGCACCTGGCGGATCACTTTGTCCACAGCGTCCGCATCGGCGAGGTTGACGCTGAAATAGTACGGCGTGCCGCCAGCGGCGAGCACCGCGTCAATCGCGCTGCGGGCAGCCTGTGCCCGCTCCAGGGCTGCCAGCTCCTTTTCAACCAACGCCGGTGTGGCCCGTTCGCCGCGTGCCTGGATGCGAGCGAACAGCTCGCGCTTTAAGCCTTCTTTATCGCTGGCGAAGCGCTTGAGGTCAGCATTGTCCGCATCAGGCTCAGGCACCAAATCGAGCAGGTAGAAGGTGCCGCCGGAAGCGGCTGCCAGATCGGCAGTGATGGCCGAGACGATACTTCCCGCTGCGCCGGTGATCAGGAATACAGTGTTCTCGTCGAGCGTCAGACCAGGCTGTCCATCGGCTGCAGGTTGTTCCTCCAGCCCAATCGTCCAGCGCAGCCCTGCCTTGTAGCCGATCTCGACAGCACCGGGGTCGCGCAGGGTTTCTTCGATCAGGATGCCGGCCACTTCCTCCGCTTTGCGCTGCGCTTCGAAATCGACTGCTTTGACTAGAACGTCCGGCCGCTCCCGCTTATACGCTTTGCTGAAGCCTACGACCGCGCCACCGAGCGGGGCTACTGCCCCGGCCTCGTCGTAGCCATGCTGTCCGCCCAGCCGGGTTGCCGACACTAAGAACGTGCCGGGCTGCGTGATCTGCTCGTAGAGCGCGCGCATCGTGCCGTGAAGCAATTTGACGCGCACCCGCACGGCTTCATGCCAGGTGGCAAGATCGAGGTCGCGAAGATTGCCCTCGTGGTCGAGAGCGGGCAGCCAGTAGACTCCGTGCACCGGACCGGCAGCCAAGAACTCCTTCAGGCGATTGGCCAGTGCGGCGGCATCTAGCGCGTTCTCGATACGGAGAACTTCCACTCCCGCCCTCTGTAAACGCTGCACCAGTGCCTCTGCCACTCCGCCTTTGTCGGCCATGACCACCACCCGCCGGCCGCGTTCCAGCGAGACACCCGTTGGCTTGCACATGCTGAGCTCCGGACGCAGGACCGGCACCGGCACGCGCCGTGGAACGCGATTCGCAGCATCCAGACTGGCAAGCGCCGGGCGTGCGGCCTTGATCGGTGTTGGAGCCGGAGATGGGGATGGTTTCTCCGCCGTCGGTTCAAGTTTTTCCTGCGCAGCGGGCGGGACCAAAGTGGATGCCCCGATTAACCCGGATCTGTCGTGCGCGAATTTAATCACGTGGGCCAGGGTTGGGAATTCGCGCAGCTTCAAATTCTCATCGCGGGGAATGTTGTATGCGGCGCGGATTGCGGCGAACATCTCCGCTTGTTTGACGGTGTCGATGCCGAGGTCTGCTTCGAGATCGAGGTCGAGGTCGAGCATATCTTTGGGATAGCCAGTCTTCTCAGCCACGATCTCCAGCACCTTCTCCTTAATAGAGTCGTCCGTAATAACGTCCGTGGGCGCCTGGGCAATAGAGACGTCCGTGACCGGGCTCGGTGCGGGTACGGGTGGCTCCGCGACTGCGGGCGACGATGGAGCAGCGCTTGCCAAGTCGGGACGCCTCTCATATACGAAGCGGATCACATGCGCCAGCGTGGGGTAGTCTCGCAGTTTGCGATTCTCGTCGCGCGGAATGTTGTAAATCTCGCGGATGGCCGCGAACATTTCCGCCTGCTTCACGGTGTCAACTCCGAGGTCCGCTTCCAGGTCGAGATCCAGGTCGAGCATATCTTCGGGATAGCCGGTCTTCTCCACGACGAGCGCCAGGATGCGCTCTTTCACGGAATCTCCCGCGCCGTCTTTCGGAGGAGCGACCGGAGGAACGGCCGCAGGTGCCGGAGCGATGGGCTCGATCTTTTCCGTTGCTTTGGGTGTTGCCGGAACCGGGGCCGCGACGGCCAAGTCGGGACGCTTCTCATAAACGAACCGGATGACGTGCGCCAATGTCGGATAATCCCGCAGCTTGCGGTTCTCATCGCGAGGGATGTTGTAGATCTCGCGGATGCCCGCGAACATCTCGGCCTGCTTGACCGTATCAACTCCGAGGTCCGCTTCGAGGTCGAGGTCCAAGTCCAACATATCTTGCGGATAGCCGGTCTTTTCCGCGACCAGGGCCAGGATGCGCTCCTTCACGGGGTCGCCGGCGTGATCCTTGCTGGCAGGTGTTAGCGTGGTTGCCGATGTGGTGACTTTGACTTCACTTTCCGTCTTCGCTGCGGGCGGCGGCGGTGCCGGTGCAGGGGGCGCGATCGCAGCGGCTTGCACCTTCACCGGCGGCGCGGGGACCGCTTTCACGGATGTTGCTGGCTTTTTATCCGGAGGTCTCGTATTAACAACCGGTGTAGGCGCAATTGCCTGGGGCGTTGGCACTGGCGCCGCGGCTCGCAATTCCGGAGCAGGTTCCGCGATCCGTGCCGCTCCTTGATCACGCATCTGGTCACGCACATGATCACGCACGCGCAGCGTGCGGTGGACCACTTCCAAATCGGCGGCCGGACGGCCGGCCATACGGCTGAGCCAAGCGTTCCAGGCATTCGGGTCAACCACGCGATAGGCATAGCCCAGCGCATTCGGACTCCTGCGGACGCCGTCCTTCGTCGTTGTCCAGCGCAGCAGGGTCATACTGATCTGCGAGCCGAACCCGGCTCCCAACCGCAACGCGTACTCCACCGGATAAACGCCGCCCTTCGACAAGTTCAGCGTGCCCAACTCCGGATCAACCTCCTTGAAGTTGGCCACCGGCGGCACCACGCCCGTTTCCAGTGATTTCACAGCCAGAACATCTTCCACGCCTGCACCCATCGCGTGGCCGGTAAAGCCCTTGGTGTTAGCGATCACAATCTTGTCCGCACTGTCGCCAAAGACGCGACGCAGCGCATGGATCTCCGCCGCAGCACTGCCGCCGCGCGCGGGGGTATAGGTTTCGTGAGAGATGAAAACCGTTTGCGGAGCGATCTCATGACGGCGAATGCCGCCGCGAGCTTCCGCTTTGCTCACCAGATCCTCCATCACCTGGCTGATGTGCTGCACATCGAGACGGGTGCCGTGAAACGCGCTATTAGCGGTCACCGCGCTCAACACTTCGCAGATGGGTTGGATACCTCGTTCGCGGGCTGACTCCGCGCTCTCCACCACCAGGCCAGCGGCGCCCATGCCGATGATCATGCCGTGGCGGCGGCGGTCGAAGGGAATGGCGGCCTCCGCGACCACATCGTCGGTGGCCGCTGCTCCACTGGCCAGAAAACCGGCGCCCATCCAATCGATCAGATTGTCGGTAGTGACGTCGTCGGCTGCGAGCACGATCACGCGGCGGCAACGCCCCGCATGGATCCAGTCCTCGGCCAGCGCCACGGCTTGTGTGGTGCTCGCGCAGGCAGAGTTGATTTGGGTGTTGGGACCGCGCGCGCCGATGAATTCAGCGAATTGCGAATGTCCCATCGACAAAATACGGAACAGGAAACGGCGGTCGAAGACATACGGCTCTTTCTCGATGGCGTCGCACAGCCCGTCGATACGCCGCTCAATCTCCTGCCCCATGATGGAATGGCCATTCACCTCGGCCGCCCGGACGCGCAAGCTCTCCAGCATGGCCAGTTGCTCGCGCTGGCCGCGGTCCGTGTAATAGCGCGCCATTTCGTCGGCGAAAGAGTCCAGGCCCGGGAACGCGGAGGCGAAAATCACTCCCGTGTCATCGCGCAGAGCGTCGGGCAACGCCCACCGGTCGGGCAACTGCGTCCCTTTGGTGGTGGTCTTGTAGCGCAAAACCAGCGGAATGCCGGCGTCGCGCAATGCGTCGAGGCCCACCGCGATGGCTAGCCGGGTGGTACGGTCGAGGGCGGCAACGCGCTCGTCGGAGACGCCGAATTCGTTTTTCAGATCGAAGGCGCCGCCCCGGCCTGCCAGTTTGATGACGTCCGCAACATTATTAATCGTCTCAAACGTGCCGCCGTTGTCATTCTTCACTAGCCGCGTAATGTGTTTGTCAACCATTGCTTGGCGGAAGCGGGTAGGGATGGTGTCAATGAACTGATCACCGCGCAAGATGCGGCCGATGTTGCCATCATCGAAGATATGCTCGGTGCCAGGCAGGCCTAAAGCTGCCCCCGTGATCGCCACCGCAGGGTCGATTGGAGCCCGCCTCTGGCCGTGGGTAATCTGCCAGCGCTCGAGAACATCGCCCAACAATCGGCCGAGCTCGACGTATTGTCCGTCGTTGTAGTGATCGTCGCTGGATTGACCGTCCTTGTAGTGACCTCCATTGATCGCCGCCACCGGTGCGCTAGCAGCGACTGCTGGCGGCGCGGTCAGACCGATTGCTTTAGGGGTTTCCGCGGTTGCGGAAACTGCCGGCACGAACGCCGGCGTTGTTTGACGCGCGGCTTCCGGGGTACCGCGGCCCAATCCCGCCGCGTAAAGGCAACACAACGCCTGATTGAACGCGGGGATATCACCGACCTTCGGATGATTGGTGAAAAGCGAGACCACATCGCCGCGCTCGCCGAGCACATCTTCAGCAAATCCCTGCAATGCCTTTTTCGGACCGACTTCCACGAAGACTCGTGCCCCCGCCTCGTAAAGCGTGCGCAGGCCCTTGACGAACTGCACCGGAGCGGCGACCTGTTGTGCGAGGATGTCCAACATCTGCGGAACGACGTCCCGCCCCGTGGGATAGAACTCGCCGTTGGTGTTGGCGACGATGGGCAGGCGCGGAGACGCAAGATGCAGGCGCTGCAGCACTCGCCGCAGCGGCTCACTGGCGGAAGCCACAATCGTGGTGTGGAACGCATGGCTGACTGATAATTCCGTCACGTCGTAGCCGGCTTTCTGGAAAGCTTCCATGGCTTGCTCGACGGGTTTGCTCGCGCCGCCGATGACCGCCTGCCGGTTGCTGTTGACGTTGGCGATCACCACGTAGCCGGTCACAGTCTTCAGGATTCGCTCGATTTCCTCCAGCGGAGCAAACACTGCGGCCATGCGGCCCTTGTCTTCCGGCGCAAAGCGGGTCATTTCACGGCCGCGGGCGCTGACGGCTTCGAGTGCGTCCGCAAAGGGAAGTGCATCGGCCGCGAGCAGCGCTCCGTATTCGCCCAGGCTGTGTCCCATGGTGAAGTCCGGCGTGATGCCATAAGCGGCCAGCAGCCGGGTCAGCGCCAGATCGGTCGCCAGCACGGCAGGCTGAGTGATGGCAGTTTGGCGCAGATCGTCCTCGGCCTTGGCCACCGCGGCGGCGTCCGCCTTGTCCACGAAGATGAATTCGCTGAGCGGCTTGCCCAGCAGCGGAGTCATCACTCGATCCGCTTCGGCAAAAATTTCCGCCACAATCGGCTCGACTGCGCGGAGCGGCTCCAGCATGTTCACGTACTGCGAGCCTTGCCCGGGATACAGGAACGCCACCTTGGGCGCGGGACCGTGGCCGCGGAAGACGCCTTGCGCGCGCAGAGCTTTCCATATCGCTGGTTGACTGGCCCCGAGCGCCTTGAGTGCGGTGTGCGCTTTCTCTGCCAGTTCGGTGGCGTTGGCGTAGTCGATAGCCAGGCGTTCGGGCGCGCGCAGGTCTGATTCAGCCGGGGCGGTGGGAGCCGGTGCGCGGCCCGCCTTGGCCTCGCTCTCTACCACGCGCAAACGTGCGACCAGTGCCGCCTCTGATGCGGCGCCGATGACCAGCGCACCGCGCAGTGGCGCCTTATAAGCAGATGGAGAAGTGGGGGAAACATCCTTCGCGTTCATAGCTGCCTCTGTAATTCTCGCCGGCGTCTCACTTACCGCAACCGACCGCTTGCCGTTTCCATTCAGCCTGTGGGGAATGTATTCCTCAAGCACCGCATGGAAGTTGGTACCGCCAAAACCAAAAGCGCTCAAGCCGGCGCGCCGCACGCCATCTGCTGTCATCGTCCACGGCTGCAACTCCTTGTTGACGTAAAGCGGGGAATGGGCAAAGTCAATCTCTGGATTGGGGTGCTCGCAGTGCACGCTGGGCGGTAGCACTTTGTCGCGAAGTGCGAGAGCGGCTTTCAGCAATCCGGCAGCGCCCGCAGCTCCTTTGAGATGTCCAAAATTCGATTTGACCGAGCCCAGGCCTACTGAGCGCGGCGGCAGATGAGCACTGCCGAGCACCTCGGCCATGCTCTGTACTTCGACCACGTCGCCCACCCGGGTGGATGTGCCGTGGCCTTCAATGTAGGTGGCCGTAGCCGGTGATAGGCCGGCATTCTGCCAGGCTCGTTCAATGGCCAGCTTCTGGCCGATGGGGTTGGGGGCAGTGATCCCTTTGCCCTTGCCGTCACTCGCGCCCCCCATGCCGCGAATCAAGGCGTAAATTTTGTCTCCGTCACGCTCGGCATCGGCCAGGCGCTTGAGCAAAAAGATCGCAGCGCCCTCACCCATGACGAAGCCGTCCGCTCCTTCGGCGTACGGACGAGTACCGGTCGCCGACAGCGCTCCGATCTTGCAGAACTTGACGAACATCGAAGCGCCCATGTTGCGGTCAATGCCGCCGGTGACCACCGCGTCGTAATCGTTCTCCACCAATCCCTCGATTGAAGAATTGATGGCCGCCATCGCCGAGGCGCAAGCCGCGTCGCAAATGTAATTGGGACCGTGGAAGTTGAAGATGTTGGCAATGCGGCCGGCGATGCAGTTGGCCAATTCACCAGGCATGCTGTCTTCGGTAATCTCAGGAAGGTGTTTGTCCATCCGCTCGTGCAATTCGCGCGTGATATCGTGGCGGAGCGCTTCCGGGAGCGCGGCGAAACTGGCGGTTCCGGCCAGTTCGCGAGCGTATTCCGGAAAGTAAATGCGCAGCGCGGTGAGATAGTGTTTCTCGCCGGCCATGGCATTGCCCAGGATCACGGCGGTGCGATTCGGGTCCAGCGGCCGCTTGGGATAGCCGTAGTCTTCCAGCGCTTGGCGGGTGCAGGCGATGGCCCATTTTTGCGCTCCATCCATGGCATCAACCACGCGCGGCGGGACGGCCATGCGCCACTTCATCGGGTCCCACACGTAGTCGCGAACCCAGCCGCCGATTTTTGAATATGTCTTATCTGGGGCGCTCGGGTCGGGATCGTAGTAGAGCGCTGGATCCCAACGCTCAGGATCAATCTCGGTGACGCTGTAACGGCCGTTCTTAATGTTTTCCCAGAAAACAGGGACGTTCGGGGCATCCGGCAGAATGGCTCCCGCCCCTACAATGGCGATGGCTCGGTACGAAGTGTTTTCCATGACTGCGCTCCTGTGCGGAGAGAAGAATTTTTCCTGTCAAGGCCCATATAAGGTTCATCTTTCAGTGCTACGCGGCGACTTCCGTGTGCTTCGCCGCGCGGCCGTACACTACGTCTGCGATGTAATCCAGGTCCGAAATCAGTCCTGCCTGCGCCCGGTGAATTGCGGGCAGTCCCAGGCTTGTTTCAAACGCGGGCAGTTCGGCAGCGCTCACACCGCCGGCTCCGACCACCCAGCGCAAGCCTTCTTCGGCGACCTTGAGCGCGGCCTCGCGGGCGAAGATTCTGCTCAGCGCCGCCAGCGCTGTCGCGTCGAAACGCCGGTTGGCTTTCTCGTTGAGCCTGCCTTCCTCCATCAATCCGGCGCGGCGGGCCAAACTGCCGGCGCACTCGGCGTAGGCAATCAGTTCGCCCAGACGCAGCAGAATATGTTGATAGCGGGTCAGGCGTGCGACCCGGGCTTTCTCCATCACTTCGGCCATTGCGTGCAATGCCAGTGCCGCGTTGTCAGCGCCCACGTTCGGGTGGCGGCCATGGAGTTCCTCGAACTTTCTCGCTTGCTCGTGGTAGTACTGCCCGCGCGTCTTCAGATGAAGCTGCCAGCGGTCGCGGCTGATGGTCATCTCCATGATCTCGGAGGTGCCTTCGTAAATGGTGGTGATCCGGACATCGCGCTTGATCTTCTCCACCAT
>JBEKWL010000241.1:0-10734 GCA_049513095.1 Terriglobales bacterium
ATGGGAGTCGACGTCCTTCTGAAAATAGCCGGCCTTCGCCGCGAGTTGGAAGATTTTTTGCCGCGTTCCCGCGGCTAGGGTGAAGTCAAGATCGAAGCTGCCGTTGTTATGAGAATCGTTGTTATGAGAATCGTTGTCGTGAGAATCGGTCTCGTCGGGATCGGCGGACAGGCGGCCGCTGGACTGGTAGCGGGCCGAGCCATCGGATTGAACGCGGATCGAGTAATGCTCTGGCTGGGAGGTGGGGAAATCGAGGCTGAAGGTGACCACGGCGGGGGCTTCGGCTTCGGTTTGCGAAAAGGCGAGGATCGAAGAAAGAGTCAGCAGGCAAAGAATATGAAATGGACGGGGCATGCGGGGAGTGTCAAGAGGGCAGCTATCAGCTCTCAGCTGTTAGTTCGGGTGCGATGCTCACGGCTTGCCGTCTTATTTGGACTAAGTCCGCCTTCCACGGCTCCCCGCCTAACGGGTAGGCTTCAGCGACGAAGAAGGCAATCGCCGCGGCCTTCTGCTTTGCATACTTGGGGCTCACTGACTGTGCAGGGGCTTCCCATTTCGCGCCGGGCTCGATTCCTGCCGGAATATTCATCGGCGCACCCAAGTAGACCTCGTTCTTTCCGGAGGGAAATACCACGACCCACCCCAGTCGGCAGGCAGACAGCGATCTCTGGCCGACATTCTTCAAAGTTGCAGCACTCAGTAGATCGGACGTTGTATGCGTAGTAGAAACCAGCAAGGCAGGACTGTCCTGCTGAGGAATATTGACCATCGCAGTCCCGTGGTCCATGGTTGATCTTAGCGTAGTTCCAATCCTCGGAGTGCAGCGGGGGAGAGTGCCTTGCTGCGGCGGAAGAGATGTTAGGGTGTAGGGGTCCTTCGACTCCGCAGCCCGCCTCGCAAGCGAGGCGGGCTGCTCCGCTCAGGATGACAAGTCACATATTTAAAATTGCCGTTCAAATCGCTTTGGCGTTCTTGCGTCGCTGCGGTGTGCAGATGGCAGATGGCGATGGCGAGCGCATCGGCGGCGTCGGCGGGTTCGGGGATCTGATCGAGATTCAGAAGGCGCGTCACCATTTGCTGGACCTGTGATGTTTTTCGGCCCGGCCGTATCCGACCACCGCGGACTTGATGGAGAGTGGCGAGTATTCGGCGACTTCGAGTCCGGCGGAAGCGGCGGCCAGCATGGCGACTCCGCGCACCTGGCCGAGTTTCAAGGCAGACTTCACGTTGGCGGCGTAGAAAACGTCTTCGATGGCGACGCGGTCGGGCCGGTGCTGGGAGATGAGTTCCTGCAGGCCGATCGAGATGCGCGAGAGGCGCGTGGGCATGGGGTCGCGCGGGGAAACTTTGATGGCGCCGCAAACGATGCACACGAGGCGGTCATTGTTGCGGTCGTCGGAGAGCAAGTCGACTACGCCGTATCCGGTGTATTCCGTGCCGCAGTCGATGCCGAGGACGCGCATGAAGGAAGTGTAGCAGGAGAGTTCTCCGCTCTCAGCGATCGCTTCTCAGCGTGATAACCTAGTTGGATTCGAGCCCATTGCAACAAACGGTAGGGCGGAGTGCATCCGCTCCCAAAGCAAACTCATACTCGGTCTCGAGAATCATATGAGGAGCAGGCGATGAAAATTGGGGTGCTAACGGGCGGGGGCGACTGTCCCGGGCTGAATGCGGTCATTCGGGCAATCGTCCGCAAGGGCGCTTTTCACTATGAAGACGGTTTCGTGGGCTTTATGGAGGGCTGGCGCGGTTTGCTGGAAGACAAGACCATGGAACTCGACCTCTCGTCGGTGGGTGGCATCCTGCCGCGTGGGGGCACGATTCTGCGCACTTCGCGCACCAATCCGGCCAAGCACGACGGCGGCCTGCAGCGCTGCATCGAGAACCTGAAGAAACATGGCTGTGACGCGCTGATCGCCATTGGCGGCGATGACACGCTCTCGGTGGCGCAGAAACTTTTCGAAAGGGAAGTGAAAGTGGTTGGCGTTCCGAAGACCATCGACAACGACCTGGCCGGCACCGACTTCACCTTCGGCTTCGACACGGCTGTGAATATAGCGACCGAAGCCATCGACCGCGTGCATACCACGGCCGAGGCGCACAATCGCGTGATCGTGGTGGAGGTGATGGGACGCGCCGCGGGTTGGATCGCAGCCTACAGCGGCATCGCTGGCGGCGCCGACGTCATACTGGTCCCCGAAGTTCCTTTCGATATTGACCAGGTGGCGGAGTTGATTCGTCAACGCAGCGACCGCGGAAGATATTTCAGCATCGTGGTGGTAGCTGAAGGCGCGAAGTTTGCCGATGGTAACGAGAAACACTGTGAATCGTCCCTGCAATCGGGGCGCGATGAGTTCGGGCATGTTCGGTTGGGCGGTATCGGCTCGACCGTGGCGAGCGAGATCGAAAAGCGGACCGGCTTCGAGTCGCGCTCGGTAGTGCTCGGCCACATCCAGCGCGGCGGATCTCCCACCGCTTACGACCGCGTGCTGGCCACGCGCTACGGACTGAGCGCCGTCGACATGGTGCACCGCGCCGAATTCGGGCAGATGGCCGCGCTGCGGGGGAACAAGATTATTTCCATCCCGCTGACGGAAGCCATCGCTTCGAATCGTAAGGTGAGTCAGGAAATTCTTGACGTCGCCATCGGCATTCTGGACAAGCTCGACTATAAGGTTACGAAAGTTTCCTGACCTGACGCGGAATTTGAGCAAGGGGAAGGGCGCTTTGCCGCTCTTCCCCTTAACCATTTGGGTCTTTGCAATCTGCAGAAAAAGGTGGTCTTAGATGCCGGCCCTTAAGGGGCGTCTGATCTCCCGTTGAGACGCGGCAAGCCCCGTCCCTACAGGGCGGAAGACCTTACCGCCCCGTACAGCAAAACGTGCAACCAGAGCGGGATTCGCTTGGCATTGCGCGGGTTTCAGGGCATACTAGCTCAAGCACTCCCCCTCGACCGATTACGATTTCGGAGGAGGCTCCGTGCACATGTTTCAAAACGAAATCCATCCCGAAAACCATCTGGAGCGCGCAACGCCGCTCCCCTTGCCGCCCGCGCTTCAGGTTGCAGAAGTGCAGCGGAAGCGGATGCTCATCGCGCTGGGGATCCTGCTGGTGGCGCTGGTGGCGGTGGTTCTGAAAGACTGGGATTTCTGGTTTCCGCCGGACGGTGAAGTCCAGGAAGCTGCGGTTCGACGCAGGAGTAAGGGCATGGCGGCGGCGCCTGCCAGCGCGCCGGCGACTCCCACGCGGGGACGCAAGGCAGCCAATTCGCCGCCCGCACCCGTCGCTGCGGCCGAAGCTCCCTTTTCGGCAACCACCGAGCGCGCAGCGCTGCCTCCTCTGGAGGTGGAAGTGGTAGCCGGAAACCGCCACATCAACATACCCGCGAAAAGCAATGCCATCCATCTGGACGTGGACTCGGGCGCGACCTCTTCCGCATCGACGCCGAATGGGATGGTGAGTGCGGGCGATCGCGTGCAGCTTTCGCCGCTAACGGCGCAGAGTGTGACCGTTTCGGTGCCACCGGATTATCCCTTGCTGGCGCGGCAGATGAAGGTGCAGGGCGCAGTCAGTTTGATGGCGCTCATCTCGCGGGACGGCACCATCCAGGAGTTGCAGATTCTCAGTGGCCCAGGCATCCTGGCTACCGCAGCTCGCGAGGCGGTGAAGCAGTGGCACTTCAAGCCGTACCTCCAAAACGGGCAGCCCGTGGAAACTCAGGCGCGCATCACGGTGAACTTCACCATTTCGACAAATTGAGCGGGGGCGGGATCGGGGTACTCTCTTGCTCGTGCAGGCCTGCGCTTGCGGACGAGAGTGTCCGCGCCACACATCTGCACTCAGGTTTTCGGCGGAGTGAATCGTCACTACCAGCGATATGGGCTTCTGCGGAAAATTAAACGGGCGTCCGGATTCTTGCGAATCCGAGACGCCCGGGCAGCCCTCCCCCAGAACTGCTCAATTGGGAATGTAAAACTAGGCGGCAAATCTGAAAATGGCACGCGGGTGCTAAACTTATTCCACCAAAGTGCCACCCCGTAAATCACACATTACAAAGCCTGAATCCAGACTTGACCGTTGCTTCTACTCTGAAAACACCATTTTCCCGGGCGCCGTTCCAATGGAAAAGGGCGCGCCCACGATAGTCGTGAGAGCGCCGGTCGATGGATTGTAGACATAACCCTGAATGCCGGTTGGACCGCCGATATAGAAAAATCTGCCGCTGGGATCGAAGAGGGCGAACAGCCCGCCTGCAGGCACGCTGAACGGCGAGTTCGTCAGGGCCACAAGTTGTCCGTTCGCAGGATTGATCGCGAAACACCAGACGGAGAAGCTCGACCCCGGGGCCACGGCGTAAACCCGCGTGCCGCTAGGATCGATGGTGATCGTGGTGGGGCCCACGGAGCCCACAATGGAGGTAAAGGGCGAGCCGAGTATCGGGGTCAGCGCACCGCTGGTGGGGTCGATGTTGAACCCGGAAATGTTACCGATGGTGGACTCATTTGGGGGAAGGTTGATTGCCGAAGGGTTCGTAACATAGAGGAACCGATCGCTCCCATCCACTGCCAGGCCGAGGGCTCCCCCTCCCTGTCCCGAAGAGACTGGAGTCCCAGGGACCAGACTGAGCACGCCGTTCGAAAACGAAAAGCCGGTGACCATCCCAATCTCCGGATTGGTTACATAAACAAACTGGCCGGAATGCGTGAACAGAATCTCAGTTGGATTCGTATTCGCGGGGACGGGCGATCCGACCGGGGACAAAGCGCCGGTGCTGGGATCGATGGAGAAAACGGAAATGTCGCCACCGTTGGAATAATTATTGGTTACTAACAAGTACTTGCCTGAGGGGTCGATGACTACCGCATTCGGAGAGGAACCGACTGGAATCGGACTGGCGCCGAGCGTCAAAGTCCCGTCGCCGGCGACGTTGAAAATCGAGATCGTGGCGTCGAAGGCATTGATTGCGTACAGGATGTTTTTTGACGGGAGGAACGCCAGGCCGCTGGGGGTAAAGTCTTCCTGTTGCGGCGTCTGCCCTCCAGTGTAGATGTTGCCGGTTGTGCCGTTGACGTGCAGCAGAAGCACGGAACCCAACGCTGGCAGGGTCACGTAGGCATCGTGGTTAGATGTCGCAGTACTCTGGCCGCTGTTGCCGCAGGAAAGGGAAAATCCGGCCAGAACGACGAACGCGGCCACCAGAATGCGGAGGCCACCACTTTGACCTATCCGTGCGGCACGCGCCGCCCTTAGAAAGCTCATTTGAGAACCAGCTCCTCAATATTCAAAGATGAGAACGAAAAGATCGTGTTCACTATCGTGCACGAGAAGGCGGCAACTCGCAACTGCATCGGGTGACCTGTTTATTGAGAAGCTCCGTTCAGCAAGTTCCGCAGCACCGCGACCTCTGCCTTGATGCCCGAATGGAGTGCCGGATCCACGTCCGGCGCAAAATATGGGGAGTGATTGGATGGCAGCATAACCCCGGTATTTTTGCTCTCAGCATACTTCTGCGGGTCAGCGCCTCCTAGGCTCATGTACAGCGAGGGAACGCCCTGTTCGATGAAAAAAGCGTAGTCCTCGGACGGTGTGATAGGTCCGGTTGTAATCACGTTCTCTTTTCCGAGCACGGCTTCGAGTGGCGCTCTCAGGCGCTCGGCGAGACCGGGGTCGTTGTATACCGAGTCGGTCGACTCGTAGTGTTCGATGAGCGGTTCCTGCTGCGCCCCGCCAGCCAGCGCCTCGGCTTTGGCAATGCGGTTGATGGCCGTCAGAACCTGTTTGCGCACATCGGCTTTGTAGGTTCGCACAGTGAGGCCAAGCTCCGCCTGGTCGGGAATGATGTTGTTTTTCGTGCCTGCCCGGACGTAACCGACGGTTACCACGGCCATCTCTCCCGGCTTCACTTCGCGCGAAACGATGGTTTGCAGAGCGAGAATCGTTCGGGCGGCGATCACGATGGGATCGATGGTCGCATGCGGCGCAGCACCATGCCCGCCTTTGCCGTAGATTGTGATCCGCAGGGAATCGGCATTTGTGTTGTAAACGCCGGGAGTGATCCCCACCTGGCCGGCAGGAAGATAGTTGCCGACATGCAGAGCGACTCCGACGGCCGGCTTTGGAAAGCGCGTGAACAGGCCATCGTCGATCATTCTCTTGGCCCCGGAGATCGTCTCTTCGGCCGGCTGGCCAATCAGCATCAACGTGCCGTGCCAGCTTTGTTTGCTGTGCGCCAGAATGTCCGCGGTCGCTACCAGCGCTGCCATGTGCAGATCGTGGCCGCAGGCATGCGCCACAGGGACGTCGTGTCCAGAGTCGTCCTGGGCATGCACCTTGCTCGCAAAGGGAAGTCCGGTCTTTTCTTCGACTGGAAGCGCGTCGAGTTCGGAGCGCAGCATCACCGTGGGCCCGGCGCCGTTTTTGAGAATGGCTACAATGCCGGTGCCGCCGACTCCTTCCGTGACTTCATAGCCTAGGCTGCGCAAACGAGCGGCGAGTTTGGCAGCGGTCTGGGTTTCGTGCGAGGACAATTCCGGATTCTGATGAAGATCGATGTACAAATCGTGGGCCGCTGGGTAGACGGCGTCCACTTCTTTGGAACTCGCCGCAGTCTGCGCGTAGCCGGAAACGGCCAGCGAGAAAAACAGGAACAGCTTTGCTGTTTTCATGATCAACCGATGATATTCACCGATGATCGGCACGGCAAGTTAGCCCACTCAGGGGCATCTGTCGAATCGGGTGGTTGGGTGATCTTAGACGGCCCGATGACCGGATCGATTCGATGCGGCGCGATGTGTTCTAATCGTGGTATCGCAACATCAGTTGAGCCAAAATCAGCGTGTTCCAAGTAAGATTGCGTCGTGATCGACATCCACTGCCACATTCTGCCCGAGGTCGACGACGGCCCCAAGTCCTGGGATGCAGCTGTCGAAATGTGCCGCATGGCGGCAGCTGACGGCATTACCCATGCTGTCGCCACCCCGCACGCCAACGATCGTTACGCCTACGATCGCGGATATCTCTCCGGGCTTCTCGGCCAACTGCGCGAGAAGGTTGGTCCCGCGCCGCAATTGAGCCTGGGCTGCGATTTTCATCTTTCATTCGAAAATCTGGAACGCGTCCTGGAACAGCCGCACACCTTCACGATTGGCGAAACCAATTATCTGCTGATTGAACTCAGCAACTTCAGTGTCCCGACCCGGCTTTCCGAGTGTTTCACCCGCTTGGCAGATCGCGGGCTCACGCCGATCCTTACCCATCCCGAGCGCAACCCGATCCTGCAGCAAACGCCGCAGCGCATCCTGGAGTGGGCGGAGCAGGGCTGCCTGATTCAGGTCACGGCTTCTGCGCTGACGGGGCTCTGGGGAGAGCGGCCTGAAATCATCGCCCGCTGGCTGCTCGACCGCTCTGCCGTCCACATCCTCGCCTCCGACGCTCACGACACCAGACGCCGCATCCCGAATCTTTCCGCGGCTCGCGATGTAGCGGAAAAGATTGTGGGAACCGACTATGCCGAAGCGCTGGTCGAAGGCAACCCGGGCGCAATCGTCAACGGACAACCGATCCCTTACTGCCCGCGGCCTTTGCTGGATTAGGCCACAACGACGCCCGACGCCTCATTTGGCCGGTGCGTAGAAATAATAGTCGGCCGTGTAACTGCGTTTCGTTTCGGCGTCACGGTGCGACTCGTCGCATCCCTCGGCGGGCGGCTTGCCACCGTGGGTGTGGACGCGCTGAATGGTGGTTACGCTCGTGAGCAGACCCTTTCCGGAATGACCCACGGCATTCACCAGCAACCATGGAATGGAGTCGGAGTCCGTGGAGTCCACGTGAGCCGTGGCTTTGCCCATGACTTCGCTGCCGTCGCTCAGTTTCCACGCAGGACCAGCGGAATGGCTTCCGATGACGTTGCCCTTTCGATCTTTCAGTTCGGCCTCGGGCGCCTTGAGAGTCCAGATGAACTTACCGTCTGCGCCAGCTTGGCAGGTATAGATCTGCGATCCGGAGGCATGTGCGAGTAAGACAACTTCTTCGCCGGGGTGCGCCTGAATCGCATTCGGAACGTCGGGAGGCGGCTCTTTCTGTGCGTTGGCTAAGGGGAGCGCGAGGATAGATCCGAGCAAGATGGGGCCAATGGGAACAATGATCGCGGCCGCGATTTGCGTAAGTCTTCGCATGGCGCGATTGTAGCAGGCAGAAAACCTGCCGGAAGAGTTCGAGGCGACTCTGTTCTGCGCCACCTCCCTCGTCCACCCGCGGCTTCTCAACGCGAATCCAAATACGCTAGGTTCCAGTTAGGATTGGATCAACGCGTGCCGGCTACTGCTGGGGTAGGTTCGCCGGCGTTTGTTTAGGCGCAGGCGGCGGATCGCCCGCCGCGGGGGCGGCATTCGTCGTCATTGCACTTTCCGGATTGAGCAGATGATCGTGACTGGGGCCTAAGCCGAGTTTGATCAGCGCTCGGGAATCTGGAGTCGTCTTCGATTGCCACCCCTGATCTGCCTGATAACGCTGCATCGCGGCCTGGGTGGCGGTGTCCCACGCGGCCGTTGGCTCACCCTGCATGTAGTGCTCGCGGATGAGCGCTGTCTGAATTTCCCTGGCGCGATCGGAGTCAATCGCCTGCTGGCCACGCTTCTTCGCGATCTGCTTGGAGCCCTTCTTGCCGTGGGAGTTCTTGCTCTTCTGCGCCGATGTGTGAGCCGATGTGTGCGCCGAGGTGCGAGCCGAAGTGTGCGCCGAGGTGCGAGCCGAAGTGTGAGCCGAGGTGCTCTTGCTGCTCGCGTGCCCGCTGGTGTGATGCTTTGCTTTCGAGGTGGTTGTCGCAGAAGCGTGCGCCGGTTTCTTTGGCGGAGTCGACGTCTCTGCCTCTGCCATTGCGAGCCCAGGCACGGCCAGGCAGAGCAGCAGGCCGCAAAGCCCCACCCGTCGCCAACGCCGAATTTGATCAGAGCGTAGCATGTCTAAAGGCTTCGACCAATCGCGGCTCGACCATCAGAAATCAGTCGTTGGTCGTCAGACGTTGGTCGTTCGGGACGCGTCGATCGTTTGAAACCCGCGAACGACCGACGACCAGCGACTGACGACTGCCTTCCAACAAAAAACCGGCGAGACCAGGCCCACCCTTATCGTCCCCGAATCGGGGATGGAGTGCCAGTCTCGCCGGAGTATTCATCGGTTACGGAAGTGTACCTGCCAGGAAAATCGTTCCATCCTGAGCCCTTGCGCCTCGCGGACGCACCAGGAACACGACATCCTGCCCGCTCTTCAGCGACGACTCGATCTTGATAAAGTCGTCCGGATTGTTCACGGGCTGCTTGTTCACTTCCAGGATCACGTCGCCGCGATTCAGGCCGAGATCCTCGGCGAACGATCCCTGCTTCACGTCCTGCACCACCACGCCCTTGCCTGAGGGAATGCTCAAACGATCAGCCAGATCGGGAGTGATGCTGCGAACCGTGACCCCAAACTTGCTCGCCTTGGGTGTTTCCTCGCCCTGGCTTTCGTCTTCTTCGCCCAGACGGGAAGCGAACAGTTTCGAGCGATCGGCGATGGTCACCGTCGTGTCTTCCTTTTTGCCGTTGCGCACAAAGGCCAGCTTGGCCTTCGATCCCGGCTTGCGCGATGCGATATCAGCCACCAGATCGTCGCCGCTCTTTACGTCCTTGCCATCCACGGAGGTGATGGTGTCGCCGATCTTCAGGCCCGCCACCTCGGCCGGGCTGCCGGATACCACGTTCGACACGGTCACGCCCGATCCGTAAATGCGGGCGATGGCCGGGTTCGGTTGGGCTGAAAACTCAATGCCAATGGACCCGCGGGCAACCCGGTGTTCCGGACCGATCAACTGGTTGTAGACCTGCGCCACCGTGTTCGAAGGCATGGCAAATCCCACGCCCGCGTACGAACTCGTCTCCGTAAGGATGGCGGTATTGATGCCGATGACCTCACCGGCCATATTCACCAGCGGCCCACCGGAATTGCCTGGGTTAATCGCAGCGTCCGTTTGAATGAAAGATTGGAACTGGCGGTTGGGAACGATGTTGCGTCCCTTGGCCGATACGATGCCCGCAGTTACCGTTTCCTGCAGTCCGAAGGGACTGCCGATGGCGAGCACCCAGTCGCCAACTTCCATGCCGTCGGAGTTGCCCAGTTTGGCGGCCGGCAGCGGACGATCCATATCAATCTTGATCACTGCCAGGTCGGTCTCCTGGTCCATGCCGATCAGCTTGGCATCATGGCCCGGAGAAGCCGGGTTTTCATCCTGCAACTTCACACGAATGCGATCGGCCTTGTCGACCACGTGCCGGTTGGTGACGATGTAGCCCTTCGAATCCACAATCACGCCGGAACCGAGCGAGCGTTGGCGGATAGTGCCCGCCTCCGGGCCCTGACCGCCCTGGCCGCCGAAGAACTTGTCAAAGAAATCCTGGAACGGGCTGTCTTCATCACCATTGCCCTGTTCCTGATCCGGATCGGGATGCATGGAGCGCCGGTGGTGAGGGTTCTTAATGGTCGACTCGGTATTGATGTTCACCACGCTCGGCTCCAGTTGCTTGGAAATCTGGGAGAAAGCGGTCGAGAGCTGTTGCGGAGCGGGAATGGTCAGCGGAGTCGCATCCGACGACTTCTGTCCCTCCTTGCCTTTCACTCCATAGGAGACAATCGTGCCAATCAGAATTCCAACCGCCAGCGTCGCCAGAATCGTAAACATGTACGCCCAACGGTTGGCTTTGA
>JBEKWL010000242.1:0-5528 GCA_049513095.1 Terriglobales bacterium
TGGGCGCTCGAGGGGCAAAAGCTAAAAGGGATTCTGCTAATGCACCTGACCTTGGGATGCATGTCGAGTGTATTGATCTGGCTGGTGTTTTGGATCCACCGGCGGGTGCGGCGGTTCCCTGAGAGATCGCTTCCAAAATACCGTCTGCCGATCGAAGCGCTGGCGGTATTGATTGTGGGGCTGACGGGGCATCTCGGCGGATTTCTCAGCGGTGTAAACGGACCAGGCTAGACGAGTCGAGTCGAAACTGGGCCCGCGGAATAAATCGGTGGAATAAAAACGACGCGCGCCAGTTATCAACTCAGACCGTTACAAACCACGGAGGGCAAATGCCAGACAAAAAGCAAGATCTTATCGATCAGCAGTTGCAAGACCTCAACAACGATGGCGTTGATCGTCGCGGGTTCCTGAAGTGCATGGCATGGGCAGGCACGGGGCTGGTCTGGACCATGAGCGGCGGAATTCCGGTATCTCGGGCCTTCGCCAAGAACACCGATCGAAGTGCCGGCAAAGGCGCGGACTTCAGCTTTGTTCAGATCAGCGACAGTCACATCGGTTTTAGCAAGCCGGCCAACCCGGACGTCACCGCTACTCTGCAGACGGCAATCAACAAGATCAACGCGATGCCCGACAAACCGGATTTCATCATTCACACCGGTGATCTGAGTCAGCTCTCAAAGCCGAGTGAGTTCGACACACTAGACCAGGTACTAAGAGGAGCGTCTGCAAAGCAGATCTACTTTGTACCAGGTGAGCATGACATGCTAAGTGACAACGGCGACGAATATCTCCAGCGCTATGGGAAAGGTACAACGGGGAATGGGTGGTACAGCTTCGATCACAAGGGTGTGCATTTCGTCGGTCTCGTAAATGTCGCCAATTTGAAAGCTGGAGGCATGGGGTCGCTCGGTCACGAACAGCTGGAGTGGTTTGAGGACGACCTTAAGGGCCGCTCTGCCAGCACTCCGATTGTGCTCTTTGCGCACATCCCACTGTGGACCATCTATCCCGATTGGGGCTGGGGAACCGACGACAGTGAGCAAGCCTTGTCTTACGTCAAGCGTTTCGGTTCTGTGACTGTGTTAAACGGCCACATTCACCAGATCATGCAGAAGGTCGAAGGTAAGGTTTCGTTCCATACCGCGATGTCGACCGCTTTCCCTCAACCTGCGCCGGGAACAGCTGCCTCAGCCGGACCCATGAAGGTGCCAGCCGACCAGTTGCAGCGGGTGTTGGGTATCACGGATGTGAACTATCTGGTCAGCGGTCGCAGCCTGGCAATCGTCGATTCGCCACTCGGGGACTCGGCGTCTTCGGCTTCAGGGAATGGCGGCGGCCTTGGCGTAGTTGGCTCGTCCCTTGGGTAGACCCCCAGGGATCTGGTCCAAGCAAATGAAGATCAAGCAAGAAAATCAAATCTAGAGAGGAAAAAACAATGACGAGGAAAAATGTGTGGTTAGCGAGTTTGGCGACGCCGGTAGTGATTGCGATGCTGCTGTTGTTAGCGGGATCGCCAAACGTCACGGCGAATGACCAGCCCTCCGCGGCAAAAGCGGCGGTGAAAATCGATAATTTCGTATTTGGGCCGCAAACGATCACGGTACCCGTCGGAACGACAGTTACCTGGACAAATAGTGATGACATTCCCCATACGGCGGTGAGCACAGACGGCGTGTTCAAGTCCAAGGTGATGGATACGGACGAACACTTCTCCTACACGTTCACCAAGGCGGGAACGTATCCCTACTACTGCTCGGTCCACCCGAAGATGACAGGCAAGGTCGTGGTGCAGTGAGACTCGGAGGCATTTTAACGATTCTCAGATGATCGAAACTGGCGCCATCGTGATAACGATTGGTGAGATTCACTATGGTTTGTAAGTCTTGAAACATAGATCTCGGCGCACTTGCCGGGTCTGGTAAGAAGAGAAATCTGGAAGAACTGAAAGGTCGTCCTAATCACCGGGGCGGCCTTTTTACTTTGCTGGTCTAAAAACTGTAGCGCTGGCAATAAACGCATCCAGTTCTGGAATAAATCGTGGTCGATGCTGTTAACACTAACAGAGTGCAAATGCCCGTTAACGTCGAAGGGCGCAAGAAGGGCATGCCGCACTACTTCAGATCGTGTCAAACGAGGAAATGGAAGGAATACAACATGAAACATCGAGCTATAACATTCGCGTTAGCGGCTTGCTTGGTTAGTTCACTAGCTTTTGCTAGCGATACCTGGACTCTCGACTCTAGTACGTCCAATGCCAGATCGTTTCAGGGTTCCAGAGCGACTCCAGATTCAGTGAACACTGGTGTCGGACGCGTGACCGGGAAAGTCAAGCTGGACACAAACAATCTAGACAACTCGGTCTTCGATCTCAGTATCTATCCTGCGGATGAAGACTGGGGGACCGCACTTAGTTCGGAGGGCGACCTGCCGACGGGCTACGTTGCTGACGCAACCGATCAAACCCTGCTGACGTTCAAGTCCCAGCGCATTCTGAGGACAGGGAACGGCGACGTGGAAGTCATCGGGGATCTGACATTGACTCGAGTGGAACGCAGTGTCACAGCGACGCCGAGTGAAGCCTATGCCGGGCCAGTGTACGGTGATCCGATCATCCACACCGCAACCCACGTAGTCACGTTCCTATTCCCGAGTTTGAGCACGGCGCTTTCACCGGGATCTTTGACTCCAGCAACCCTACAGCAACAAGGAGCGCTGGAGATTTCGGGGTCAGCCCGCCTGAGCCATGAGACGTTCCCTAACCTGCGAACTGCGATAAAAGAGACGAATTGGCCACCGGTCGTGCGGAACGAGCACTGTCAGGCGGCATACTCGGGGGGAGGAGAAGGCTACAGCGGCCCCGTATGCACTCCGGCTACAGGTCACCAGACGACAATTGTTCTGAACCTGAAGTTGCTCCACACCGTGCCAGAACCGTCAGTAGGAATGCTTTCGGGGGACGGCGAAACTCGATAACCATTAGCGTCGGAGGTTCCGAGCTCAATTTTCAGTCTTGGGCATGGCAACACTCACCAATAGCGGGAGGTGCTAGATGTGGCGTATTAGTTACAAGACAATGTCCCTGCAGGACGTCTTAATCATGGCCTACATGAACGTCCTGCAGGCAAAGCTGCGTGAGGGGCTGTACTCGTCGGAGTTCACGTGGATTACGGAGACAAACACAATATGACGGCAGACTCGGTGAAACTCGAAGTGAGCGTGGTGGCGAGCGATGATCTAGATCTTGTCCATGCCAGCAAGAATGGAGATGTTGGTGCTTTCGAGCAACTCGTAAAGCGATACGATCGAAAACTTCTCCGAATCGCTCAAAGCGTCACGCACAACACGGAGGATTCCCAGGACGCGGTTCAGGAGGCCTTTTTGAAGGCCTTCCAAAACTTAAGTCAATTCCGAGAGGAGTCCCAATTCTCAACCTGGCTGATTCGCATCACTCTGAACCAGTCGCTTATGAAGCTGCGGAAGCAGCGCGCAGTAAGAGAAGTGTCCATAGATGAGGATTTTCAGGCAGATGGAGACATGCTTCCAATGGAAGTCATCGATTGGGCTCCCAACCCTGAACAACTTTACTGGGCGTCCGAGTTACGAGACATCCTAATCAAGTCTTTAGAAGAGCTGCGCCCAACCTTGCGGACGGTCTTCGTGCTGCGAGATATTGAAGGGCTTTCAACGGATCAGACAGCAGAAGTGCTGAACTTGAGTCACACCGCGGTGAAGGCACGGCTATGGCGAGCCCGGCTGCAGCTTCGCGAACGACTGAACGAGTACTTCGGTAAGCGACCGGCATCTGCGCGAGCAAAGTTACTCCCTCTAAATAGGCAGACAGGCCGGATTCTCGGACTTTTTGCCGAGTGCCTGGATCACGCGATATCTCAGACAGGCTCGATTACTTCTGCCAAGCCGCTCCATGCAACTCCAACCACCACGGTCGCGAACCCTATGGAATGTGGACTCGCAATGCATGATTCAGACTGATACCCGGCCCGAATCGCACAAGGCTGCACTCTTCGTTCCACACTCGCAGTGATCTTGTGACTCCGTGTTTACAAAACCTCGACAAAGAGTTGACAAGTAATTGACATCGCGAGCGCATCTTGTCGTTGGTCGCTGCGTCTAACCCACATAAGTTGCAAGAAACATTTTGACAACCGCGGCTCAGGAGACAGTGGTGGGATAACACTTCAGGAACGCAGTTATCAATAATGAAATTCAAAGCGTTTCACAAGGAGAAATCAATGAAAAAGTCGTATTTGACCGTAGTCCTTACTCTGACTTGTTTGCTTGGGCTAAGCATAAGTGCCCGCGCCCAAGACGCAAGCAACATCGTTGTGAATGTTCCCTTCGAGTTTGTGGCCGGAGGCAAGACGCTGCCTGCGGGCACATATAGCGTTGGCTGTGTCTTTCCTGAGTCAGATTCAATCTTGATCATCCGCAGCCACGACAAAGGCGAGTTTCTGCTGCCTATTGTTTTCAATGGAGCTTCTGGTGGGCAGGCAAAGCTTAGCTTCGAGCATGTAGGGGACACCTACTTTCTCGGCGAGGTTCAGACACCGGCGGGCGTCTATACCATCGAGACACCACGAGCGATGACCAAGCTAGCTCAGATGAAGGACCACGGCACAGTGGCTTCCTCTGGCAACTGATTTAACAACATCGGTGTCTCTGCGGTTGTGGGAGGGAGTTTATGGCTAAGAAGTACATGTATCTATCGTATAACTCCCTTTCCCATCCGGCAACTAAAGGCTTCTCGCGTAAAAGGAAATGGGCCGTATCAACGTCGTACAAATCTCAAAATAGGTTATGGAGGACAACTTGAAAAGGACACTCTTGTTATTCGGGCTGCTCATGACGTTAGCAATTCCTTCGGGGCTGCTCGCCCAACAGGCCGGCTATTTCCAGACCAACCTGGTCTCCAATACTGCCGGCGTAGCGACTACCACAGACCCTCAACTGTTGAACCCGTGGGGGATTTCCGTTCTTCCCGGTGAAGATTTCTGGATCGCCGACAATAACAGCGGCGTCTCCACGCTCTATGACCAAAATGGCAACAAAGAGAGTGGGCTGGTGGTGACCATACCCGGAGCCACAAAAAATCCAAACGGTAATTGCAGCCCTGGCTGCCCGACGGGAACCGTGGCCAACGCCAGCGGCTCCTACTTCAGCGGCGGTTCGTTCATTTTCGACACCGAGGACGGCCTCGTCGTCTACTGGAACGGCTCCAGCAACACCGCAATTGTTGGTAGAGATAACTCCGCCACCGGCGCAGTTTACAAAGGTCTGGCCTTGCTTGGCACCGACCTTTTAGCGGCCAACTTCAACAGCGGCAAAGTCGACGTCTACGATCAGAACTATAACCCCACATCGTTGGGCGGTTCCTTCACCGATCCCAACCTTCCCGCGGGTTTCGCTCCCCATGGCATCCACGTGATCAATAACCAGGTCTACATCGCCTATGCCATGCAGGACGCTCCCAAGCACGATGCGGTGCCCGGCGTCGGCGCGGGGCAGGTGGA
>JBEKWL010000243.1:0-5101 GCA_049513095.1 Terriglobales bacterium
AAAATCACGAGGACCCCGATAACCACGGAAATCCCGATCACGACCCGGAGAAACGTGGAAAGGTAGGGATAGTTCGTCGGCGACATCATGGAAAGGTAGGTGGCCATCGAACTCGCTGTGTAGCGTTCCATGCCCGGCACGTGCTTGATCTCATCCACCACAACGTCAGCGTTGGCCGGATCGTCCAGCTTGAGATACATCACCGAGGCCTTATCCTTGGACCCGGTTAGATCCTGCATGGTGCTGAGGGGAAGAAACTTACGCCCTCCTTTGCCGTGTTCGACAATACCAGAAATGCGGAAGGGGTTGTTGAGAATCTCAATCGTGTCACCCACCTTGGAGTGCTTGGCCTGGGCGAAAAGATCGTCGACAATCACATCATTCGGACCCTGGAACGGACCGCCCTTCAGATAGCGGAAACCACCGGAAAGGCTCTCGTAACTCTGCAGATCGATTCCAGTGATGATCTCAAGGGTCCCTGCGGTTGAGACCTGGGTGATGACCGGCGCGACCTTTTCCACATGCGGCAGTTGGGCGAGAATGCCGGCCACCTTGATCGGCATCGGGCTGCCCGTCAGCCCCGCAATAAAAGACGATCCCGGAGGCATCACGATCACATCTGCCCCGATGCCCGCGGCCCGCGTGCGTTGATCCTGCAGCATCCCCAATGAGAGCCCCACGATCAGCAGGATCAGCGTCACTTCAAGCGCCACCGCCACAATGCTGATCAGCGAGCGCACCGGCCGATGCACCAAATTCCCGACGATCATGCGATTCATCATGTCTTTTCCAGAGGACTAAATAAGAACTACTTGCTTTGACCATCCGTCGTTTTCGCCGGGCTGGAATTGGGCGGATCGAGGTGCACCACGTCAGCCCCAGCCGGTTGCTCCAGCGCAAACTGGTCGTCGGTCAGCGTTTTATTGATTTCCAGCTTGACCATGTTCAGGGTGAAGTCGTAATTTTCCCGCGGCCGTTCGATCTTGATCGTACTCGGGAATGTTGTCCCCGCGTAGTCTTTGTAAGACTGGTACGTTGCGTCGGTCGCGACGTTTCCCTGTTGGTCATAGATCCTTTGCCGGTACGGCAGCAGGTCGGTTCGGCTGAACTCGATCCTGCGGGATAGATAAGGGCCCTGAGGCCCCTGTCGGATAACCAGCAGTCTGTAATCGGGCTGTTCGACCCGATGCTTCTTCGCGTCCAGCACGATTTCATAGCCGTTTTCCAGCACCGCAATCTCGTCCCGGCTCACTTCTGGCAGCAGCAGCGCGTCGTAAATGTACTGCGGCCGAATGTTCTCCAGCCGCTTGTCGGGCTGGTAGTTGTCGGCGTTGTTCAAGCCCATGACGAACTTATTCCTCGGAGGGATCCAGAGCTTGAATTCCTGCCCGTTGCTCACCATATCGAAGGCCGTGTTCCGCACCACCGGCATCAGGCCCTTCATCCGAAGCATGGCCGGTTTGCGCGCCAGAACGTAGCCGCGAATCTCTTTGTAATCGGTGATCCGGCCGCTTTTCGGGTCTCCAGCCGAAGAGTCAATATCCACGGTCGCCTGCATGGACTGAATCCTGGTGGCCTGCGTATTGACGTAGTCGATCAGCTCCTGCTGGGTCGCGGTCTTCAGCGGACGGTCGGAGAATTGACGGTCCAGAGAGCGTGTTCGGAACAGGCATCCGCTCAGCGGAAGAGCCGCCGCCAGAAGTAAAAGCAGAAGAAGGCGCAGATGAGAACGATGCATTCTTATTTAAGTACCTGGGGAAACTTTTGCCACATGGGTATCAGTCTAGTATAAGGCCGCGCAGCCTTCAGCGCGTAGCAGCGCGTGGTGGCAAGCCCGTTCCTATCGGGGCACGCCTTCACAGGCACCACGGGCGGCTACCGCAGGCCGAGTGCATGTCGGTAGGCGACGACGTTCCGATTGTGCTCTTCGAGGCTGCGGGCGAACCGGTGGTGCCCGTTGCCATCGCTCACGAAATAAAGGAACTTTGAGTTGCCGGGGTGCAGGGCCGCTTCCAGAGCGCTTTTCCCGGGATTGCCGATCGGCCCCGGTGGCAACCCGGGGAAACGATAAGTGTTATAGGGCGAGTTCACCGCCAGGTCGGCATGATGGAGGCTTCCCTGATACGTGCCGGTCAGCAACTCCGCGTAGATCACGCTCGGATCGGCATCGAGCGCCATGTTTTGCGCCAGCCGGTTGTAGTACACGCTGGCCACGAGCGGCCGTTCCTCTGAAGCCGCCGTCTCCTTTTCCACAATCGAGGCCATGGTCACGACTTTGGCTACATCGGCATTCAGTCCGATCTCTTGGGCCACTGCCCGGAACTGATGCACCATCGCCGATGCCATTTCCCCCATGCTCTCTGTCCGTGTGAACTGATAGGTATTGGGGAAGAGATAGCCTTCGAGCGACGTGGCCTCCGGCGCCAGATCCGAGATCAGCTGGGTCTGGGTCTCGGCAATTTGCAGAAAATCGGTCGCCGACCCGAGCCCGGCGTCTTCCATAGCCTTGGCGATGTCGAACATCGTGTAGCCCTCGGGAATGGTGACTACGTGGAAGTAGATATCGCCGCGCCCGATCCGCTCGTAAACCTGCGGCAGCGTCGCGTCGCGCTCGAAACGATACTCGCCCGCCTTCAAGGATGGCTTGGGGTGCAACAAATGCCACAGCCGGAACGCGATTTCGCTTCGGATCACCCCCGCCTTTTTTAACTCCGCCGCAATCCTCCGCGTCGAATATCCGGAATGCAGCAGCAAAGAAGTATTGGCTGGGGGCGCAACCGGGGCTTGGACCAGCCAAGCCACCCAGCCGCCAACGGCGAGAACGGCAACCAAAAACAGTATGGTCAGCGTGCGCAAGGTTCCAGTGTAGAGGCCTTTTCAGAATGCCACAAAGTGGCAAGAGTACAAGGCCGGAAGAGCCGTATGGACGTTGCGAAGCGCGCGGTATTGAGAGCGCTCTTCTCGCTACAGCGACCGGAGGAAATCGATGATTTCCTGCTGCTCCTGAGTGCTCAGCCTATTGAAACGTTCGACGACCTTATTTGCCTCGCTGCCAGGGCTCTTGTGATCTCGGATGGCATCGACCAGGTTGCTCGTTCGTCCGTCATGGAGGAAGAAGACGCGTTGTCCGACGCCCCAGAGGGGAGCGGTTCGGAACTCGTCGGGGCCGGCGCCGCCTTGCGTGATGCCGTCGGCGAGGTCTTTGCCCATATGGTGGACGAGAAGGTCGGAGAAAAGATTCGCCGTCTGATTGGAAAGCGCAGCACTCGGGCTGGTCGAGGAGCCGCTCGCAATCATTGCGCCCGTGGTAAACGAGGGTGTATGACAGTGCGCACAGCCTATCTTTACAAAAGTGCCGCGCCCCTTCTCGCTCGACGGTGTGGCGGGTCCGGGAGTAGGCGGCGCCAGCATCCGCATGAAGTTGGCAAACGCTTCGATGTCTGAGATCACCGCCGGGTTCGAAATGCCGTTCGAATTGCGGGTGGTCGCCGGAGTCGTCGTGAAGTTGAGTGTGTCCTCAGGAGTGGCGTTGAAGAGACACCCCGGCGTTTCGTCACGCTCTTGCGGGAAAAGTTGATTCGAGATTCCCATCTCGACGTTGTATGCCTCGCCCGCGAACATGAGAAGGGATTTGTTCTGCGCCTTCCACCCGAAACGGGTAATGGTCCCATCGTTCGCACTAAGGTTTACATTTCCGCTTAGGTGCGCGTTCGCGTGCCCGGAAATACCCAATGCCGACTTCAGGGATGCGTCGGCATGCATATTCGCAAGGATGGCCGAGTCGGGGATCGCTTCTATCAGGCCCGCGCCAAACACGGGAGTCGGGATGCGGAAAATAATGTTCGAGTTCCCGCCCTGCCCCGAGATCGGATTTCCCGCTGGCAGAAAATCGAATTGCGCGACGTTGCAACCGGGCGCGTCCGTTCGTCCAGTGATGACGAAGAGGTCGTGTACTGAGCCGTCGACGGCTCCGTTGCTCTTCTTGAACCGCGCTTCGCGGACCGGTCCATTTTGCGCGATGAACCATGGCACCGCGTTCTTCGCCCCATTCAAGCTGGCAACTTCGGGCAGGGGATTTTTCGCCGGACTCGTTCCGCCTGCATCCGGCTGCGAGTGGCAAGAGAAGCACTGGTTGGAGTTGAAGCGGGGACCGAGGCCGTTATTCGAGCCTTTGGTCACGACCTCCACTTCAGCGAACCTCGCCTGCCCATCCTTGAAGAACGCAGTTTCGTCCGTCGTAAGACGCTTCAGCGGAGTCCCCGCACCTGCCGGGCCGCCGCGCACCCCCGGATCTACTGGGGCTGATTTGGTTTGACCCAAAGTGTAGACGCATGTGGCCAAGGCCACAGCAACGATTCCTCTGAAACTCTTGCGCGCAATCCCCCGGAGCATCATCAGCATGATTACCTCCGTTGACCCAGGAATGCCGGTGTTGTACACCGGGTCGACTTGCCCTTCGACTTGGGAGGGCGACTGATCGCAGACACCTGTCCCATCTACACACTCTCCGACCAGGTCGATGCGAGAAGCGCTGCGCGGGCGATATTCCTAAATGGTTTTTCGGCGCGCTCTGCATCTCGGCGGTGAGATTGTTCTACTCCCCCAGCCAATCCGCATACGGTTTCATCGACTCGACGTGATCGAAGACAATCTTGATTGCGCCCGTGATCGGAATGGCGAGCACCAGTCCGATTGCGCCCCAGACCGCTCCCCAGAACAGGAGCGCGATCGTGACCGCCAGGGGATTGATTTTCAGGCGGCCTCCCAACAGCTTCGGATAGAGAACATTCAGCGCGAAAAGATGCAGGCCGACCACGCAAAACACCACCACCACCAGGTCCCCGGCCTCCAGTTGGCCCAGTCCCACCAGGATCGGCGGACCCATCGCCAGCACCACCCCCAGGTAGGGAACCAGGCTCAGAAAGCCGCTGAGAAATCCGACGAAGTAGAAGAACGGAACGTGCAGCAACCCGAAAATCGCCACGCTCGCGCCCGAAATCAGCAGTCCGATCAGCAGGTTCCCCACAATGAAGCTCTGCAACATTTTCCCGATCAGCCCCAGCGTCACGAATGCCGTGTGCCGGTGGTGCAAAGGAAACAG
>JBEKWL010000244.1:0-17677 GCA_049513095.1 Terriglobales bacterium
AACCAGGCGCTTGTCGCGGTCATCCCATGCGTCGATATGCTTTCGTGCGAGAGCATCGTAGAGGACATGTTCAGCCTTGCTGTCGGTCTCAGACGAATTGAAATCGGCATACGATTGAGTGCGTGCGGAGTTAAGGATTGGATACTCGTGAGCGCGCAAATCAGCGAGTGTGTGTTCATCGAGGAGAATGCTCTTCAATTCACCATCGTCGGTCAACAAGAACTGAGCCGCGAACGACTCCAGTTCTCTCACAGTAGCAATCTCCACATCCGCCCTCAAATCCTTTGCTCGCTGCCGTGCGGCTGCGTCGTCTCCCGCAGCAACCACAACGCAATTACCGTTTCGTAGCCGTAGGACGAATAGCGTCATATATTCCCGACTGAGTGCTACGCCAATGGCACCGAAGCAATGTCTGTTGTGAATACCTCGCCCGGCATCGCGTCAACGTTCGGGAAGGAAGATTGTTCCCGCGGCAGCGCCGCTGACGAACAATGGGGGCCGCTCCTCGATCAGAATAATGGCGACTTGAACTTTTGGCGTCATCGGTTCTCCCGAGTGAACGTACCTTGCGACCCAAGAAGGGGTGGCACGCAGGTAGCCACCCCGGGGCGATTGACGAGGCACCGTCTCAGGCGGCCACGGCGGCCGGTTTGTGAATAGTCGAGCTAATCACATCCGAGGTTTGCACCTTGGGAGTGCCGTTTAATACTTTAGACAGGATCTTGAGCACTTCGGGGTAGCCTGCAGTCTTGTAGGCTTCCGCGTACTCCTTGGTATCCCAGAGACTGATTGTGACCACATCCAGCCCTCCCGGGACAGCAAATGCGATTTCATCCCGGAACCCCCTCTGCTTCCGCAGCATGGGAATGACTTCTTTTTCGAAAATCCGCGTGAACTCGCTCAGCGTGTTTGGTTTCAGGCGTAGAGAGACATTGCGAGCAAACATGATCAACCTCCATCGATTGGTTAGGTAATCTAAGAGGGAGAACTTCAGATGGGCTGACTTAGATCAGGAGACCTGAAAGAGCGGAAGATGGACATCGCTCGACCCTGACCCTAGGCTCAGGCGGTCGGGTTGTCAAGTCCCTGTAGCCTGGGAACTGCAGACGGGAGCCCTGCGCACCGAGCCTCACCGAGATCGGAAACTTGCCGCATCCGACGCAGTAGAAACGAAGCTCAGCAAACGATAGCCTCGCTGAGGCCCGCGCGACTCTCTTGGGCAACAGTTGGGAGCATAATCTGCCCGAGAGGCGACTGGACCATCAGAATGCCCTGGTTTCGGCTGTCCCTGAATGAAGGCGCCTTCTTGAAGGGCCAACCCTTTTTGTAGCAACAAGTTATGCGCAACTACCAATTTGCGCTAAACACCCCAAAAAGGCGGATAATGAATGTAGAGGGATGGGGATCCTTCACAGAACTCTCGAAGTTGAACCTTAGGTACCGTGTCTCCTTAGGTCGCGGGGAAAGGAGGGAGTGATGTCCATTCGCAGAGTCTTTTCACTCGTTGTTCTCTTCCTTTGTCTTGCCGCATTTGGTGAATCTCAGCAAAGGCAGATCAAGTATGTGCCGGTGAAGCCGACATCGCCTGCGTCGGCTCAAGAGATGTACACCGCATATTGTGCCGTCTGCCACGGCAAGGATGGCAAGGGAAACGGTCCGGCTGCTGAGGCGCTAAAAGTCCCACCACCAGATCTCACGATTCTTGCCCGAAAGAACGACAATAGTTATCCATACGGTCGCGTTAGAAGCGCCATAGTGGGTGACGGCTTGCCGGCCCACGGCTCGAAGGACATGCCGGTTTGGGGCGAACTGTTCTGGTGTATGAGCCAGGGACACTCCTCCGAAGTACAGTTGCGCATTAACAACTTGAATAAGCACATCGAATCGATGCAGCGGAATAACTGAAACCTGTTCTGGGCGGCTCTGATTCTGGCGGGGGCCGCCCCGCCGGTTTGCCAGCAAAGCAGCGGAATGTGAAAAAGAGCCGCTCTCATCACCTCTCAATAGGCGGTGGGTGGGGCCCTTTTCACATATCGCACTTTTGTGGACTGCTCACGCGCAACGCTTTCTGCTACTCCCGAATCTTGGGATTACGGTAGATGCTGGCGATCCTCTCCGCTTCCGCGTGGGTGTATCTATGCTCTACTTCGCCCGTGGCCAGATCAGTGGCGACTACTTCCAGTTGATCCTTGCCCTGCATCAGCGACCATGCGTAGCACGTCGCCCCTTCGCTGTCCGAGGCTTGATTTCCGGGGGGTTCGCCAATCTTGACGATATGGAAGATTCTCAACATTCCTCCTTATCCCGCTTTTTTCCCCTGCGCACGGGCGTTTGAATTCTTGCCGGGATATTGCTTCCCACCACTAAGCAATCTTTCCGGGGTATTTGTTCCCGCCACTAAAGATCGTCACGTTGAGTGGGAACATGCTTTGCGTGAGGTTTTTATAAGCAATTCGGAAGCCCGTCGTCGCATTCATATCCACGGAAAAGTCCTGACCGCTCGTCGCATCATCAATCGCTTTCAGGGGCAGCGTATACGTGCCTGCTGCGACTTCTCGCTGAAGGGACCATACGAAAATGTTCATCGTGTCTACCAGCCACTGTGGTGGAGGCGGCGACGTGGAGTTAAAGGTGCCCATCCTGCAAACTCCTTTTTTCCCTTGAGGCGGGTCAGTCGGCCTCTAGTGGTGGGGCCTTTTATTACAGATTGGGTTCGGGCGGTTCCTGAATTTTGTTAAATCAAGTCCTCTGCGGCCTTGCCACGGCTAATTTGCCGGCTGATGGGGGAACGTGTTGTATAATGCAACAGCCGAAGAGCTCATCTTATCGTGGTAATCCACTGTTCCTCCGGGTGGGGGACGTGTTGTATTATACAACAGTCGTCGCTCGCTGCGCGCCGAATGCGTTCGCCAGAGCGCAGTTCCCGCCACTTGACGCGCAGCAGGCCTTGAGGCGAATGGACTGAAGCCTGCGAGGTGAGTCGTGAACCAGCTACGTTGGAAGTGCTACCTGCTGTCCCTCCTGAGAATCCGGCATCCGGACTGTGCCCATTGCAATGCTCGCGAAACGTGCGGAGAGGAGATGCGAAAGCGGCTGGAAGAGTTGAACTGGCGGACGCTGCCGCATTCGCCCAACAATGGGGATCATGGAGAGGCAGTAGGGGTCTTCGATTCCAAGCCCGGCGAAGTTATAAGTACGCCTGTTTCGCTGAAGGCGCCAGCAGAAGAAGAAGATTGCTTAAAGCCAACGGAGCCTGCTGTCGGGGAGTTCAACCGCCGCGAAGTTGCATGACAGCCTTTCATTGCAAAAGACGCCAGAGCCAATGCCTTGCAGTCGAGAACCTCGCAGGGAGCGGATGCCGATGCCGCCCGCGTCCGTGCGCTCGCCGCCTACAAAGACTTCCTCACACTCTGGAAAGACGCCGACCCCGACCCCGACATCCCCTCCTGAAGGAAGCCAAGGCGGAGTACGCGAAGCTGCAATAGCGGGAAGAGTCCTGCTCGTCGCTTGCTGCCCAGCCGTAACTGTCGCAACCAGGCGTACACTCAAAACCCCCGGCCCGAGGTCCACCGAGCTCCGACTATCCCCTTGTGAATGCTGACGAGAAGCGGATTCTGCTGCGCCAATTGCGAATACGCAAAATGCGGACGGGTTCGGATAGTGGAATGTCGGCTATCATCTATGCGGCTCAGAAGCACGAGGTGTTGACATGAATTGCCATCGCTTCCGCATGTCGTCATTCATCCTTATTTTCTCGCTCGCTGTCCCTCGTTTGCTTGCTGATTCCGTCGATGACTACATTCGTGAGCAGATGCACGCGCGCCACGTCCCTGGGTTGGTGCTTCTGGTATTGCGGGACGGCAAGGTGATTAAGCAACAGTCCTATGGCTTGGCCAACATTGAATTGGGCGTGCCGACCAGCAAGGACAGCGTGTTCCCTCTCGCCTCGGTCACCAAGATCTTCACCGCGACGGCAGTCTATTTGCTAGTGCAGGAAGACAAGCTTCGCTTGAGCGATAAGGTCACGCAACTCTTGCCGGGACTCCCGTATGCATGGAATGAAATTACTGTCCTGAACTGCCTTAGCCACACCAGCGGCATACCTGATATTTTCCCGGGATCGCCGGCCGCGGCCCCCGCCGATTGGATCGCTGCCAGCGGTCCGGAAGACGCGCTCAAGAAAGTATCCGCCGTCCCGCTCGTGTACAAGCCCGGAGAGAAGTCGATTTACAACCAGACGGAATTCTTGTTACTGAAGATGATCGTCGAAAAGGGTTCCGGAATGTCGCTAGGTGAGTTCCTGAGTAAACGGATATTCACGCCTTTGGGCATGGCATCCGCACGCTTCGGGGACTCTCTCGACATCGTCCCGAACCGCGTAGGGCTTTATATGAACTTCCCTCCACAAGCTGATCGCTTCCACGTGGAGCGGCAGGCGAACGGGAACGGCTTGCCATCGCCCGACGGCAAACTCTGGAACGACATTAACTTTCTCTATCCCGAGTACCAGCATGGTGGCGTCGGCCTGAACATGAGCGCGGCGGACCTGGCTACTTTCGACGTGGCCCTCTTTCACGACCGCGTGCTCAACCGGCAAACCTTGGAACTCATGTGGACGCCATTCCGTCTGAACAACGGACGTGACGCTGAGTTTGCAGGAGGGTGGGATACAGACATTTTCAACGGCCACCGAGTCGTTTACCACATCGGCGCCGGCATGGTCGAATACGCACATCTCTTTGAACCCGACTTGACCGTCATTCTCTTCGCAAACAACCAGGGCTTTAACCCTTACCGGATGACAATTGACGTCATGCGATTCTTTGTCCCTGAGATCGAGAAACGCAGCAACTAGGGAATATTCGGGGGATTTCAGGGCAAACAGGAACGAATCCAGCTGGTACGAAAACACGTTGTTCTCGGTACCGGATGGGGATAGTTGACGTTAACAGGCGTTAGCACAAGCTTGCGCCGTCTGTTCGCCTTTTTGGCGTCAATGAGTGCAATCGAGATTTATCAACACCTACTCTTTTGAGGCAACGCCAAATCCGACTTTGCGACAGCAATCTCGTGCACCTTGACACGGCTACAGCCATCGGGCATAATCTCGCCGAACTTTCGGGCGCGTCTACTTCCTTTCCCTTCGCTCGGAACCTTATTACTTCAGTCCCGGCTTTTTGCGTAGCCAATTGGGGCCCCAATGCATTGACGGCCTTCGTCGCCGTTCTTCGGGGGAAATCACAATGAAGCTTTATACCCGAGGCCGTCGTCAGCAAGCTCTATTACAAACAGTGGTCTTGAGCCATAACTACTTCGTGGTCTTATGAAGGTCGAGGCCCAAGCAGTCCAAATCCCGCTCAGCGGAGCACAGTGGGCCGCTAAGTCAGAAGCATACGCAAGCCTCATTTCCGAGCACCTGTCAGCTGACACAGTTTGGCTTGACGCTGGCTGCGGTTCTCGGCTGCTTGAGGCCGACATGGAGCCGCTTGAAGACTGGCTTGCCAGCCATTGCAAAACCATTGTCGGCATGGATGTTTCGGTGACTTCCCACCGCAATATCAAGTCACTCGTCCAGGGATCGCTTTACGACTTGCCTTTTGGTGACAACAGCTTTGATCTGATCACTTGTCGCATGGTCGTGGAGCACCTAGCTCGGCCCCGTCATGCGTTTGCCGAATGCGCCCGCTGTCTCCGTCCCGGAGGCGCAATTGTCGCCATCACCCCAAATCTGCGGAACTACGCAATTTTTGGGAATGCCGTTGCTACCAAGGTGCTGCCAGAGAAATTGCGTCGCCGCATTGTCCACGCATCGGATTCCCGGGCGGACGAAGACATCTTTCCCGTAGACTACAAGGCCAACACCATGCCCCGCCTGATCCAGTCGCTGAATACCTGCGGCTTGCAAGTTCATGAGAGATTTGGTCTGCGCCAGCAACGACCTTACTGGCGGAAGCACCCGTCGCTGGAAAAAATCCTCATGAAGTTGACCCCCATCTATGTGCTTCTGGTTTGTGCACACAAAGTCGTAGCCAAGTCAGTTTCACCCGTAGGACCGATGCTTCTCCCCATCGCCAAGTCTCGGCACCTTCCACAGAATCCGCCCGAGACCAAGCGAATATAGCGGATTCAGCGAGGTCTGATAAGCTCGGCTAAGGGGGGTGGGATTTGAAACCATCTTTCAAAGTGGCGCTAGTAGTACTGGGTTTCGTGGCGGTCCTATCTTGGAAAACAATCTCCAGAACTGACCCCGCTTTGCAAACGAAAGAAGTACCCCTGCTTCCCGTTACTCACGAGCAGGCGGACCCAACCACTGAGTTTCCTGATCGCTTTCCCCTTCAGGTAGCAGTTCTCTGGACCAGTCCAGATACGAGTCCCGAGAATCCTTTGGCACTCGTACACTCGCTGAAGGAAATGGGCATTCCGTTCTTGATAACTCGCAACCTGGGACAGGCCCTCAAACATCGGCTCGTCATTCTCTATCCGAGCGTGGATTCGCACACATTCAACCAGGCTCAAGCGGAACAATTGACGACATTCGTAAGACAGGGCGGATATATCTTCGCTCAGAATGTATTTTGGGGCAGCCTTAAGGACCTTTTTGGTTTCCGGGAATTTGAGCCTTCACGCAAACGCTATCACGTAGCGTTTGCCGGGACGGATCCAGTCATGAAGTATCTCAACCGGCCCGAGGAGCGTGAGACTCGCTTGGGAAGCGAGAGCTATCCCGAGATTTTTTGGACGAATGGATATATTCCCGGCAGCGGCGCCGTCGTGCTGGCACACTTTGACGACGGCAGTGCGGCCCTGCTCACGAACACGGTCGGCAAGGGTGGGGTTTATCTTCTCGGACTGAGTTTGGTTGACGTTGTTTTACGCAGTCAGAGTAATCGAGATTTCGAGGCCGAGCGTCATTATGTGAACGCGTTCGAGCCGGGCGCGGATGTGTGGATGTTGATTCTGAGGGCCTGGTACGAAGCCTACGCAAACGACTGGGTGCGGTTGGCCACAATCCCCCAGGGCCAGCGGTCGGCATTGCTGCTCTCTCATGATGTCGATTGGGAAAACTCCTTCGCACCCGGCCGTGAGTTTGCGGGCATCGAAAAAGCAAATCAGGCGAACAGCACCTTTTTTATTCAGACGAAGTATGTGGACGACGCCAACAGCAAAGCATTTTTTTTCAAGCCCAACCTCGGGATTCTCCGCGAACTGAAAGCAGGAGGATCGAGCCTAGGCAGCCATTCCGTTATTCACTCGCGCGGTTTCAACAAGTTCGAACTAGGGTCAGGCCAGGAGACATACGCCACCTATCGTCCACGCGGGCTCGGATTCGATACGGCCTCAGGAGCCACTGTTTTCGGCGAAGTACGAGTCAGCAAGGAATTGCTGGACGGAGAAATCCCAGGTCAGGATACGATATTCTTTCGGGCCGGACATTTGCGGGTTCCCGTTTCGCTGCCCGAGGCCCTGGAACGCTCCGGCTATCAATTCGACTCATCTTTCACCGCCGACGACGTTCTCAGCAACTTCCCCTACGCCCTACCTTGGGGTCTCGGCTTCGACGAGGACAGCCGGATTTATGAATTCCCGGTGACGATTGAGGACGAAGAATCTCCCGGTTTCGCCAAACGAGTGCCGCAGGCTTTGGAAGTGATCCTTGCGAATGCGGAAAACGGAGCGGTGAGCGTGCTGTTGGTTCACTCAAATGAGTCTGCGCAAAAAGCCGCAGCCGAACAGGAATTGCTTCGCCAGCTTCCGCACGACATTGGCAAATCGGACATGTTGAGTTTTGCAAGGTTCTGGCGCGCTCGCGATCGTCTCAAGTGGAGCGTGACTTCATCCTCCGTGCCGAGCGAAGTCGTGTTGCAAGTGAGCACAGAAGAATCCGTCGGCGGCCTCACGTTTGAATTTCAGCACCCGATATCGGCGGTTTCAAACGGTGCCACGCTATCTCCCGATAACCATCATGTGGTTCTGCCGGAACTGAAAGCAGGGCAAGCCATTTCGTTCCATCTCAGTCTCAATCGTTAGCCAGCACGCGGAGAGAATTCCGTCGAGGATCCCTCCTTTGCATTCCAGCCGCACCGCGGCTTTCTCGGCCGTCCATTTTTTTGATCGCACGTAAGCCTTTGGACTTGAGTAACTTACCGTAAGACCTCCCTTGAGGTCACAATCACCAAGAGGCTGACGACGGTGCATTCCTGCGTCTGGACTGGGTTGTCCCGAACGTATTTGGTTTCCCGCCGAGTCCCATCCCCGCCGGAGCTTTGCAGTGAGAGTGATCCAGAAAAGGCTAATTGATTTGCAGCGCAGCATGATTCGGGCGAGCGCTATCGGAGCGCTGTTAGTGGCGGCCGCATCGTCCTTCGCCGGGCAAACTGGAAGCGAATGGCAACAACAAGTTCAGGATGAGGTTAAAGCTCAGCAACTCGATGCTGCGCTCACGATCGTTGATCAACGGCTGGCGAACGCGCCAGAAGATCTTGAAGCTCACGGTTGGCGTGGACGGTTGCTGGCATGGAAAGGCCACTGGTCCGAAGGGGAAGCCGAATACAAACTTGTCCTTGCGAAAGTCCCGAATGACGTAGATATTTTGACCGGCCTCGCCGACGTCCTGCTCTGGCAGCAGAAGTATGCCGAGGCTCTCCAAGTTCTGAACCACGCAAGAACAATCTCGCCATCTGACCCTGAAATTCTGAGCCGGCAGGCGCGGGTGCTGGCTCTGTTGGGCCGTACAAGCGAAGCGCGGTTGGAATATCAGCAGGTCCTCCAGTTCGATCCGGAAAACAAGGAAGCTAGGGCGAGCCTCCTGGAAAACACCAAACATGAACTCCGAGTGGGGGACGACATCGACTTCTTCAATTACACGAGCAACGCCCAGACCCAGAGTGTCAGCCTGAGCTCCAGTTGGAACCACCGATGGTCGACGGTTTTCGGCGTCAGCACCTACCAAAGATTTGGTCAGGATGCGGTCAAGTTTCAAGCCAGCGGAGCCTTTCATCTTACCGCTCAGACCTGGGCCAGCGTGGGCACCGCGGTAGCCAACGATCAGGCCGTAGTGCCGACGAGTGAAGCTTTTGTCGAATTAGGTCACGGATTCCGGCTCGACAACCGCTGGGTGCAAGGGTTGGAGAGTTCCTACCAGCAACATTGGTTTTGGTATCGAGGCGCGCATGTTCTAACTTGGTCAACAAATCAGATTGTTTACCTACCCAAGGGGTGGACCTGGTCGCTTGACGTCACCGGCGCCCGCAGTGGGTTTGTCGGAACTTCTGTCGCCTGGGAGCCATCGGGCTGGACCAAGCTCGGATTTCCCTTGTATCGCCGCGTTAGCGGCAACGTTCTCTATGGGGTGGGAAGCGAAAACTTTTCTCAAATCGACCAGATCGGGCAATTTTCCGCGCACACATACGGCGGTGGACTGCGCTATCGGTTCGTCGACCGGCAGGACGTCCAGGGTTACCTAGCTCGCCAAGAACGAAGCCAGGGGCGAACCGATACCACACTGGGACTGAGTTATGGGATCCGTTTTTAGCGCGATTGAAAAATCCGGACCCGCGGGGCTGGTGCTGCGGGCAATCCTGGGATCGCTGCTGGGAATTTTCCTGCTGGTTGGCTTCATTGTTCTGCGGCGCTGGTATCGAGCGCGTTATTTTCGCAGAAGAAATGAGCGGACGGTTGCCTTGCGCTCACAATGGAACGATATAGTCTCGGGAAAGATCCCGCCCCCTGATTGGCGCTTCGACCCGCTCGATTGCGACATCGTGGAATCCATTTTGCTCGACAACATTGAGATGTCGGCTCCGGACGGCCTGCCTCCGTTGCTGGATTGTCTTCGTGTGAGCGGATTGCTCGACATGCTGATTTATGAAGCGCGAACCGCGCGCAGTTGGAAGCAGACAACTGCGCTACTCGCCTTGGGTCGGACGCGGGCTAGGGAAGCCATCCCCGCCTTGGCGGCTGGGTTAGATTCGCGGCGGGCAGAGACCCGAATTGCCGCGGTTCGTGCGCTCGGGCGTACCGCCGTAATGGAGGCTGCGATCCCAATTCTGGATCGGATCGTGGACGGCCAGCTCGACGCTCCAGAACGCTCCGTAAAAACCTCCCTGGCAAATTGTTGTCGCAGCCACCCCGAAATACTGGTCAGCTATCTTGAGCAGACCCAAGGAACAATGCGGGAGCTGTTGGCACGCGTCCTGGCCGAGTTGGCCTCGCCTGAGTTGGGTGAGGAACTGCTAGTGCTGGCGGCAGATACCTTACCGGAAGTACGTGCATCCGCTGCCAGAGCTCTGGGGAATACCAACACCTCGTACACTCTACCCGCGCTCCACAGTTTGGCCACCGATCCCGAGTGGTTTGTGCGCCTGCGGGCGGTGGTGGCGCTTGGACAAATCGAGAATGTCGGCAAGATCAGGATCCTGCTGCGATCCCTCTGTGATGTGAACCGCCATGTACGGCAACGTGCCGCATGGGCGCTGGCACGCATGGAACCGCAACTGGAGCAGATTCTTGAAGATGTAGTCGCGACCAATGACGACTACGCGCTGCAGGCGTTCATCTCCGAGCTCGAGCGCTCCGGCGCTATCGAGAAAATCATCGGCGTGTTGGCTGGATCCGGCGAGTATTCTGTGCAGACTACTCTGCGGGAGGTCGTAGAAGGAGCTAGAAAAAGTGTGGAACTAAGCGGGAAAGTTGCCGCGGCGGCAGCGGGGACACACTAACCGTGCGGTTCCTCACCATATCGAACGATACTTTGTTCATCTACTACTTGCTCTCTAACATTATTTATCTGGGTCTCTTGGTAGTCGCCATTTCAAGAAATGTTCGACATCATCATCGCCTCGGTAGTTTCAGATTCGAACTCATTAAAGCTTCACCGTTTACGCCGCCCATCACTGTCATCGTTCCCGCACACAATGAAGAACGATCCATCGTGAGCAGTGTGGGAGCCCTGCTCGGGCTCGACTATCCAAGCCTCGAGGTGATTGTGGTGAATGATGGATCAAGCGACGCGACGGTGGAGAGGTTGCAGGAAGCTTATGGTCTTCAGACGGCCCGCATACTCTACATTGCGGATATTGCGACCGCGCCGGTTCGCGCGATCTATCGTAGCCCGCTGGAACCCCGCTTGTTCGTTCTCGATAAGAAAGGAGCAGGCTGCAAAGCGGATGCAATCAATGCCGGCATCAACGCCGCCACCAGCCCTTACGTTTGCGTGGTAGACGCCGACTCGATTCTGGAAAGGGAATCACTTGTCCGGATCATGGTGGGAGTACTCTCTGATCCCGGCCGGGTGATAGCGGTAGGCGGCATTGTGCGGGTCTTAAACGGCTCCCGTGTCGTCGACAATCAGATTGAGCAAGTGCGTCTTCCCAACCGACCGATCGAGGTCATGCAGGTCATCGAGTACCTGCGTGCTTTTCTGGTGGGACGTGAAGGCTGGGCGTGCTTCAACATGCTACCCATCATTTCCGGCGCCTTCGGAATATTTCGGAGAGACTTGGTGAAACAAGTGGGAGGGTTCCGCACTCATGCGGTTGGAGAAGACCTCGATCTAGTTATCCGGATGCATCGCCGCCTGCACGAGGAACACCGCCCCTATCACATAAACTTCATTCCCGATCCAACTTGCTGGACCGAAGTGCCGACTGACTTGAAGTCGCTCGCCCGGCAGCGAGCGCGCTGGCACAAAGGTTTGATTGATACACTCTGGCCCAACCGGGACATGCTGTTTCGCGCTCGCTATGGTCGCGTCGGTTGGTTGGTTCTTCCCTATATGTGGATATTTGAGCTCTTAGCCCCAGTCATCGAGCTGGTGGGATACACCACGATCATCCTCGCAGCGGTGCTGGGAGTGTTGAGCAAGGCTTTTTTTCTGCAATTCCTGTTATTCGGCTACGCCTTCGCTACCCTGATTTCCATCGGTTCGGTTCTGCTGGAAGAAATGACTGTTCGTCGCTACGGAGACTGGCGCGAGGTTGCCCGTTTGCTCATCTACTGTCTGTTCGAACACTTCCCCTACCGGCAGATGACCATGGTGTGGCGGCTGCAAGGCTTGTGGCAATATTTACGGGGCGACCTGCAATGGGGCGCGATGAAGCGGGTGGGAATTTCCGCCGAGCCATCGGGTTAAGCTGCGATGCATGTCGACTCCGAAGAACATTCGTCACGCGTTCACGAATGCCAAGTTCGTGCGGCAACTCATACTTTTATGCGAGCGCATTGTTCCATGAAACTGCCAAAGAATCTAGATAAGCGCGCCCTACTTGTTTTCTGTTGCTTCCCTGACGATGCGAGCAGCCGCTCGGCTGAAATCCTCGCGCGTTTTCGGCTTCGTCGGCGTCTGATGCGACGATTCTGGACGTGTTGTCGGCAATGCGGAAGTAATCCGGGAGGTCTAGAGACGGGCTTGGAGGAGATCAATGGCGATCTCCTCGAAGCGGACTTCTGGCTAGTGTCGTTGGGAGTCCGCCCTACTCCGAGCTTCCACCGAGGGGCAACGCAGCTATTGCAGCTTTGCATACTCGGCTTTGGCCTGCTTGAGGGCAGGGATGTCCGGGTCCGGGCTCTGCCCAATTGCAGGTGTGCCAATGCGCCGATGGGGTCGCTGAGCACGATCCCGCGGTGATCAAGAATTTTCTGGAATTCCCCGGCGGCTTCGGCGCCTTGATGAGCGGCCAGATAGGCAAGGCCACGGACATAGACCGAGTCGAGAGTACCCGCTCCCAAAAGAAATTCAGAGCCGCCCTCAATCGGAGTTCCGTTTTCATAAGAAATGGCGGTTTGCAGCAGCTCGATAGCCTTTGAGGGCTGGCTGTGGTTCAACACCACGAGTGCGCGGATTGTCGGCACATACGTGAATCGAACTATCGTGTCCTCGGGGAAGCGCCTGGAGAGGTCCTCCGTCAGCGCTTGAGATCGAGAAGAATCTCCCGAGAGAGCTAGCGCAAAGGCAGCTCCATATTCCACATCCCTGCTCTTTGAAAGCTCAAGTGCGTCCCCAGTTCTCTGCCTTGCGACCAACGCGTTTCCGAACAGGGCCTCCCGCATCGCGGCATCTGCTTCGTAAAGTGCCTCAGTATCCCGCCGCTCCGCCTTCCGGGCCAAATCCGCTGCCCGCTGTGACATCTTCCTGGCCTTTTCCAAGTGACCGGAATAGGCCGATACGAAAGCTTCGGCGTTGAACATCCAGTCATCCACGCCGGGTCTTTCCCGAGGCAAAGCGGCTTCCCGCTCCATTTCTGTCTTGTCGTCTTTCAGGAAGGCAATGACGTATCGCTGGACATAGAAATCGGGGATATCAAGTTTGCGCTCGGACGCTCGCTGGAGAGTCTTCTCCGCTTCAGCAGTGCGCTCCAGCGCCAGGTAGCCGTCGGCAAGAAGGCTGTACCCTATAGAAAAGTCCGGGTCGATACCGAGAGCTATTTTGGCTTCCTCGACGGACTCTTCACGTTTGCCGATCGAAGGATAGATTCCCCCTGCCAACAGCGAGTGGGGAGACGACGCGCGAGGATAAGTTTGCATCCACAACTCGCAGGTCTGCTGCGCCTTCTCCAGGTTTCCCGTGACCTGCAAATCGTAGGTGAGAGAAATAAAGAACTTCTCCTCGTCACTGGCGCGATCCCGCAGTTGATAGGCTTTGCTGGTATTCCTCGCAGAAAGGACCGATTCCCCGATGTCGCCATACATGCGCCCGAGCGCCGCGTACGCGCTGGCAAAATTAGGGTCAATCTCGATGGCGCGACTGAAAAAGGGAACGGCGGTCGCTGAACCAGTGGAAAAGACAGCCTTCCAACCCGCGCTGTAAACCTTCAAGGCTTCGAGTGAAGGCGTCGTGGCCTCGGCCAGCGGAGTGTCGTGTTTCTTGACCGTAGTGAGTGATTCACCGACTCGGCTCCTGAATTTGCTGGCCATTTGGCTCAAGGCATTGAGGACGTCCTCTTTTCTCGCCGCTTGCACCTGTTCCTCAGCAAGTACATTTCCCGTGCGACAGTCTTCCGCGCGTAATCCCAACACATACTGGGTGCCCAGGCTTGCAATCGAGCCGCCGAGAACGGCTGCGCTTGCAGTTCGCTCGCATACTTCCCGCGCGATCTCTGGAGTAAATCGGGCATCGGCTGGCTTGCCCATCAGCCTCAGTACCTGCTGGATGCGCTCCTCTGAGATGAGGCTGAGGAAAGGCGACTGCTCAAGTTGCACCGCCAAGCCTTGCCTCAGCGTTCCGTCAAAAACGGAATCGCCCGTCCTATTACTGAAGTCGGCAAGGACAATCGTGTCTTTGTCCGTGAGCTTCGGTGCGCGGCGGAGATAGAAGTAACCTCCGACTGACAACGCCAGCACAGCCACGATAGCGGGAACAATCAGCTTCCAGCGCTTTCCAATACCCGTTGGGGCTCCGGTAGTTGCACTGATGGCTATAGGCGCAGCATGAGGATCACGCTTCAGTTGCTGCAAGTCAGCGCGAACCTCCGAAGCATGCTGGTAGCGCAGATTCCGGTCTTTTTGCATCGCCCTTGCGACGATTGGGTCCAATCCAGCGGGCAATGCCGGATTCAGGCTCGTGGGGGCAGGCGGGCTGACATGCAGAATGGCATTGTTGATGGCGACGACGTTCTTTCCAGAAAAGGGTTTCTTCGCAGTAGCCATTTCATAAAGCACGACGCCCAGAGAAAAGAGGTCGGAGCGCCCGTCAATTTCCTCGTCGCTCAATTGCTCCGGAGACATGTAATGCGGCGTACCTGGCAGGACCCCTGCTATGGTCAGCGACTCTTCAACGTCTTCTGTGGGGACCCGATGGCCGGCTGTCAACTTGGCGAGTCCGAAATCTAGGACCTTGACATGCCCCTTGTTACCGATAAAGATATTGCCGGGCTTGATGTCGCGGTGAACAATACCGTTGGCATGGGCCGCCTGCAGCGCATCCGCCACGGAAGTCCCGACGTCCAATAGTCCGTCTATCTCCATAGGGGCCCGGCCGATACGCTGCTTGAGAGTTTCTCCCTCCAGAAACTCCATCACCATGACCGGACGGCCATCGTATTCTTCGATTTCATAGATAGTGCAGATGTTGGGATGGTTGAGGGAGGAAGCGGCTCGGGCTTCGCGCAGAAAACGCTCCAGGGCAACGCTGTCGTTGGCGAATTTTGCCGATAGAAACTTTATCGCTACCCGACGCCTGAGACGGATGTCTTCAGCCTGAAAAACATCGCCCATGCCTCCGCTGGCAATCTTCTCCCCGATTCGGTAATGGGAAATGACCAAACCGGTCTCGGCAGTTGCAGCTTTCGGACTCGAACTCGCAGCCGGTTTTTCTTGAGCCGGCGCTTTAGCGGGTGGTGGGACAGCACCTTCGGATATCTGGCCTATGAATCGGTAACCTGTGCCTGTAACAGTCTGAATAAAACGCGGCTGCTCGGGATCGTCCTTGAGGACTTGGCGAATTTTCCGGATCGCGGTATTGATTGCGTTATCGGTATCAAGGAAGACGTCCTTGCCCCAGAGCTTTTCAATGATCTCTTCCCGTGTCACCAACTGGCCCCGCCGCTCCACAAGCAGGAACAGGACCTCCATGGGGATTCGTTCCAGCCTCAGCGTGCGGCCGGAACGTCGCAACTGGTATGCGCGAAGGTCCAGTTCGAAGTCATCGAATCTGAGGAGGTCTGCAGCCACGGTTGAGCTCTCCGAGCTCTTCACCCATGAGGCAGTAATTCTACATCCCTTCCTGGACCGTCAATAAGACCCGCCTGTTCAGCAAGTTGGGAATACAGACCAATGCAGGTGAATACACGATTCTCCAGACCTTCTCCATTGCCTGCTTGCTCAAACTGAAACATCATGCGCCCAGTGTGAGGACAACCCAAGCACGATCCGGGCACAGTTCTTGATGGGGTGATTTCTAAAACGACCTTGCTTTTGAACTGCATGCGTATGCGCCGGAAAGCGATGCCCGGATGCAAACGCGGTGATCCCGGAAAAATCCGCAAAGGAGAACCACAAATGAAGACACAGAGACTTGTCAAAATGGCAGTGGGAGCGGTCCTGATGCTGGGTGTGATTGCTCTGGGAAGGCGATTGAGCACTCCGCCGAGCGTGCAAGCGCAAGACAACCACCACGGCAACTCCAAAAACGACAATGACGCATCACTGGTTCGTATCGGTTTCGAGATAGCGCCCGTCCCGCTCAACTTGGAGGGGAAAGACCCCTGGAAGGTGGGCTTAGGCAGCTTTCTGGTGAACGCTGTTGGCGATTGCAACGGTTGCCACACCGGCGGAGGGCCCCCAAACTTCAATTACGCTGCAGGCGAAAACCCCTATTTTGGCCAGCCCACAAAAACCGACCCGACCACCTACCTGGAAGGCGGCACGGACTTCGGTCCAGCCGTTCCGCCGGTACCCGGGGTATATCCGCCACCAGATTATTGGCTACCCTCGGGACCATACGTTGGGCCAGATATCATTACGCGCAACCTGACACCGGACAAAACGGGACGAGCGGAAGGTGGCCGCACACTTGATCAATTCAAGGACATCCTGCGGCATGGAACGGATTTCGATAGGATCCATATGACCTGCTTGGAACCTCCGTCAGATCCAAATACGGCAACGTGTCTTCCACCTCCCGTCGATGGCAATCTTCTTCAGGTGATGCCATGGCCGGTCTTTCACAACATGACCGATCATCAGATCGAAGCCATTTACGAATACCTGAGTGCAATCCCTTGCATCGACAACACAACGAGCACGCCGCCCAGGGGCGCCCCCAACGAGCTACGCAACGATTGTGGGAATAACGGAGCCGTTGGCGCGGACAACGCTTCTGAGGAGCTACGTCGCGCAAGAAGGCAGTAGCGGCTTGCGAAGAAGAGGGAACCGCTGTCCGTCGCCAGCGGTTTCCTTCTTCGCCGCCACAAACCGTCGGCATTGAGGACAAGAAATGAATTGTCCTGGAGGTTCTTCCATGTCAACCATAGTGACAGCGCTCAGGCCGAGCTCGTGGTTACGTCCAAAATATTTGCTGTTTGCGGCCATCGGTTTGATGTTGGCCTACGTGATCCCTCACGATGAGAGTTTTCTAGTGCATCCGAAGGACCAGGTGTGGCAGCACTACGAACCCTTTAAGTGGTGGCTCCTGCCACATGGAATCGCCGGTGCCTGTGCTCTGCTGCTGGGCCCGATGCAGTTCTCCGATCGGCTTCGCATCCGTTTCAGGCAGCTCCATCGTGTAGTCGGCCGAATCTATGTCACAGGTGTGTTCGTGGCCGCGCCACTCGGCTTTTACATCCAGTACTTCCAGGAACACATGGGTGATCCCCGATCTTTCAGTATTGCTGCAGGAGCGGACGCCACGTTGTGGATGACTACCACCGCGATTGCCATGGTCTTCATTCTCAAAGGCAAGGTTCAGGAACACCGGCAATGGATGACTCGCAGCTTTGCGGTCGCACTAGTTTTTCTGGAGGGGCGAGTGATCGGCGGCGTGACCGGATGGGAGAATCTCGATATACATGCGAGCGAAACCATCGTTTGGGCCTGCCTTGCCTTTTCGATCCTCTCGGCGGACCTTGTGCTCCAGTGGCAGCAACTGCGGCGCCAACGATCGGCGTTGTACCAGCGCCGATCAGTTTCCCTCTAAACTTCGGGAAGGCGGCGGACCATCCGCTAATTATCCAGAAACGGGCTT
>JBEKWL010000245.1:0-11295 GCA_049513095.1 Terriglobales bacterium
TCGTCGTGAAGGCACGAGGGCCTATTTCAAAGCTGAAACCAAGTCCCCGGTGTTCCGAGACCTGCAGCAGCTTTTCGAAAAAACTGCAGGGCTGGCTCCGACCATAGAGCGGATGCTAGCGCCGTTGGGGGGTAAGATCCAGTGTGCGTTTGTCTACGGTTCCGTGGCGCGGAGTCGAGAACATGCAACCAGTGATGTGGATTTGATGGTCATTGGCAAAGCAGGCCTCGCTGACCTGTCTCCAGTGCTCCGCAAGGCGGAGGCGAAGTTGGGAAGAGAGGTCAACGTCACAGCCTATTCCGCGGAGGAGTTCCGGGAAAAAATCCAATCACGCGACCATTTCCTCACCGCCGTTTTACGAGAACGGAAACAGTTTGTGAAAGGAGGTCAGCGTGAGTTGGACGAAATTATTAGCAAGTAAAGAAGCCCAGAGACACACGACCTCCAAGAAGGAACTGGATAACATGCGGGCCCTGATCGCCCGCGACCTCGCGGACGCGGCCATTGACGGCCTTTCGGCCGACCGGAGGTTCGCGACTGCCTACAACGCTGCACTCCAGGCGGCAAATATGGCTATCGCCTGTGCGGGGTATCGGATCATGAGCAAGGTCGGGCATCACCGGGTCTCATTAGAAACCACGAAACTTGCGTTGGGAAAACCCGCTCACAAGTATGCCGACTACTTTGAGACCTGTCGGCGAAAGCGCAATACTATCGACTATACCTTTTCCAACGTAGCGACCGAGACCGAAGCGAAGGAGATCCTTGTCGAGGCGAAAGAATTTTACAACCAGGTCGAAGACTGGATCGCAAAGAATCACCCTTCACTCAGGAAATAGGAGTCCGTTGTTTGGTTCATGCGCGATGGCTTTGACTCGACCTACGGACAGCACCGACAAGTCACCGGTTGCAGGCGAGCAGATGTGATCACGAAGCAGGATCTTCCTGAATTATCTTCTTAATGTGACGACCAAATTCGGCAAAAGTCTCGATTGGATTGTTAGAGGCGACGGCATCTAGTGAGCCGCTCCAACCAGGTCGAACACATACGTGAGATTCTCAACCCCAGCCTACCGAATCATCGTTCAGAAAACACCCGCCTTTGCGAGAAGCCGCCGCCCTTCTGGCTGCCAAACCAAAGGCAGACGGAGCCGTAATAAAACTGGGGGTTCAGGCCCGAACTTCTTCGATCGGCTTGACAGGCACGATCCGCGCGACGCGTGCCATGACCTTCTTGTTTTGCTCAGACTTCTTCAGGTCGTAAGCGGCTTGCAACCGCATCCATACTTCCGGCGAGCTGCCAAAGAGGCGGGCCACTTTCAGGCACATGACGGCAGATAGGGGTTTGCGGCCCCCAAGAATGTCGTGAAGCATCTGGCGGGACACGCCAAGAGCTTTGGCTGCGGCCGTCACGGACAGGCCGACAGACGGCAGGATATCTTCCTTGATAATCTCGCCCGGATGGACGGGCGGCACTCCGTTCTTTCTCTCCATAACTTTCTCCCTAATGGTAGTCTTCAAAATCGACATCCAAAGAAGGAAGGGCCCAAGTTCAAGCAACGCCTAGTCGCAAAGCAGAAGACCAGGGTCAGAGACTCATGACTTGACCACGCGACGTGCTCGCGCCGGACTGGTCCTCTTGCGTGAAACGACGCCAGGCCCATGACCCATGAAGGCAAAACGTCCGCAACGATTGCGTAGCGGCACCACGACAGCGCCGCTTCTACGTCAGCGAATTCCAAGCAGCACAGCGATGTATTGCCGCACTTTCGGGAGCAGCGTTGCCTCGGCTTTGGAATGAAATTGTGCGTGGCGACCCGCCCAGTCCAAGCTTTTGAGCTGGTCGATTAGGATAGCACCTTCTACCTTATCGACTTTGACGGGCAGCGCGAAGGGATATGGTTTGCGCTGGCTCGTCAAGGGGCAAACTACCGCTAGCCCGCTGGCTCGGTTATAACGTTGATCGGTCAGCACCAGTGCCGGCCTCCGCTTGGCCTGTTCGTGGCCCACCTGGGGGTCAAAGTCAAGGAATACGATGTCCCCCGCTTCGGGTACGTACGCGGTCACCATTCCACTCTTTCCTTTCCAACTTCTGGGCCCGTAGAAATCTCGGAGTACCGATTCTCCTGGGTAATCTGAGAAACCAGTTGAGCCAGGGTCGGTATTTTGGTGGCCCGGCGCAACTCGATCTGCCCGTCGCCGGCTTGGATTTCCAGGAAATCACCTTCCTTGAGGCGGGCCTCCTCGATGATCGGCTTCGGGATGCGCACTGCCAGGCTATTGCCCCACTTGACCATCTGAGCCTTCATAACCTTGCTCCTTGTCTATTGGCTACGATACGCAGGATACACGATAGTATATACATTGTATACTACAGGTAAATGTGCGGAATTGGAGCCGCGGCGCCCGCGGATTCGAGCGCCACTCGATCGGATTTGAATGGAAATCCGGGTTGACTGCTGACCGTGTGATGTTTTCAATCCTTCGATCAGTTGGGGAAGGTTTAGAATCCGTGTAGGATGATCCCAGTAACAAGCTGGCGGGGGTACAATAGCCCCCGTTTTTGAGAGGTCGTTGTGCTACGGCTTGTCCGGTTTATTCCTGTTGTTCTTCGGGGCCGGATTTATCTCGATGGACCGCTGGACACCGTGCAGGTCTTCCAGCGCGATGGACATTTAGTTTCTCGATTTGGTTACACGGGGTCTGGTTACGGCCAGTTCGGAATGATGAATGGTATCTGGATCGACTCGTCGGATCGCATCTACGTCGCGGATACGGGGAATAATCGGGTCCAGTCGTTTCAGTGGAGATTGCCCGGAACTCCGTTGAAAGTTCACGACGCTCGACCGTCATAGGCTACGCAACCTTCACTTCCTCGGCGAACGAGTGCACCCTTGCGTTGTGATGCCTCTGACCATGTTGGCTACATTGTTCGCCGCAAAGCGCATAAATAATAAGGGCTAAGTGCCAAGACTGATTGCTTTGCTGATACTCGCTGGAGTCTGGCTTCTCGACGGTTTTTCAATTCTTGGTCAAGCAAAAGGAGCGGCTATGTCTTTCCAGATTTCGAACACCGCTTTTTCCAACGGCGAAACGATTCCGAAGAAGTTCACATGCGACGGACCTGACGTTTCCCCGCAGCTGAGCTGGAAGGAGGCACCCGCGGCGACACAGAGCTTTGCGCTCATCATGGACGACCCTGATGCGCCGGCAGGTACCTGGGTGCACTGGGTGTTATACAACCTCCCTGCAAACACCAGAGAACTGCCAGAGGGAATGGAGAAACAGGAACAGCTTGCCACTGGAGCGCTGCAAGGACGCAACGACTTTCGCAAGATCGGCTATGGAGGCCCATGTCCTCCGCAGGGCAAGCCACACCGCTATTATTTCAAGCTGTATGCGCTCGACACAAAGCTCAACCTGAAGGCCGGAGCCTCCAAGCCAGACCTCGAACGTGCCATGAAGGGCCATATCCTGAGCGAAACGGAACTCATGGGGCACTATGGCCGTTAAGAAGCGAGGTGGTTTCAAGCTTCTTTCCATCGTGCTCGCAACGTTGTGAAACGATTTTTCATGGGAGACCGGATCGCGGTTCGCGGGTTCGTTGAGATCGTCGCGGGTTCCAGAGTGGCCGTCGTCTTGCCGTAGTTCCCAATACACCATCCGCGTCAACGACCAGTGGCGTGTTTGCTTCGAATGGCCAGAACGTTCCCCCGGTCCGGCGAATGTTGAAATTGTCGATTACCACTAGGAGTCGGTTGCCAGTACGAAAGAAACAACGAAAGGAACGAACATGCCACTGCTCGCGATCCATCCCGGAGAACATTTGGCCGAGGAATTGAAGGAACTCAATATGAGCGCCGCCTCGCTGGCACGCCAGCTGCAGGTTCCCACCAATCGCATCACCCAGATTCTGAGCGGACGCCGGGACATCACGGGCGACACGGCGTTGCGCTTGGCGCATTTCTCCGGCACCAGTGCCGAATTCTGGATCAATCTGCAAGGCCTCTACGATCTGCGCATCGCCCAGCAGGAAGCCGGAAAAATTATCAAGGCCTTTCCCACCCTCAAGCGCATGACCGTCGTCCACGCATAGACCAGCTACCTACCTGCCGGATGATGCTCGACCTGGCCCGATCCCGTGTCGCCCAAGGTCAGCTCTCAAGAATCGAGAGTGGAAAAGTTGTTCCGACACTTGAAATCCTTCTGGGCGTGGCGCCAAATTCGGCAAGAGTCTCGATTGGATTGTTAGAGGCGAAAGCATCTAGTGAGCCGCCCCAAACAGAGTGCAGATTTGCGGGCTGTTGCTACGCGAGGGCGCCCAGGCCTACAAGAAAGAAGGGCCCAAGTTCATGCAGCGCCTGGTCGCCAAGCCCTTTTGCGCTGTCTTCCGCGTAGAGCCTCTTCAGGCCCTTATGAACGAAGTTCCTTATCTTCACCGATGAGACTGTAGCCTATCGCTTAACACTTGTCAGGTACGTCCCTTTACGGGTCGAGGCCTACCAGAAGGAAGGGCCCATGTTCATGCAGCGCCTGGTCGCCGAGCAAGAGGCTAGGGTTAAGGTCGCCGCGGATCGCGCCGCGGCACCATATTCGATGCTGGTCCTGAGTATGGTACAATAATGGTTGTGGAGACAGTGCGCAAGATTACGGTTGAGGTACCGCCGGAGCTTCTCGAGAAGGCGCAGCAAGCCAGCGGTACCGGCATCACCCAGACGGTCCGTACAGGGCTGCAGCTTGTTGCGGCGTCGCTGACTTACGCTCGCCTACGCCAACTCCGAGGCAAGGTCCGATTCACGCGTACGTTGGCAGAGCTCAAGGCCGACCGATGATCGCGGCCGATACGAGTACTTGGGTTGCCTTTCTAGAAGGCGCTGGCGGCGAGGACGCAAAACTGCTCGATGGGGCGCTGGAGGATCGGCAGGTTCTAATGGTACCGGTTGTGCTCACCGAGCTTTTAAGCGACCCGAAGCTTCCCTCCGCCGTTGCCGAAACTCTCGCAGAAGTGCCTCTGGTTGAGATCGAACCAGGCTATTGGCAACGGGCAGGAGCGCTGCGGGCGAGGGTGCTGGCAAGGAGCCGCAGGGCGCGCCTCGGTGACGCGCTGATCGCCCAGAGCTGTATCGACCGAGGCATTCCTCTCCTTACGCGAGACCGAGACTTCCGGGCGTTCACCGAAACTGCGGGTCTTGATCTGGTGCTTGGGGCGGGAACACACTGAGCCGAGGTCTCCCGGCGCGACTGCACTTTTAACATCTGCGAACGCGCCCTGCTGATACTCAACACGCTTAGCGCTCATTCACCATGGACAAAACTCGCGATGCGGTACAAAAAGGGGAGGCATCTCTCGGCAGAGGCGCTGAGCTTGCTGGAGTCCCCGTGGGAAAGATCATGACGATCCTAAATACGGGGTTTAAGGCAGGGTCGAACAGGAGGGTTGTCTCCAGGGGCTCCGGGTCTTAGTAAGACATGGTGACCACAGATTCGTGTGTCCTTCGTTTTGCAATTAGCGAAAGGGTCACTCGGCCATAAATTAGGGCTTCGATTTGTTGTTGGTTACGCGGGTAGACGCCGAAGCCCACTGTTGCATGCTGCGGGAAAATTTTGCGATTCGATCCGCGACTTCCTGTGGATAGTCAGCCGTTGCGCGCCAGAATTCTAGCGTTTCCTGGTCGGGTAAAACCATTTGCAGCACCGGCGCGCGAAAATCCAGCTCCAGTTGACGGGCGGAGTCTCTAGTTTGGACGGGGGCGCTCACGGCGTGGGCATCACCGCTTGCGTCTGGTCGGAGTACGCGCCTTTTCGCTTTCGTCTTATCCATGGCGGTCACCATAAAGTAGCAGGTGATTCCGTAGCGGCACCACGACAGCACCGCTTCTACGTCAGCGAATTCCAAGCAGCACGGCGATGTATTGCCGCACTTTCGCGCGCCTAAGGGTCATTGCAATCAACTTTGCCTGCTCGGCGAGCGCCGGATTGTCAAAGAAAATGTACATTCCGTATAAGATGGCTATGCGTCGCAAAGCGTGATCCAAAGGCGATAGTCAGAATCAACTCACCGAGGGTCGCGGCTCCGTTATCTCTGTAGGTACCCCCCTCGACTCCACTATTTCAACGCCGTAAAATCTAGCTACGTCGCGAGGAGAGCGGGATGCTTTGCTCGCGGGGAGGTTTAAAGTTTTTAGTACATCATCGGGCGCGCGGGATGCAAACTCGAGGATGTACTAAAGCTTTAATCCCCCTACGCTGAAAGAGGGATTCTGAAGCGGGGGCAAAACTCAGGCGGTTTGTTACGCCAAGGGATTGCTTACCGTGAAGAGGACCTTTATAGCTGTATTCTCCGACCGCGGTTCGTTTCACCCCCTTGGATCGGCAAACCCACTCTATAAATCTGAAGCGCCCACGTCGCTACAAAGGGTGCTTTCGACAAAGGCACCTACACACCACAATCTATGGGGGTATAAATCGCACCTGCATCGGCAGTGAACAAAATCCCGCTGAATGGAAACGCGGAAACAACTTCTCAGAGATCGCGCGCGGAGACCGATAGGAAAGTGGTTGCCAATCAGGCCAAGGCCACAGAATCCATCGACCCCGAGAACACCACTTCGACCCAACCCAATGAGACAAATCACGAACAGCAAGGCTCGCTGCGTGTTTTCCCGAGCCCTCAATCAGTGGTCGCGATGGAGTCGACACAACCAAGGGAGATGGCCACTCCCCTCACTCGCGAGGTGGAATTCACGATCCTGCCCGACGGTCGGATGGTGGACTTAGTCAGCAGCCGCCAGCCTTCAGGTCTAGGCTTTTTGGTTTGGCAGAATGGGAATATCCGGCGGGCATCTCACATTGAACATGACGGCGAACTGCTTGTTGTCCCGAAGATGGACCCGACGGTGATGTCCGCCCTACGCCTGCCTACGACGGCTAGGTCTTGCCCGGAGATCGGGGAACTGTTCATGGTGATGATGAATTATATCGAGGCCTATGTCGACATCACGACAGAATACAGTTTCCTGATCGCCGCCTTCGCTCTTAGTACTTGGTTTGCAGATCGGCTCTCAGTCGCGCCGTACTTGTCAATATGTGGGCCTCCGGAAAGCGGAAAAACCACGCTCCTGCGGCTCTTGCACTGTCTCTGCCGCCGCGCAATACACGCCTCCGCCATTACAGCGGCGTCGCTTTACCGATTAGCGGCTCAGGTGCGCCCAACCTTGCTCATCGATGAGGCGGATTTCGGAACGGATCGGACCAGTCGCGACTTCCAACGTTTGCTTCGGGGAGGTAACAGACAGGGATTGCGCGTTCTCTGCAACGGGAAAGCGTTCGAAAACTTTGGCCCCAAGGTAATAGCCTCACGAGTTCCCTTAGACGACGCCGCCTTGGTCAGCCGCAACATCAATATCGTTATGACTCCATCGGACCGGGATGTGCCGTCGTTAGATTCGGACGCGGAGGAAAAATTGTCTGACGTACTGCAGCCAATGCTGGAGATGTTCCGTCTACAGCATTACGTGAGGGTCGTCGCCTCACAAGACCCCCGCTTTCTGAAATTTCCTCCACGCCTGCGGGACAACGCCCGTGCTCTTGCAGCGGCAATGTTGGGGAATGAAGAATTGCAGCAACGGTTGGCTGGAGCACTGGAATCCCAGCTTCCCTGCATGCAGTTCGACCGGTTCAATGAGCCTGAATGGACGGTGATGCTAGCGCTTTATGGCTTCTGCCATGTTAGGAAGGGCGATTGCTACGTCCGTGAACTGACAGACGAAACCAACCGCATCCTCCGCGAAAACGGGGAACCACGCCTTTATTCCCCAAAAAGGGTCGGGCAGATCCTGAATAAGACGCTCGGCTTTCCCACACGCCGGCGGGGAGAGGGCTACAGGGTCGAGCTGACGTTAGCAATCGCGCGACAGATTCACAGTCAGGCTAGGGCCATGGGGATTACGCGGGCCGATATCCTTCCCTCGGTCACCGTCGAATCCGGACTTGTAGGCCACCCATGTGGCCCGTGCTCGGAATTCGGGATGATGATGGACCATGAGGGCGAGAGATTGCGGACTTTTGAGGAGGCGGCGGCGGAGTACAAGCCGTGCACAGGCTGTGGCTTTGACCACCACCACCAGAAATGCCCACGTTGTAGCACGCCAAGGAAAGCAGAAATGCGGAATCCGTCGGGCGAGCCCACTTCTGGCGCATAACCCGATCCCGGCCGTGTGCGGTGAACTTAGTGAACTTAGTGAACTTGGTGAACTTTGCAACTGTCCTGGACGTTCCCCGTGCGCTAATCAACGAACGGGCCGGACAGCCCGCAGGGTCCCCGCGCCTGGCGCAATTGCGAAATGGTTCCGGTTTTGGGAGGCTTTCGCCCGATGCCGGGTGATTGCCTGCAAATGGGACCCAACAAGGAAGGGCCCAAGTTCATGCAGCGCCTGGTCGCCAAGCAGAAGGCCAGGGTCAAACACCTCTGATCGCCGTGAGATTTCTCCCAAGATTGACCTGAGACGGCCTCGGGGCGGATATGGATCGCGACTTCGGCTGTCCGTCCGGCGCTTGCTGCTTTTCGTGCCGTCTTCTTCCCCGCTTGAGATGAGTGAGAAGCCTCATTTATGGGGGGCGACGCACACACAACGCATGCCCGTTGTGTGGGCCGGCTCGCTGGGCGGATATCCTCTCGCCAATATGAAAATTGAAGCACAACATCTCCGGGTCATTTCCGGTGCTGCCGCTCCACACCGACTCACTGTAAAGCCAGATATTCGCCTTAATGTGCTGCTCATTAACGATCCGCTCCGGTGCGTATATTGCCTGCAACTCGTCGATGGTCGGCAAACGCCAGTTAGAGTACCCGCCTAAGCGCAGGCTTGTACAATATGCCTTCGCCTGGTGCCAATCCACATCGCTTCCGTTGTCCTGCTTTGTCCACATCAACTTTGTCGCCGGGTCGGTCCAATAGCTCAGCGGTCTACACATGTCAGGGAAACTATATGACTCGCTTCCACCAGTTGGTGAGCTCAGGGAGAAGACGATTGAAGGCGCTTGGTCCCAGATGACGAGGGCCCTCTTGTGGTCCTTCGCCAATTTGACGGTAACCGTGGCTTCCTTCTCTATCTTCTCCTTCAAGTAGGTCCAATCCGAGACCTTGTTTACGCCTTGGCAGTAAACGGTCTTGGCGTCAAGCGTAAAAGTGTGAGTCTTGCCGTCACCACTCCGCAATTGAATTGTGTTTCCATCAATTGCCTTGATTTCAAGAGCAACCATGTTATCGGGGCCATTCTGATCCATTGCGAACAAGACGGCACCCAAGGAGATGAGGAGTAGTAGGATCGAACGGCACAGATTGCTGAATTGTCGCATCCTAACCGGAATTTCCTTTTCTTGGCTTTGAAAACAGCGCCATAGTACACCCGTCTCACTTGTTCGCGTTACTGTAAAGCGATTTTCATCGGAAGCACTCCCGACGGTCTGCCATCCACACCAGCACAGCCCAAACGTGCCCCATTTGTGGCCTACTTTTACAAGACCTCCCCATCGGAAATAAAGAAAGCGGCGACATGAGGATCCGATTCTCGCCATTTTCCTCCAAGTGGGGTGAATGCAGCGAAAAGCCCAGCGGGACCCGCAAGACAAAATCTGATCGCCGCGAGATTCCTCCCCAAGATCGACCTGAGACGGCCTCGGGAGGACATGGATCACCAAAGCGGCGGACTCCTGCGTTGAAAAAGTGCTGGGGCCAGTAGAACTGAGTTTCCGCCATCCTTCCGCTCTACACCAGATAAGGCGAGTCGACCAGGGCGACTGAAGAACCGGATTGAGGAAAATTGAGTTCCCCTCGGGCCTTGCTTCTTAGAGCGGCGCGGGGAACGAGGGTCGGGTAAGCAGGCAAATTACGAAACGAAGCCAAGAAGTTATCTGTTTTCAACGAAACCTAAGCGACACACACGTTGGCACGGCGATCCTAGTGTCCAAGCAAGTGAGAGGAGGCGCGGCACAATTCACGACCAAGAAGCTGATTTCGCGAACCCTTGCGTCGTTCTGGTTCCACAATTCCGCCTCAATCTAAAGCTTGCGTTCCTGACGCATAGGATAGATCGTCGAGAGCGGAGAGGCTGTCTTGAAAGATCAACCCGCGATCGCAATAGGCGATGCACGGCGGCAGCGGGGATCTGGTCTTGGCACCCGTTGTATCTCAACGAGGAGCGTCGGGAACCTGTAACCCGGCGGCACGTCGCCGAGCATCGGCAGCGAGCTGCATCTGCCCGGTCGCTTCATAAAGGGCAGCAAGTCTGTTCCAGCGGCTCACGACCAAGGGAGTTCTCCGGGTCGCTTCCTGTTGGAACGCAATCGCTTCTGTCCAGTGTCCGAGAAGCCTTTGTGCTTCGGAATTGCCTTCAGCAATCTCGGCATAGAGTTCCGGCGCAAGCGATTCGCCACCGTTGCGATACGGGCTGTGTTTCTCCGCCCCGGCAAACGCCGCCAGCGCCTGCTCGGGATGATTCAGGGCAATTTGGAGTTTTCCGAGAGTCATGTACATATCGGACGGCAGAATGGATTCTTTCGCGGCGCGCTCGATGGCTTCAACCGCCTCGACGTTGCGGCCCTCGGCAGCATAGAGCAATCCGAGAGCGTACAAGACCGTGCTGTTTTGATTGAGTGCAAGGGAAGCGCAATATTCTTGCTCCGCTTCACGGTAACGTTGCTTACTAAAAAACAACGACGCGAGCAGTGCATGGACATTCGGATCTTCGGGATAGAGCGCGGAAGCGCGGCGCAGCGACGCCTCCGACTCCTGGTAGCGTTGCAATTTGAAGAACAGCGCTCCGGAATTCAGATAGAAATCGTGAAGCGCCGGACGCGAAGCGGCGGCAGGCGGAGTCAGCTGCTGCGTCCGGCAGTCAATCTGCAAGCGATCTATCCATGGACGATTTTGTGGTGTGTTGCGCAGAAATACCAGCGATACATCATCCATGTGGACCGGGCGCCACGCTGCACTCTGACAGAAAGCTAACAGATCCATCTTGTTTAACCCGCGGAATCCGGACGCTTCGACCAGTAGAACGTTCAGATTCCAGCGGTCGGCTTCGGGCTGCCACAACTGCGAATCGGGGCCCTCGGCATAGAGTTTGAGTTGCTCCACTTCGAGCTCAGGGCTGAGGCCGCGTCCATCGATAAAATCGGGATACTGCGGGCCGAGGGCCCAGGCCACATAACCACCCAGCACATACTCCTCGAAAATGTTCCCCGGCAACTGTTCGCGCCGGATGAAATCCGCAGCGCGGGCTGGAAACCAGGACG
>JBEKWL010000246.1:0-4149 GCA_049513095.1 Terriglobales bacterium
CCATCCAAATTTTGCCGTCGCGTTCGACGATCTGGGCCTTGACCTCGCCCACTTTTTCGTTCATCAACACATCGACCGGCAGATGGCCGTCGAGAATCTGTTGCCGGATTTCCGGCACGCACTTCGGACAAAGCGAATCGGTCGTGCGCGGCCAGCCCAGCGGCGGCTTCGATTTTTCCCAGGATTTGAGCAGGGGCTTGTCGGACCACTTCGGAGTCGGCGACGCATTTGGAGCAACGCGGTTCAGGCGTTCAAAAACTGCCCATGCGCCTGTGGCGGCAATGGTCACGGCCTTCTCGACATATTTAATCGGCTTGTGCATTCTGCTCTCGCTTTCCTCAACTCGGGAGTTAGAACTGTCCCCCTAGTCCCGCGCACATTCCGCGTACGGGAACCCGGGTAAATAGACTTGTCCACGAAGAAACCTGGAAGTCTCAATGCGTGGAGTTGGTCACGTTGATGCTATTGAATCCGTGACATTTAGGCACGCAGAAGGCAATGAAGGGGAGAAAATCGGGGTTAAGCGGGGAATTGGAGGATTCTATGGTGGTAAGTTGTTGAAAAGGCAAGGACGTGGGGCAGCCCTCGTGAGCAAGGAATGGACGCGCTAACTTGGGCCACGCTCCAGGTCGCCGGCGGCGAAGACATAGGTGGTCGTCTTATCGAGCTTGATGTTGAAACGCCTGGAAGTAAGGGTGACGGCTCCCTCGTTATTGCGGGTGGACTCTACATTTTTCATCAGGACGCGGTGTTTGGAAATTTCTGACGCCGGCGCGGGGCCCGTGTCAGAGCCTGAAAGCGGCGGTGAAGTCGGGTTCCTCTGGCCGGGGTAGCCGCCACCCATGCGAGGTTTCGGGTTGTTTCCTGCGTCCGGCAGGCCAGACGAGAGATCCTGATCCAACGGCGTCGCCACGGGGTAATACCAGGCCGTCAAGTAAACCCTTATGGGCGCTGATCCATTTGCCCACTGCGCGGAGTCCATGCGAATGGCAAGGCGGGATGGGTCAGTTGCAGACTTCGCCACGGACTCGGTAACTTCTCCGGACAAAATAGCGCCCTGCGGAACTACTACGCCACCGACCAGGGTGGCGACTCCAAGTTTGGCTTGGACCTTGGCTCCGACGGGGGTTTTGCCGGCAGCCACGTTTTGCCGCATGATCACGGGAAACTCGAGCCCTGCCGACAAACTGCGCGCCGCGGGCGTCGGTTGACTGAGCAACACTTGGCTGAGCAACACGGTGGAGCCCAGAACGACAGTGAACACCGCGTGTCCCACGGCGATCGCTTTGCTGAACGTTCTACGGAACATGTGTGCGTCCCTTTGCTGGTTTACGGACCGGCCAGCGCTTTGGAGTCTCGGAAAGGCATTTGTTGGGGAACTATCGGATATGGATCATTCTACTTGTTTGCGGCGCGGTTCGAAGCCGCGCCCTTTCATGAAGGGCCATTTCATCCAATCCTTCCCCAAACGAGGGCTGATCGACCGCGAGAGACGCGTCCTGTCGAACACTCGAATGCGTGAAGTGGTCATGGCAATCCGCCGCAGCTTCGATCCGGACGCGCCCTGGCCAGAGCGGTAGATTACTGGACGGATGGCTGTTATCATCCCCTTTTCCTCACCTGTCAACGTCAATGAGCTGATATCCACAGCTTTTCCGGATCGGGAACGCCCCTGCTATATTCCCCTCAGCCCCTTCCACCCTCATAATCACTACGGGATCGGTGTGCGCCCCCAATGACTTCGACTTCTTCCGACAACTTCAAAGAGACCCTCAAGCAGCAGGCGGATATCGTCCGCATTGTCGGCGACTACGTCAAGCTGAAGAAGGCTGGGGCGCAGAACTTCTCCGGGCTGTGTCCGTTTCATGCCGAGAAGACGCCTTCGTTTTCGGTGCACGCCACGCGCCAGTTTTTTCACTGCTTTGGCTGCGGAGAGTCGGGAGACGTCTTCACCTTCATCCAGAAGGTCGAGAACATCACCTTCCCGGAAGCGGTTCGCCTGATTGCTCAGAAGCTCGGCGTGGCTATTCCGAAGGTCAGCTTTTCCAGTCCGGCGGAGGCGCGCGACGCGCAGGTTCGCATGGCGCTGCTGGATGTGCATGTGCGCGCCGTCGCGTTTTTCCAGGAATATCTCCGGCGTCCCGAAGGAGCGAATGCCCGCGAATACCTCAAAGGCCGCGGACTCGATAACGAGACCATCGCCCGCTTTCGCATCGGATATGCGCCCGATTCCGGCTTCCTGCTGCGCGATGCTTTGCGCCGCGAATTCGATGAGGACTTGTTGCGGGAGAGTGGACTGTTTTCGTGGAAGGAAGGCAGCCGTCAGCCGTCAGCCGTCAGCACTCAGGAAAAGCAGGGCCTTCCCCGGCAAGCTCAGGGTCAGGATGACAACAAAGGGGAGCCGAATGATCCTCGTGAGGCGGTTACTGAGAGCCGCGAGCTGAGAGCTGAGAGCTCTCCCGCCATTTACTCCAAATTCCGCAACCGCGTGATGTTCCCGATCTGTAACGACCAGGGAAAAGTGATTGCCTTCACCGGACGCACGCTTTCAACGGATGAGAAGGCTGGGCCGAAATATCTGAACTCTCCGGAGACGCCGATTTACTCGAAGTCGCGGGTGCTATTCAATCTTGACAACGCGAAAGAGGCGATCCGCAAGCTCGATTACTCCGTTTTGGTCGAAGGGCAGATGGATTGCATCTCTGTGTACGCCGCCGGCTTCCACAATGTGATTGCGAGTTCGGGCACGGCGTTCACCGAACTGCAGGCGAAATTGCTGGGGCGATTCTCAAAGAATGTGGTGGTCAACTTCGATCCCGACACCGCCGGAGCCCGGGCCACCGAGCGGACCCTCGGGTTGCTGGTCGAAGAAGAATTCAACATCAGGGTGCTCACGCTCGAGACCGGATTCGATCCCGATCTCTTCATCCGCCGCAAAGGCAAGGACGCTTACGGCGCGGCGCTCAAGCACTCGCAGAAGTATTTTGACTATCTGATCGATCGGGCGCGTGCGCAGTTTCCGGCGCGGAACTCGGAGAGCAAGGTCAAGGCCGTCAACCATCTTCTTCCGCATATTCAGCGGGTGCCAAGCCGCATCGTGCGCGATGAACTGGCGCTCGAGATTTCGCAGAAGCTGGGGATTGATTCCGCGGTGCTGCGCCAGGAATTGAAGCACGCCGCCACGACTCGCTCGGCGACCCAGGTCAAGGCCACGGCTGAAGCGCAGACCACCGGGGCGGAGCGTGTTCTGATCCGGGCGCTGGCGTCGGCGACCGAGATGCAATCTGGCGAAACGCGCAGTTCGGCTCGCGACGGGGCGGACGAGGAATTCGATCCGGCGCGGCAGGCGCAATATGCGCTGCAATCGGAGCAACTGTACGAGGGTCTGGCTTCGCAGTCGTTGATGGAGGCTCTGCTCGGGGCTGGAACCGAGACGGCGGACGTTCTGGCGCTGCCGAAGACGGAAGAAGACCGGCGGCTGTTGGCCTCGATCCTGATGCACGAAGAGGAAGAGCTGACGCCCGAGACGGTGGAAGGCGCGGTGCGGGCTTTGCGGAGGATCTATCTGCGCCGGCGCCTGGAGGAAGTGCAACTCGCATTGCAGCGTCCGGGGATCTCGATGACGGAAAAACAAGCGCTTTTGCAGGAAAAGGTTCGTCTCAAGCGGGCCCTGATGGGTCCCGGACTCGGAGAGGCGGCCAGCCAGGCATCCTGACAGACGGTGGTGAATAAGGTTCGTATCAAGGCCTGCTTTCAGGCGCTGAGTCTGGAGATCGGACTTTCGACGCCTTGCTTTAGTTTGGAACGAAACCGGGTCGAACGCCATCTAAAGAACTAGCGGAAAAAGAGTTAGGGCGGCTGAGGGCAATCCTGGCGTGCTATACTTCTAGGGTTTGTGCGCTTCGCGCACAACTCCGTAACGACTCCCACCGCTGAAGAGGTTGGCGTCCGCGAACTCGGGGTCCCCAGCAAGCCCGCTTTTGGCTTGATAGGGTGGGAACCAGCGGGCATCTTGAGGATAATCTGTCTTGGCACTTGATGACAAGTACGACGACATAAAAAAGCTGATCGACGCAGGCAAAGAGAAGGGATATCTGACCTATGACCAGGTCAACGACCTTATCCCGCACGATGTGCACTCTCCTGAAG
>JBEKWL010000247.1:0-10059 GCA_049513095.1 Terriglobales bacterium
ACGAAGACCGAAGTGCCGGCGACGGCCGACCACCTGAAAGCGCTGCAGCAGTTCTCCGAAGAAATGAAAGAAGCGCTGGCGCTGCCCAGCCTTTACAACGAGTCGCTCGGAACCGTCAGCGATTCGTATCAGTATGATCGCATCAAGGACCGCGACGAGCCCGAGGTGGATCGTCCGAAGCGGCCGTGGGAGACGGTCAAGGTGAAAGTAGTCGCGGCGACGAAAAAGAGCCAGGCGTAGGGCGCTGTCAGCTTTCAGCCGCCGGCCTTAGCTCTTGGCTTCTGGCTTCTGGCTTCTGGCTCTTAGCTTCTGGCAAGCAATATGCCCGGCGCTTGCTCCTCCCGGAGCTTCCCTGCTCGGTTGCGTCTTTTTTTCTCTCCTCTTCCTGCCCGTCTGTTGAGACCCTGAAACTCTGAGACTTGAAACTCTGAGACCTGTCTTCACCGCCCGCGATCCATCGCCGCATTGGCCAGTCGGTCGGCGGTCTGGTTGTGTTCGCGGAGGGCGTGGCGGATTTCGAAGTGCTCGAGCCCGCGAACCAGTTGCTGCGCCTGGTCGTAGAGCTTGCGCAGTTCGGGATGACGCACCTTGTAGATGCCTTTCATCTGCCGCACCATCAGTTCGGAATCGCTGATGACCTTGAGCGCTGTGATTTGGTTTTCGGCGGCGTAGCGGAGAGCGGCGAGGAGTCCCTGATACTCGGCGTAGTTATTGGTGTGGAGGCCAAGGTATTCGCTGAGCTCGGCAACCGGGTGGCCGGAGGCGTCCTGAATGGCGACACCATAACCGGCGGGGCCGGGATTGCCGCGGGCTCCGCCATCAACGTGCGCCGTGTGGGCGGCAGGCGCGGATTTCGGCGCGGGGAAAAGATTGCGGGAGCCGGGAGAGCGCGCAGACATGGATCGAGTTTACAAGATCGAGTTTACAACGTGGGTGTGAGGGCCATAAGAACAAATGCGGCCTGGGCCAGCCACCCGGGCCGCATTGTTATCGCGGACGTTCTGACTGCCGTCTTTCGCGCGGGCGAAAGGTCATCGCGCAACCGCACCCCTAAGAATGCTATGCATCGACGCCCACCTGAGGCTTGCGCCTCAGGGTTACGATTCAGCGTTTCCATCCTCCTTGGAAGAAGGATTTCTTAGGAGGCCGCGAAGCCCGGGCACCGGCACACTGGATATGCGCCGAATTTTCCCCCGGTGATTCACTCTCGGTAAGTCACCGGCAACGCTGAACCCTTGTCGGAACAGCTTCAGAACATCTCACGCTTTTGACTGCAAGCACTTTGCGGCAGTGGAAAAATTAACGCAACGGAAAACTGCGGCTCCACTGTGTAAAAACTGTGGAGGAGCGAAATTTCCTGTGGAAAGGAAAGGAAAAAATGGATTCTTATTCGCGCCGCGTCCCAAGCTCAGGCGGCTAGTGGTGCCGTCTCAGGGAAACCCCGTGTAGCGCGGACACTCCTGTCCGCGTGCCAATCCCACCCGCCAGCTCAAAGTTCGCAAAGTCCCAACCGGGACGGGGATGTGGAATCCCAGCTTTCGAAAGCCGCGAAAGGTGCGGCACCCTACTGGGCGATCTTAGTATCTTAGTTTCGATCTGTCTTCCTGAAGAGTTTCATTTGGTCCTGACGGACCTCCTCTGCCTGGCCGACAACTTGGATGTCAAAAGCAGTCGCGCCGCGAATGTTGAATCCAACACCAAATTCGACGCGTGTGCCCGCGGCGAGGCTCCTCCACGTCGATTCATCGACGGTCGCTACATGCGAATAAACCCAATCCCCAGCGCCGTCTCGAGTGATGAAGCAGTAGCTAGCTTCCAGTTTCGAAACTCTTCCGGTGAACCTCTGGCCGTCGATCTTGTAGAGCAATTTGTTTCGGTATTGAAGGTCAATCTTCGCCTTTGATAATCGTTTGAAAACCTGTCTACTATTTTCGAAGTCTTTGTTCAAATACAACTGCCGCCCATATAAGACCTGAGCGTCATAATTCGAGTCACCTTCCGAGAATGACCTCTGTAGGTGGTAGAGAAGACTGTCCGCAGTGGCACTTGATTTCATAATGAGTTTAGCGAGAGCATAATGCAGACGTTTCTCGGCATTGTTCGCTGCTAGAGCCCTTTCGAGGATTTCCGTAGATTTTTGCGGCTCGTCCCGTCTCTCATAGACGGCGGCGAGGCGAAGAGCAACAAAACTGTTTCTGTTGTTAGCTGCGAACGCTTTTTCCAAAGAGCGCACCAGCCGCTCTGTGTCGCCGAGGAGGCTTGCCAGCCTAGATTCGGTCTCCAGTAAGTAAGCGTCACCCGGAAAACGTTGGAGCGAGTCGAAGAGGTTCTGTTCCAGGTCTCTGAGCAACTTTTCCAGTTCCACGTCAGGCGCGTTTGTCTCGATAGCTTCCTGAAGCTTGCGCAGGCCAACCTTGGCAAGTGTGTGATAGGGATACGAGTTGGTCTTATCATCCGAGATTAACCCAAGGGAAAGGCTCATCGCCTCCTTCAGTAGCTTGCCCTTCTCCAGCTCTGTCTTTCCGGAGTCGACCTCTCTCAATTTCAACTCTGCCATGGAGTGCTTGATCGTTGCATCGTAGGGAGCCCGTTCAGACGCCTGATTCAAGAGCCGCGCACCCTCCTGGAGGTTTCCCCCAGACCGATTCATTTCGTAGATGGCCATTTGGTGGAGAAGGTGGGCATCGTTGCCGACCAACTCTTGCGCAACTTCGAAAATCTGCTGCACCATCGCCTGATTTGGAAAAAGTTCCATCAGTGCCCGCCCTCTGACCATCCGCCAAAACGCCTTCCAATCCGAGGTGTACGCCAGTGAGAGCGCTCTGAGACAGCGGACGTACGCATCGAACCGCTCTTCGGGATTTGCGAGAATACGCATGAAAACGACGTCTGCAATGTGTGGGTGTCGCGCCCGATACGTGTAGTCCCGGACAACGGGGTCCTTCTCTGCGAACACAATGTGTTCCAAAGGAGCAAAAAAGCGCTCTTTGAACTCCCCGAACGGAACACCGTGCACACGAGCCACCAGCCCAGCTCGGACGGGGATGTTTAACCTATTGAGGACACAGATCGTGAGATAAATCCTCTGGGCCTCATACGGCTCAATTTTGTGGAATTCATCCACAAGTATCTCCTCAAAAGGCCTACCGGAGGTGGCCTCGTGGAGTGCAACCAGCAGTTGACGCCCCGCTCGCTCTGATAGTTCAGAACGTCGGCGATCTACGTCGAGGTGCTCCAAAGTGCCGAGAGAGTGATTCTTCTCCAGTAGCACAAGCAACTTGTCCACCTCCCCCGAGGTCAGATACTTGAGCTCATACTCCTCGGATACGAACTGCGCGATTGACTGAGCCTGCATATTCCATTCGTTAATCCTTTCGCCCAAGATCACGGTGAGGCGGCTTCCCTCGGGCCCTATGTTTTTGAACAAGGACTGTAGTTCGCGAACGCGATCAGCGGCGTCGTCAACGAAGAGGAAGAGTCTCTCCCGGCACAGAGTGATAAGTTCTTGGATCGCGACGGTACTTATGACACCGTGTGGCTTGAGGAAAAGGCATATCCTGTCGTACACACGGGACGCATCCCATGCCACCCGCCGCAACAGGACGGACTTGCCGGCACCTGCGTGCGCCTTGAGCAAGAGCACCTCCATCTCGCCCGATTGTTCCTCTACATCGCGCAAGAAATAGTCGGCCAGTATAGTGTCGGCCATCTGTCGTCGGACATCCAGATCCTGCTCAATTGCAGCAAACCCCGGATTGAAGCCCTTGTAAAAGTTAGGAGGTTCGACGAACATCGTGGCGTCCAGAGAGTTTATATAGTCGACATCGGTCTCAAGAAACTGCCAGAGTGACCTACTCGGCACAGCCCCTGCAGCCCTGAACTTCTGCTCTATAGGGTGTACGGCTGTACGGAGCTTAATGGCGAGGGCGCGGAATCCAGCAGGAATGGCCGTGTCCAGAGACGCCATGAACTCTCCAAAAGACGCCCTCAAAGCCGCTACTTTCTTGGAGTCCCAGAACCGGGTGGAGATTTCATCTACATCGGGAGCCACTAGGTAGTATCGTGGCCGGTTGGCCTTCGCATTCTTCGTGAGGTCAGATAGCACTGTGCGGATGTCAGGATCTTGCAAGGAGTAGCCAACAACGATGGGATGCTCGTATCCCCAAGTTCTCAATACGTCAAACAGGCGATCGCGGCCCTGGCGGTGCTCGATGTACTGATCAGTAGTGAGTATCAACGGGCAATCTTGATTCGCAATTCGGGTAGTGCAACCATGAAGCTTTAGTAACAAAACATTCTCTGCCTCACGGAGATTGTCCTCCACCCGATCGCCGTTCTCGATCAGTGGCCTTATCGTTTGTTGGGGTCGCTTCGGTGCCTCCTCATAGGCCTTCTCAATGAGCCTTTCATAGTTCGTAGTCGCAATTCCATGCCAGATGAATTCTGTCATCTTGAAGTGAGCTTCAGTAGGCTGAAGCGGATCAACAACACCTCTGATAAACTCCTGGACGCTCGCTAGGTCGCTTTCCGATACCGCATACTCCGCTATCTGGTTAAGAGGATGGTCACTATATTTGCCACCGAGAAACCTTTTCGCGATAAGATCGCCAAGCTGCCTACCAGTTGGTCCGGGTATCCCGGACGCGGTTGTGGCCTCCCGCGAAGCACCAGCTCCCAGGAACAATACAGCCTTGCCCTCACGCACTTGCGACACGAGATAGTCAGGAATATTCATTCGCAGCTCACTTTCGCCTCTGCGCCCGGAAAATCATCCACGTGCTGAAGAACCCAAAACGAGAAAGGGTCACGGACGTCCCCGTGACCCCCTCGGTCGGAATAATTATCTACCAACTCGTACTAACTATTCAAAGACCACTTGGTGCCACGTTACGAACACCCGCTGGTGCTTCCGCAGTTCATGCACATGTAGCAACCGCGGCATCGGCGGCTGCGCTTGCAAGAACACAAGGTCCAGAAAGATACCCATGCCGCCGGACTCCAACCTCGGAGGGAACACCCCTCCCACCGCCACCCTCCAAGAAATAATGAGCTGCGTAATACTTACAGTGTAATAACTACCCGACTGTGCCTATTTAGCCACAACCGACCCTTAGCATTATCAACGACTTACAACCACCCCAAGCGCGAAAATTATGACCGCGGATCACAGCCGGTCCCCACTGTACGCATGTCTGTGTACGTACATTATTACCTGCACAAAACGTTCCACGCGGTATCGTTCTAGCTGCACTTACCTCAGTGGCTAAAGCCGTCGAGGTTTGGTTCTTGTTTTGGCACCCTTCGACTTCGCGCAGGGCAGGCTATAAAGCTGAAGCCGTGCCCTTGCCGAAATCCTAGTAAAACTTCGACCGACCGGCCAGGTATACTTTACAGACAAGTCCTTTATTCTCAAAGACCTGGCAAATCGCTCCCGCTAAGTCTTTGATTTCAAAAGACCGCACTCAGGGGGCCAAGACACAACCCCTCTAGCTGCAGCCGCTGGTTGATCCGCAGTTCATGCACTTATAGCAACTGCCATTGCGGACCATGATGGAGCCGCAGAACGAGCAACTGGGAGCATCGCCCATGTCGATCATGCCAGCGAGCGCGTCGGCCGCGTGGATGGAACCAGATCTCAGCTCTCGGGTCTCAGGTGTCAGGGAACCCCCAGAGCCCGCGCCAGCAGAGCCATTCAGGTCGCCGACATCTTCAGCTGCGGGCCAGGACTTGGGTCGCAGGTTGTCGAAGAGCATCTGCTGCTGTCCCGTCAGAAAGCGCAGGTGCAGCCAGCGGAAGATGTAATCCACGATTGATTTGGCATAGCCGATCTCAGGATGGCTCGACCAGCCGCTGGGCTCAAAGCGCGTGTGCGCGAACTTCTCGCAGAGCAGCTTCAGCGGAACACCGTGCTGCAGCGCGATGGACGTGGTCAGCGAGAAACTGTCCATCAGGCCGGAAACGGTTGAGCCTTCCTTGGCCATCTTGACGAAGAGCTCGCCCGGCTCGCCGTCGGGATAGAGGCCGACGATGACGTAACCCTCGTGGCCTCCGATGTTGAATTTGTGAGTCACCGACATGCGCTCTTCTTTCAGCTTGTGACGCACGGCGCGCGGGGGAGCTTCAAGGTTGTCCTCGGCGGCGAGCGCCACGGCCGCTGCGTTCCGAGCCGCGTCGTCCTTGGTTGAGTTCGCGGTTTTGGTTCCGGCGGCGGAAAGCGGCTGCGACTGCTTGCATCCATCGCGATAAACCGCAACCGCCTTCAGTCCCAACTTCCACGCCTGGATGAAGGCCTCGGAAATATCGTCCACGGTAGCGGCATTCGGCAGGTTCACCGTCTTCGAGATTGCTCCTGAAATAAAAGGCTGCGCCGCCGCCATCATCTTCAGATGTCCCAGGTAGTGAATAGAGCGAGTCCCTTTCGCCGGCTTGAAGGAACAATCGAACACCGCCAGATGTTCATCTTTAACATTTGGAGCGCCTTCGATGGTTCCGGTCGCGTCGATGTAGGAAACGATGGCATCGGTCTGCTCATGCGTGTAGCCCAGCTTGAACAGCGCCGCCGGCACAGTGTTGTTGACGATCTTAATCATCCCGCCGCCAACCAGTTTCTTGTACTTGATAAGCGCCAAATCGGGCTCAATCCCCGTCGTATCACAGTCCATCATGAAGCCTATGGTGCCGGTGGGAGCTAGCACTGTTACTTGGGAGTTGCGGTAGCCGTGTTTTTCTCCGTGGGCCAGGGCCTCGTCCCAGCATTGCTTCGAGGCTTCGACTAACTCGGAGAGTTGAGCGGCTGCGGAGCTTCGCTCCGCTTGGACGGGCGAGACGCCCGTCCCTCCACGAGCACTTGCACTGCCTATGTTGTTTACGCTGGCGCGGTGCATTCTTATTACGTCCAAGAAGGGCTCGCGATTGATGTACCAGCCGGGGCAGGCTGCTCCGGGCATCGCTTCGGCGGCAGTTACTCCAAGGCGTGTTTGTACTGTGTCAGTGATGGGTACTAGGGGTTCGCAGAGTTCGGCTATGCGCGACGATTGCAGATAGGCCTCGCCGCACATGATTGCGGTTACGCAGGCGGCGTAGTCTCGGCCGGCGTCGGAATCGTAGGGAAGTCCGGCGGCCATCAGGAGCGCGCCTAAGTTCGCGTAGCCTAGACCTAGCGGGCGATAGTCGTGCGAGTTCTTGCCTATGATTTCGGTGGGGTATCCGGCGTTGTCTACCAGAATTTCCTGGGCGGTGATGACCACGTCGACGGCGTGACGATACGCTTCCACGTCGAACGTGCCGTTGGGCGCGAACTTCAGCAGATTCAAGCTGGCGAGGTTGCAGGCGGAGTCATCGAGGAACATGTACTCGCTGCAGGGATTACTCGCGTTGATGCGGGCTGTATTTTTCGAAGTGTGCCAGCGGTTGACGGTGGAATCGTATTGCATGCCGGGATCGCCGCATTGCCAGGTGGCTTCGGAAATTCTCTGCAGCAGGTCTTTGGCTTTGTAGGTGTTGACGACGCGGCCGTCAACTATGGCTCGCGTGGAAAAATCGGTGTCGCGCATTACGGCTACCATGAAATCGTCGGTAACGCGGACGGAGTTGTTGGCGTTCTGGAAGAAGATGGAGCTGTAGGCATCGGAGTCGGGATGCGATCCGTCGTAACCCTGCGCCACCAGCGCGTGCGCTTTTGCTTCTTCTTTGGATTTGCATTCTATGAAGTCGACGATATCGGGATGGTCGATGTTTAGGATGACCATCTTGGCGGCGCGGCGGGTTTTGCCTCCGGACTTGATTACGCCGGCGAAGGCGTCGAAACCTTTCATGAAGCTGAGCGGGCCGCTGGCAGTGCCGCCTCCGCTTAGAACTTCGGTGGAGGAACGCAGCGGAGAAAGATTAGTGCCGGTGCCCGATCCCCACTTGAAGAGCATGCCTTCAGTCTTCGCCAAGGTGAGGATGGAATCGAGCGAATCCTTTACCGAATTGATGAAGCAGGCGGAGCACTGCGGGCGGGTGTATCCGGTGACGCCGAATTCCACTTGCTGGGTGGTCGCGTTCCAATGCCAGTTGGTGGCGTCGGATTTCGGCTCCACTCTTTCGCAGCCTACGTTGAACCAGACGGGCGAGTTGAAGGCCACGTGCTGGCGGATGAGCAGGTGAACGAGTTCGTCGTGGAAGGTGGCGGCGTCTTCGCTGGTGCGGAAGTATCCATCTTTCATGCCCCAGTCGCGAATGGTCTCGGCTACGCGGGCTACCAGTTGACGGACGCCGGTTTCGCGCTCAGCGGTACCGATCTGTCCGTGGAGATATTTCGAGGCGACAATGTTGGTCGCGGTCATGGACCAGTCTTTGGGGACCTCGACATTTTTCTGCTCGAAGATCACGCCTGCCTGGGAGTCGGTGATCTGGGCGTCGCGCAGTTCCCACTCCACTTCGGAGTACGGGGAGACACCGGGCTTGGTGAACAGGCGGCGGAAGGTTAGGCCGGCGGCCTTCGTCTTGTTAGGGCTGCTGGCGGCGGTTTGACTTTTGATTTGGTCGCGCACTTCGGGCATTTCCTTCTCCTAGTTAGATGATGGCGAAAAGAGGTTGATCTAAGTAACAGGTTTCATGGTTTCATGCGGCGCGGCGAGTGCTAAACTCTGCGGCGCGGCGTCCAGCCCCTAAAGGGACTTCTGATTTCGAAGAGCTTACGGCGCGGCGACCCGCGCCCTTTCAAAGCAAAGTCAAAACCTAATCTGTTGAAGAATTCCCCCGGAGGGGACGCCTAGGACGGCCGGACCGGGGGGAGTCACCGCTAGTTTCCATCCACTCAGGAGGGATGGTTTCCCGTAAAAGGGGAAGACGCGAAGTCTCAACTTTGAGTCTCGCCCCTGTTTTTGCGGTCGTGGCCCCCTCAAGTGAAATGGGGGTCTGAAAAAAGTTCTCTGGGATCCTTAACGTACTCCCGTATATGGTGTCTGTCAAGAGCGAAACGCAACATCTTGTGGCCCGAAAGTGGTAAGGGTACTGAGTTGGGCAAGCCCAGTCTCTACGGGGAAGGTGCTCAATACGAAACCTGAGTTTTTCCAGGAATCGGTTCAAGCGGTGGCGCGGGCGCGATCGTCTGGCGAGGCGCGAGCTACGGGCCGTGCGAGGAGGCCCGGCGCTCCATCGGCTGAGACTCCGGGTTGAACTCTTGAGGCTGGGGGACGAAACTGGGTGGGTGCGACAGGCACGTAGATGTCTTCGAAGAGAACCTGGCTGGTGATCCGTCTGATGCCGTCAGAAGACTCGACGAGGTAATCGCCGGGGCGACCGGATTGTTCGCGGCCGAGAGCGTCGGTAAAGACGAGCGGTTCGGTGAGTTGACGAGCGCGCACCAGGAAGCGGGTGTGGTAGACGGTCCATTGGTTTTCGAGATTCATAAATACTTTCTTTCACCCCTCGGCAGTGCCGGGGGTCGTTTCTGGCATTCAGGTTTCAGGTTTCGTCCGAGCACGGATGCCGCTCGGCGAACTCTTGTCTCAAGCGGAGCGACTGTACGCGCAGAAAGAGGGCGGGTCAATTACATAAGAATTGTGCAACGGTGGAATTCCGGGTTGCGTATTGGATGGGATGAATCCGGATCACGCTTCGATCGCAGGCAATTGCGGTTGGCGCACGAGCGGCGGAGTTTGAGCGGAGCACGGAAAATTCTGGTGAACGCCGCCCTGCCCGGCGGCCGGGATTTGCACATCGGTTGCACAGGTTTTGCTAAAAGTAAGGTTTCAAAGCTTCAGGGTTTCAGAGTTTCAAAGATTCCGATCACCGGGCTATTGATACTTCCTTGAAACCTTGCAACTTTGAATCCTTGCTTGATCAGAGGGCGAGGAACTGCGGAACATTATGTTCAGGACAAGATTCAAACGCGACGTGGTGACTGAATTTCTAGCTCCGACTCGACCTGGGAAAACGCAACGGGCGATTATCTTGTGCGATGGGATGCCTTCGATTCCGCGCAAACAACCGTTGGCTGAATTTCTCTCTGGGAAGGGATACTGGGTGTTTTATCCGCGCTATCGGGGAGCGTGGGAGAGTGGCGGGGAGTTT
>JBEKWL010000248.1:0-4130 GCA_049513095.1 Terriglobales bacterium
AATGAAGCCGACGCACGAACGACGAACGAATAGCGACCGCCGCAAGATCCGGACCGTCCGCAAAGCGATTTTTCCCGCCGCCGGATTGGGCACGCGCTTTCTCCCGGCCACCAAAGCTCAGCCGAAAGAGATGCTGCCGCTGGTCGATAAGCCCATCATTCAGTATGGCGTGGAAGAGGCAATGGCGGCTGGATGCGACCAGATCATCATAATTACCGGACGCGGCAAGAGCGCGATCGAAGATCATTTTGACGTCAGCTACGAGCTGGAAAAAATGCTCGAGGACAAAGGCAAGCACGACCTGCTCAAGATCGTGCGCCAGATTTCGGACATGATCCACGTAGCCTACGTGCGTCAGAAAGAGGCGCTGGGCCTGGGACACGCCGTGCTCACCGCGCGCGAATTGATTGGCGACGAACCCTTTGCCACCCTGCTCGCCGATGACGTGATCGATGCAAAAGTGCCGGTGCTTAAGCAGTTGATGAACGTTTTCGACGAGAAGCAGTGTTCCGTGATTGCGACGCAGGTCGTCAACGGGCCGGCTATCTCTTCTTACGGCGTGCTGAAGGCGAAAGAGGTCGCGGGCTCCGGTGGCAAGCTCTACGAAGTTCTTGACCTGGTGGAAAAGCCGAAGCTCGCGGATGCGCCTTCGAATCTGGCCGTGATCGGACGCTACATTCTGACGCCCGCGGTCTTCGAGACGCTCTCCGACATCAAGCCGGGCGCAGGCGGCGAGTTGCAACTCACGGACGGGCTGCGCGGGCTGCTGCAGCGCGAGAAAATGTACGCCTACGTCTACGAAGGCCGCCGCCACGATACGGGCGACAAACTCGGCTTCCTCCAAGCTACGGTGGAGTTTGCGCTGAAACGCGAAGATCTGGGTGGGGAGTTTCGGAAATACCTGAAAACTTTGAAGCTGTGAATGTGTGGTGACGGGGCTTGGCCCCTTTCTGCGGGGCAGAGCCCCGCCACCACACAAACTTCGCGTTAGTCTTTGGCCGTCGCTTTCATTTTCTTGGATTTCTCTTCCACGCCGCGCGCCAGTTTCTCTTTGTGCGTTCCCAGTTTCTTCGCGACGGACGCGTCGGCCACGCCAATAATCTGTGCCGCGAGGATCCCTGCATTCGTCGCGCCGGGCTTGCCGATAGCAACCGTCGCTACCGGAATGCCCGAAGGCATTTGCACCGTCGCCAGCAGGGAGTCCAGGCCCTGCAGAGAAGTTGAAGGGATCGGGACGCCGATGACCGGCAAGATTGTGTGCGCCGCGATTACGCCCGCCAGGTGCGCCGCTCCGCCTGCGCCCGCGATGATCACGCGAATGCCGCGTCCAGCAGCCTTGCGAGCGTAATCGGCCGTAAGGTCGGGAGAGCGATGTGCTGAGGTCACATCGATCTCATACGCAATCCCGAATTCATCGAGAGCTTTCCCGGCCTCGCGCATGATCTCCAGGTCGGAGTCACTGCCCATCACGATCGAAACGAGTGGCTTGCTCATGATTGTTGGCGTCCATCCAAAGTCGATCTCAGCTTGCTGGTGTGATTCATCGCGCGATCACGATCCTACTTCTTCTTCAGCGCCCGGGCCGCAATATCTTTGCGATAGTGCGCGCCGTCAAACCCGATCTTCGCGCAAGCTTTATAGGCGCGCTGCACCGCCGCTTGCAATTCCCCGGCTCGTGCCGTCACTCCGAGCACGCGTCCGCCGGAAGTATAAAATGCGCCGTCGCCCTTCGACGTGCCGGCATGGAAGACTTTTACGCCGTCCAACTTCGCCGCATCCTCCAGGCCGGTAATTTTCTTGCCCGCCTCGTAGGCTCCCGGATAACCGCCCGAAGCCATCACCACGCATACCGCCGCATCGTTCGACCATTTGAAATCGCCGTCGCTGGTGCGGCCGTCGATGGACGCCTCGATCGCCTCAACCAAATCGCTTTCGAGACGCATCAGAATGGGCTGCGTCTCCGGATCGCCGAAGCGGCAGTTGAATTCGAGCACCATGGGGCCGCGCGCGGTCATCATCAGGCCGCAATAGAGAACGCCTTTATACTCCGCGCCTTCGGCCTTCATGCCGGCGAGCCACCGGTGTTCGGGCCAGTGTCGCCGTCGCCCGCGCGCTTGTGATCTTGCGCGGCGACCAGCGGCGCTACGCGTTCGCCGTCGCTCACGACCAGAAACGAGAGTTCGTCGCCTTCGAGAAACTCCTCCAGCACCACACGCGATCCGGCCTCGCCCAGCATCCTGCCGCTGAGCATTTCATTGGCGACGGTCGAGGCCTCATCTTTGGTCTTGGCGATGACCACGCCCTTCCCCCCAGCCAGTCCGTCGGCCTTCACCACGAGCGGGGTATGGAAGTGCGGCAGCGCATCGCTCACCTGTTCCGAAGAGTCGCAGATCGCGTAATGCGCCGTGGGAATGCGGTGGCGCTGCAGGAATTCCTTGGCAAAGCTCTTGCTGGTTTCAAGCTGCGCGGCGGCTCGGGTTGGACCGAATGTGCGCCAGCCGCGCTGCGTGAATTCGTCCACCAGGCCGAGCATCAGCGGCAATTCCGGCCCCACGATTGTGAGGTCGGGCTGGATCCGATTCGCGAGTGCGATCATGGAGTCGAGGCTCTTTAAGTCTACCGCGACGCACTCCGCCTCGTCGGCGATACCGCCGTTGCCGGGCGCGCAGTAGATTTTCACAACCCGCGGCGACTGCCGGAGCTTCCACACCAAGGCGTGCTCGCGTCCGCCGCTGCCAATGACGAGGATATTCATATTCGAGACATTCAAGAGTAGGGGCGGAAGAATGATGATGTCAAACCGGGCGGTACCGGGCAACAAGGTTAGAATGGCGCCTGCAAATTGATTGCCGGAAAGGCAGCCAAAAAATTCGCCATTAACTGTGCTTAACGCTTCGCCGTATAATACGGTCTGCGTGATCACAGTTTCCAAAGAGGACTACCTTAAAGCGATTCTCGAGGCCGAGAGTGAAGGGGAGACCGTCATTTCGGCCACGCTTGCGCACTGGCTCAAAGTGTCTCCCCCGGCCGTAACGATGGCTGTGCGCCGGCTGAAAAAGGACGGCTTGGTGCGGGTGCATGCCGGCGGCCGCGTTCGCCTGACCGCTGCCGGACGAAAGATAGCCCGCAAGCTGACAGTTCGCCACCACCTGATCGAGCGCATGCTCGCCGAAATTTTCGGAATGGAATGGTATAAGGTGCACGACGAGGCGGAACGGTTGGAGCACGCGGTCTCGCCAGATTTCGAGGCCAGGCTGCTCGCCAAACTCGGGCGTGGAGTCGCGTGCCCGCACGGCAATCTGACCGAACTGGAGAGTCCCGCCAGTCGTCGCCGTCGCGGCCTGCTGCTGCTTGCGCAGGCCGAGCCAGGCGAGAACTTTCAGGTGAGCGGCATCTATGAACGCGATCGCCGCCTGCTTGAGTTTCTTGAACAGCGCGGCATCCGCCCCGGAGCCAAAGTTCATGTCGCGCATCGCAATTATGACCAGACGCTGACCCTGACCACCACTGCCGGCCGGGTTTCTTTGGGTGTATCGGCCGCTGAAAAAGTCTGGGTTAAACCGGCGGATGGGAAAGCCGTGTCCAAGGGGTAAGGGCGCGTCCGCTCGCCGCTCCGCAAGTGGCTGCCCTGGCATTTGAAAATTCCCTGCTCCTCATTCACAAAAGTAATTAACCATAGTTTATGTCCTGATGTATACTTGCGCTAATTATCCAACGAGCGGCATCGTCTCGCGCTCCCTTTCGCACCGCGTCGACGGAATGAACGACAGCATGAAAGAACCAAAGACAGCATCGGAGCCGCGAGGAGGAGCCATACCCCGATCCAACCTCCTGAACGATCTGCGAACATCTGGCACTGACGTTGTCATCACGCATGAGGACATCGACCGGGCCCATGACCGCGAACGGGTTTCGGAGATGCGGGCGCGGCGCGGATTCCGGCCACGGTTGCGGCTGTTCTGGTTGCTTATTGGCCCCGGCATCCTCGTGATGCTCGGGGAAAACGACGGTCCCAGCATGCTGTCCTATGCGGCGACCGGGGCGCGGTTCGGCATCGGTTTCTTCGTGCCCTTCATTGCGCTTACATTCCTCATGGCTTGCGTGGTGCAGGAAATGACCGTGCGTTTGGG
>JBEKWL010000249.1:0-3605 GCA_049513095.1 Terriglobales bacterium
AGAACGGCGGCCTAACGAATTAGGCTGCGTATGCCATCTGTTGATTGGCAATTATCATTTTGCACGCGATTACGGGTGTGTGCACCCCGGCATGCCTCTTGGCCGCAAGCATCTCCGTCGAATCCGTGACGCCCCCACTGGTGGGATGGGCCTGCAAAGAACTATCTCTATTCTGAGCAGGAAGTGGCGGGAAGTCAAATGCCGGCTGCTTCCCAATTGTCAGTTCTCAGTTCTCAGAAAAAGCATTCTTGCTCTCTACTTTAGAACCGGACCCCGGCGGTCAGGGCGTGCAGCCGGACACGGGGTCTCCTCTCGAAATGGTGATCGGTGCCGACGAGATGGATTTAGTGGGATCGCTTACTGAGGTTGCGGTTAAGGTCACGGTGGAGCTGCTTGGAACCGTGCCAGGTGCCTGGTAACAGGTGGGAACATTGCTGGCTATCAGGGCTGGATTGAACGAGCCACAATCCCCGGCGGGGACGCAAGTGAAGTTCACGCCGGCATTCTTCGGGTCGTTCGTAACGACTGCTGCGATGCCTGTCGTGGTGCCGGTGTTGAGCGAAGTGGGAGGCGGAAAATAAGGGCTAAACGTAACCACAATCGCGGGAGGCTGGTATTTGGGATCGCCGCAGGCAATAAGTGCGACCGCGGCGGTCATGGACGTGACGATCATCGCCTTGGTAATCAGCCTCATTCTTTCTTCCTTGTTACTTGAGCTTTCTCCGACCCAAGCGCCCGCCGCAGCAATTCCACAAACTGTTCAATCCGTTCTTCTTTCTCCTCTGGAACCGGTCCCGACTTCCGAAACAGTCCCGGATCTAACTCCTCCGTCAGCAGCGCATCCTGAAACCGGTCCATCGTCCACTCCAGGATCGATCCGGTCATGTCCACATCCAGATCCGTCCGCAACTCTCCCCGCTCGACTCCAAAACCCACAAACTCACGCCATCCGTAAGGATCCTCCACAACCAGAAACCGGTTGATCTCCCTGCGCAGCGCCAGATCCGTCCCATAATTGCCGATCAGATAAATTCGGTACGACGACCAGTTATCCCGCACCATATTCTCTGTGCGCCCCAGCCAGTACCGTAGCATTTCGAAAAATCCCTGTTCCAGTGCCGCTGCCGGAGCCTGCATATATTTCGGAAAAGACTGCACCGCCTTCTTGTACGCCTCGAAGAACAATCCATCCTTGCTCTTGAAGTGCTGGAACACCGACCCCTTCGCGATTCCTAACTGCGCCGCAATATCTTCCACCCGCGCCGCGCTATACCCGCGCTCGGCAAAATGCCGGACCGCCACCTCCACAATCCGCGCCCGCTTCGCTTCCGAGCGCGGACGCGGCTTCCCGTCCTGCCTCATCCGCGTCGGTTTCGCCAGACTGCTCGTAATTCCTTCCATGGCCCAACTCCCCTTAAATTGTTTTGACCCTCGGTCAACAAAAGATACAGCACTGCTAAACCATTTTTCAATCGGCTTTTTCCATGGCTTTTCGTTAAATTCTTCAGCCGGTTTTTTCTTTTGGCCATTGGTCAGCCGCATGTCCAGCCGCCACCGGAACTCCCGGTGTGTTGCCGAGTAAATAAGCTGCGAACTGCCGGGTAGCCGGCTTGCTCGAAGTTCGCGGCTCAGCAGCACGGAATTAGACCACTAACGACTTTTGAATGGTACAGCGCTGCATTAGAAGTTATGTTAAGAAGTGGAAGAACGCGAGGCTCGTATCCGGGCATCGCTTTAGCGATGCCGAGCGTTCTTCGAAATAAGATGCCCCTTTAGGGGGCTGAGCCAATAAAGGAGATTCCAGATGTCCGAAACCGCTCAGCAATACACGCAGCGCATTCTAGCCAACGCCCAGGGACAAGACCCTCTCAAAGTCCAATCCGCCACCACAAAAAAGCTAGCTCGTCTCATCAAGGGTGTCCCCACTGCCAAACTCCGCAAGCGCCCCGCACCCGACAAATGGTCCATCGCCGAAATCCTGGCTCACCTCGCTGACGTCGAAATCGTAATCGGCTGGCGCATGCGCTCCATCCTCGGAGCCCCCGGAACCCCCGTCCAGGCCTACGATCAGGACGCATGGGTCATCGCCGGACATTACCAAAAACGCGATCCCCGCAAGTCCATCGAACTGCACCGCGCGGTGCGCGAAGCAAACCTTGCGCTCCTCAAATCGCTTTCTTCCGATCAGTGGAAGCACTACGGCCAGCATGCCGAGCGCGGCCAGGAATCCATCGAGCACATCGTCCGCATGGTCGCCGGACACGATATCAACCACATCCACCAAATCGAGCGCATCCTGACGCCAACCAAATGACCGCATCGAACCATGAGCACTTATGCCCACGCAAGGTGTTCCCGGCGGCGCTCCCAGCTTGAGATGGCGGTGGGCTATGGTCGCGAACTACGTTTCCGCCACTTCCTGCAGCGGTTCCGCCAAGGGCGCGGCAGCGGGCTTCCGGGCACGGGTGGTGGTGATCACAATCACGCTGACCAGCACCAGCAGCGTTCCGAGCAGGGTTCTCGGACCAACGGTCTCGCCTCCAAGGAAATATCCGACGATCACGGCCACTACCGGGTTGACGTATGCGTAGGTACCCACTTTGGTTGGCGATTCATGATGGATGAGCCAGACATAAGCGGTAAACCCCACGATGGAGCCGGCTACGATCAGGTACGCGAGCGCGAACCAGGCGCCGCGAGAGACCGCCGCAATGTGAAATCCGCGGAACTCGCCGAGGATTACCGCTGTCAGCGCGAGCAGGATTCCTCCGGCCAGCATCTGCGCTCCGGAGCTCATGACCTTTGACGCGGGCAGTGGCAGCTTGCGGGTAAGCGCCGAAGCAATCGACCAACTCATCGCCGCAATCACCAGCGCGATTGCTCCGGAGCGGTCGATGGGAGCTTCGCCAATATTTACCGAGCGGCTCACCAGAACGGACACTCCGCCGATCCCCACCAGAAGGGCCAGCGCCAGCCGGAATGTAAGCCGCTGCGTCCGCAGAAAAATGATCTCCGACAATGCCATAAAGACCGGAATGGTCGCCAGCATGACGGCGGCGATTCCCGAAGGTACGCGTTGTTCGGCCCAGAACAGCAAGCCGTAATCGAGCACAAAAATGCAAACCGCGAGGACCGAAGCCGCAAGCCACTCGCGGCGCGACGGAGATGGCGTGCCTGACAGGCGCATCCACAAGAAGAGCACGGCTCCAGCAACGAAGAACCGCATACTGGCCAAAACCAATGGCGGGACCTCGCGCACCCCCACGCGAATGGCCAGGAAGGTCGAACCCCAGACGAAATAAATGATGGCGAACGCCAGCAAGGTCTTCCATGCGGGAGGACGAACCGTAGCTTCCATAGCGGCGTAACCCTGGGCAACCTAGAACGCGATCGTTCCTAAACGCGATCGTTCCTGAAATAGATCACCAGCAAGGACGCAAGGACGCAGAGTTTTTCTTTTGACTTTGTTCGTTCAAATTACCAAATTACAAATTACTCAATTACAAATTCCCTCAAGAGCTGCCAATCCAAATCCCCACCGCAAACACCAGCACTCCGCCCACCACCACCTGAAACGCCGCCGACAGCAGCGGAGTATCCATATA
>JBEKWL010000250.1:0-10627 GCA_049513095.1 Terriglobales bacterium
CCCTTCTGGGGTACCAGGCGGTCTGTGCCAAATGTTTCTTTATCGAAGAAGACGGCTTCTTTCAGATGCATCGAGTCAAACAATTTTTGGTCGTAGTACTTGAAGAAGCGCCGCACGTCGATGCCCAGTTCTTGCAAAAGCCCAATCGCTTCCTTGCTGTAATTGCCCGGCGCCTCGATGGACTGGGTCCCACCGTATCCGAGCAGCAATCGTTTTCCTGCCTGGAATTCATTGCGCGTGGCGTGCCCGCCGAAATCATCGTGATTGTCGAGGACTAGAATCTTGGCTTGTTTCCCAACAAACTTGCGGTAGAAGTAGGCCGCGGCCAGACCGCTGATGCCAGCGCCGACAACGACCAGATCGTACGACTCGCCCTCATCCACGGACTCAGCCCAGTCCTTGTCCTTGCCATCGCGCAAGTCATGCGCAACTTCCCAAGAACCATCGTGACTGCCGCGAAGGCCAGTCTTAGCAGGCGGGTAATAAACGGGATCCTTTTCCGGAGCGAACGCGGTTTGTGGCACGCCGAAGGCTTCCAGCCAGGTGAAATTTGCGGCAACGAGGGACGTTCCAACGGCGATGCTTATCCCATTCAGGAAATCGCGACGGGTGATCTCGTGCCCCATACCCAATTCACGATCTCGATCTTTGCCGTTCATTCGCATCCATCCCCCAAATTCAGCGCCTAGCGATTAGCACACCCACTTTCCGCCAGCCATTGTGCGCTCACTGGGTAACGGATGTCGATATAAGGTCGAGGGCTCTGACCCATGGCGAACTGTCATCGCGCGTTTTGAGATTCGGCGGGGTCCTGGCGCTCCTCGTTCGAGACGTCGCTGATGTCCCGGAACAAGCGCCGCGCCATTGCGCCAGCCGGGGCGCAAGCTGACGGTGCTGGCACCGGTGAATACCTGATCGTGGGCTCTTTCATCGGCTACATGATCAGCGGGTGTGCAAAAGTGAACATTTTTCGCGATCACGATTCTGCCAGAATACTGCTGGCTGGAGCTCTCGAAGATGAACACAGCACAACGCTGGGGGAGCGCTAGGGAGAAAACACATGGCGCACAACCACGGTAGTGAATATCAGGTAAGAATTGTCCGAGGGGACGGAACCGAGGAACTGACCGTGTGGCTGAACAGCGCGGAGCAGGTTGCCCAGGCAATTGCTCGGAGCCACAGGCCACAAGCCAAAGCTTACTGGCTTCTGGAACGAAACATTCTCTGTGCCAACTGCCTGGATAGGGGACAGAGAGTCATGGAATATCCGCTTGCGGACATTCCGTCTCCACGATGCCGCCCGCACGACTCCCGTTATCTGGTGGAAGTAGGGTCGAAGAGCCGGTACGAGCTTGCGGTAGTCACCTGGAACAGACATCAAGCTGTTTGAGATAGTCATCACGTCGCCGTGCCCGCAGGAAATACTCTGCCATACGGATACTATCTGGAGTCTTCTTCTGACACGCTTATGCTGTTTCGCTGGGCCTCGAATGTCCGCAGGGAGAGAATAATGGACGTGCCGACCACAGATATTTCTGCACGGCATGAAGAACGCCATGAACACGGGCGATCAGCCACCGCCGCCCGTCTATGTAGCAACGTTCGCTTTCGCCCCTCCCGTGCTGTGCGCTTGGGCCCGCTCATACTGCTCGCGATCGGGGCATATTTTTGTTCTAGCTTGGCGCTTTGGGCGCAAACATCCGATTCCCAAACAGACCACGCGAACAAGTCCTGGACAGCCACAACCGACTCGCACAGCGAAAATGCTGATCCCATACGCACCGTCGAAAGCCACACCCAGAGCGGCAATCGCACCCTGGACAAGCAATCGGTCCAGCGCCGCGGGTCCGACGGACTTTTCGAACCTTACCAGGACATCGAAAAGGAAACGGTGCAAGTGGACGATGCCACCGTCCGAACCATCACGCGCACGTTCGGTCGCGATGCCGATGGAGTGAAAACACTCGTGCAGGTAATAGAAGAGGAAAAGCACATTCTGGCCGGAGGTGACTCCAACGGAGTACGTTCGACTTCGAGTCCCGATGTCAACGGCAATCTTCAGGTGGTTCAGCGCCAAATTGAGGAGACAAAAAAGACAGGTCCGAATGTGGAGGAGACCAAAACTACCGTGATGCTCCCGAGCGTCAACGGTGGTCTGGTTCCAGCTGTGAAGGTGCAAGAGCGCCGCGAACAAGGCGCGAACGGCACGGTTGAATCTCAAAAAACTACGCTGCTCCCCGATGGCGCCGGCAATTGGCAAGTGGGCGAAATACGGCGAACTACCACTAGGCAAGAAGGTGAGAACCGCAGCACCGAGGACCAAGTATCCCTCCCCGACTCTGAAGGCAAGCTAGGCGAAGTGTCTCGTACCGTGAGCAAGGCGGAGATTGCTGCTGCAGAAACGCGCAACACAGTGGAAACCTATTCCATCAGTGTCCCAGGGGCGGTTGGGGACGGCAGCCTGCACCTGGTTGAGCGCGCAACCACCGCCCAGCAGACGAGTTCGAGTGGTCAGCAAGTCACCGAACAGCAAGTGGAGCAAGCTAACCCCGGCGACCCCGGCTCCGGTCTGCGAGTGACCACCGTCACCATCGATACCGTGCACCCAGGCGCTTCCGGAGCGCAGGCCACGCGTACCATTCAAGCGCGCGACGCGAACGGCAGTTTTGGAGTAATCTCGGTGGACACCACAAAGTCCGACAACATTCACGCCATTCAGATTCAGATCGCGCCTTCCGATCCGCCGAGAAAAGAGCCGAAATAAGGTTCTGGTAAGCGTCGGACAAGGTTACGGGTGTAGTTGTCGGCAAACGGGAAGCTGGCCGATGACTTCAGCATTGCTCGTCATTCGTCCCCAACCGGCAACCTCTAGATGGACCTTCGAACTTCTTACAACGAGACTCCAGGGAGTCAGACTTTCGCTTGCCGATTAGTGCATCAACTGCTCACTTAGCGAGTCTTCCAGCGACGGGACTCCTCGCTAGATCAACCCGCGAAAATTCACCATCGCGGGCGATCATGCTGGCGCGCTGCAGGTTCGACTGTCATACTCTTGTCTCCCGACAGGAGACATGCGCTTGCCTGACGAATCCGGCCCCGGGCCCACCAAGGAATTGCAAAACGAGCAAGCACCCGCCGATGGCTCGAATCGGCTGAACGCGACACGCACAGGGCAATCTCAGTCCCGGGGACGCAGCGATCGTATCCGCCTGCTCATCTGGGTGGGAATCGGATTCCTTCTTCCGGCGGCTCTCGTATTCGCGCTGCATCTCCCGACCGGCTGGGGTGGTTCCGTCTTCACCGTCCAGAGCGAATTGCCGACCAAAGCCATCATGGCATTTTTTGTCTTTCTGGCGACTTGGATCGCGTCCCGCATGGAGAAACGCCCCCTGGACGATTACGGCATTCCTCCCCGCCAGGCATTCGGACGAAGATTTTGGGAAGGTTCTGCCTGGGGCTTCGCGATGCTTTCCGCTATCCTGCTGGTCCTGCGTGTTTCGGGCCACTTTCGAATTGACTCTGTGGCGCTCACCAGAGCCGCGTTTTTTCGGTGGGCTCTTGCCTGGGGTGCTACATTTCTTGCCGTGTCGTTGTGCGAAGAGTTTGCTTTTCGCGGCTATTGGCTCTTCTCTTTGTCCCGGCGCTTGCGCTTCTGGCCGGCGGCGCTGTTTCTCTCAGTCGTGTTCGGCGCTGCCCATCTAGCCAATCACGGAGAAAACGCGCTTGGCATTCTGCAGGTGGTTGCGACCGGCTTACTTTTTTGCTTGACCATTCGACGCACGGGTAATCTCTGGTTCGCCGTCGGATTTCATGCAGCCTGGGACTGGGCAGAGACTTTTTTCTATGGCACGCCCGACAGTGGCCTGCTCGGCGTCGGCCGATTCCTGAACACCTCTGTTCGCGGGCCGAAATGGCTCACGGGAGGTTCGGCAGGACCTGAAGGCAGCATCCTTGCAATTTTTGTTCTCCTTTTTTGTGCGCTGCTAATCCATTTTCGCTTTCCGAAAGCGATCTACCCGGATCGTCCCGTTTAAAGCGATCCAGCCGCAATCCGGCGCGACGAGTTCATTGTCGAAGCCGAAATGGAAGGAGTTAGCGCCAGGGAGTCGAATCGCGCGTTTCTTCCCGCCCGGAGAAAAGTGGAGAACCCAGCCCGTAGCCCCACAGTGGCAAATCAATTCTTGATCGCCTTCTTCGGGACATAGTCGAAAAACCTTTCGCTGGTGCCGTCGTCGGAAGCCCATTCCGCGCGGAGTGTCGTTCTCTATGGGGAGGTGGTGGAGGAACTCGATTCCAAGCTGCCGAAGTTGTAGCAAGTCTGCCCGGGGGACACCGACGGAGCGAGCTCTCTCTTTTTTGTTCGGGTAATTGTCGAGACCCGTGGCTGGTCGAAAACTCCTTCCCGCGAAATCCGCAGAAACAAAATCGGGTCCGGACGACCCATATCCCCCAGTTTTGGCTGTTCCTAAAGGAAAGCGAATTTTTCACCGGCCAACCCTTTTTACATGAATAAGTTATGCGCAGTTATCAATTTGCGCTCAACACCCGCAAAAAGGTGGATAATAAATATAGAGGGATGGGGATCCTTCACAAAACTCCCAGTTGAAAACCTAAGTACCGTGTCTCGTTAGGCGCGGGGGAAGGAGGGAGCGATGTTCATTCGCAAAGTCTTTTCACTCGTTGTTCTCTTCGTTTGTCTTGCCGCATTTGGTGAATCTCCGCAAAGAGAGATCAAGTATGCGCCGGTGAAGCCGACATCGCCCGCGTCGGGCCAAGAGATGTACACCGCATATTGCGCCGTCTGTCACGGCAACGATGGCAAGGGAAACGGTCCGGCTGCTGAGGCGCTAAAAGTCCCACCACCGGATCTCACGATTCTTGCCAGAAAGAACGACAACAGTTATCCATCCGATCGCGTTAGAAGTGCGATAGCGGGTGATGTACGCTTGCCGGCACACGGTTCGAAGGACATGCCGGTTTGGGGCGAGCTGTTCTGGCATATGAGCCAGGGACACTCCTCCGAAGTACAGTTGCGCATCAACAACTTGAATAAGCACATCGAATCGATGCAGCGAAATAACTGAAACCTGTTTTGGGCGGCTCTGATTCTGGCGGGCCGCTCACAGCCTCCGGAAAGGCGCTGGAAACTGCTCCAGGGGGTCACGGCCGTCGTTCCGGCTGTGCTTGCGAAGTGCCGTCCTGTACATTGCCCGCCACTCGTGCGGGCAATCCGCGTCTCGATCGCCAGACGGATCCCGGACTCACCGGCGCCCACGGCTTGATCGCGACAATTCTCGAACCAAATGCTGAAAATCGGGGGGCAGTTTGCAGTCAATCGAGACGCTCTCTGACGAGCGCGGATGGACAAACCGAAGATGCGCGGCATGGAGAGCAACGCGATCAATGAGTTGCTCCGACGATTCCGCCCGGTGGTATTTTCTATCGCCGATAACCGGGTGGCCCATCGCCGAAAATTGCGCCCGGATCTGATTCTGCAATCCTGTAACCAACTCGACCCGGACTAGCGAAGCATCCGCGAACACGCGTTCGACGGAATATCGAAGTTCGGCACGAGCCGCCTGCGGGTCTCTCGCCGTGCGCAACTGTTGAAACATTCCTTCCCGTCGAAAATAGTGCACGAGCGTCCCTGCCTCAACGCCGAGACGGCCGCGCAGTACCGCGAGATACTGCCTTGCGGGAGTATGTTCGAGAAACTGCCGCACCAGTGCATTTCGATCCGGACCGGTTTTCGCAAACAGCAGAGCCCCGGAGGCAAACCGATCGATGCGATGCACGATCAACGCTCGCTGTCTCTTTAGCTTGAGTCTTGCGTCAAGCAGAGACAAAGCGGAGGGAGTATCGGAGCCCTTAATCGGCACTGCCAGAAGTCCGGCCGGTTTGTCGATGACGACCACGGCATCGTCCTCATAAAGCACGGAAAGCTCCCGGGAGAAACGAGGCCGGCGCCGGTCTTCCTGGGCCGCCATCCGGTGGGCTGAAACCCGATCCGGCTTTCCCGCACGGCTGCGGGCCTTTCGCGGAAGCTTCTTCATTGGCTAGGTGCCTGACGGTCAGGCCATTATCAAACCATTCCGCTGACATCGCAAACCCGAAGATCGCGTCCGAGCGGCTGGGCACAGCATCCCGAATTCGGCTTGACACGAACCCATAGTTCTGCAAGTATCGAAATATGTCAATCGCTTCAAGCAAGAAGACTGGAGAGAATGTCGCCAAGTACGCCGACATGCTTTCTGCGATGGGCACTGAACCGCGCCTTCGAATTATGCGATTGCTGCTATCCGCGCATCCCGACGGATTGGTCGTGGGCGATATCCAGTCCGAACTGGACATTCCTAACTCCACGCTTTCACACCACCTGGAAAAACTAAAGAACGAGGAACTTGTGAACGTGCGCCGCGAAAGCACCTTTTTGCGGTACACAGCCAACACGGAAGCGCTCCAAGAGCTGTTGCAATTCCTCTACGCCGAATGCTGCACTAGAAATAAGGCAGTCAAACCCCGAGATATCGTCCAGCTTTGTAAATAGGAGAACGCATCATGAGCACCACCGACATCAAGGAAGTAGTTAAAGAAAAGTATGGCCAAGCGGCTTTGCGCGTGAAAAGTGGCGGCAGTTCCTGCTGCGGGGCCACTGCAGCCAGCGCTTTGGGTTGCGACCCGATAACCTCCAATCTGTACGACTCCTCCCAGGCGGGGCAAGTTCCTGAGGAGGCGATGCTCGCTTCGTTAGGGTGCGGGAATCCAACTGCATTGGCGAAATTGAATCCAGGAGAAGTAGTTCTCGATCTCGGCTCGGGCGGCGGGGTCGATGTCCTGCTTTCAGCTCGGCGGGTTGGCCCCACCGGCAAGGCGTACGGGCTCGACATGACGAACGAGATGCTCGCGCTCGCCAATGAGAACAAGCGCAAAGCGGGCGCAGAGAATGTCGAGTTCTTGAAGGGCGAGATCGAGCACATCCCTCTGCCGGACAACTCGGTCGACGTGATTATTTCGAATTGTGTGATCAACCTTTCTGCTGACAAAGATCGTGTGTTGCGAGAAGCCTTTCGCGTGCTGAAGCCGGGCGGCCGCTTCGCGGTCTCCGATGTTGTGACCCGAGGCGAAATTGCACCAGAAATCCGCCAAAGCGTGCTTCTGTGGGTCGGCTGTGTGGCGGGGGCGCTCGGAGACAACGAATATCGCAGCAAACTCTCCGCGGCAGGTTTCGAACGAATTGAGATCGAACCGACACGGGTCTATCGCGTTGAAGATGCACGTGAGTTTCTTTCGGCGGCAGGCGTCGATGTCGACGCGATTGCAGCACAGGTGGAGGGCAAGTTCATGAGTGCCTTCGTTCGGGCCGTCAAGCCCGCGTGTTAGGCCGACCACGGCTAGTTGTGTCCAGGGCAATCGACGCATACGCCAGAGTTCCACGAAAAGGAGAGTCACCATGAAGCCATCGTTGTCCTGCTGCGGTGTTTCTTGTTGCAGTAACGCGAGCCATCTGTTCGAGGACACACTTGACGCAAGAGTTTCCCAAGAAGAAATCGGCAATGTCTATGACAAACTGGCACCCTTGTATGACATTTGGGGAAAGCTGACGGAGTCACGTGCCCGAGACCGGGCAATCGATCTCGCAGCAATAGAAGGTGGCCAAAGTATTCTGGAAGTGGCTGTCGGTACGGGCCTCGCGTTTTACGAAATCGTAAAAAGGAATCCCAACGGGTGCAACGTCGGGATCGACCTCTCTAGTGGGATGCTGGAAAAGGCGAAAAGGCGATTGCGAGAACTATCCGGAGCGAATTACTCCCTCAATATCGGCACTGCATTTGACCTTCCGTCACAAACGGAATCGGTCGATGTATTGGTCAATAACTACATGTTCGATCTCATCCCCTATGAGGATATGGACAAAGTTCTGGCCGAGTTCAGGAGGGCACTGAAAATAGGCGGCAGGCTGATACTGGTCAACATGACAGAGGGCGTAACGTTGGGTAGCAGGCTGTACGACTTCATATACAAGCTATGGCCTAGGGCTATGGGCGGATGTCGCGGGGTACGACTGGCGGATAGGCTGGAACAGCACGGGTTCACGGTTAAGGTTAGGGAATACTACCAGCAAATGCTTGTCCCTTCTGAGGTGATCTTGGCGCAGAAAGATTCCTAATAGTCGCATCAAGGGACTGCCAACAAAGCGTCCATTCGCTGACGGCATTGGACACCGCGAACAGCGGCGCCCGGAGATGATGAATATCGAAGCATTTTAGGAGAGAACAAGTATGCAAGGACGCTACAACGTTTTGTTCCTGTGCACCGGCAATTCGGCGCGCTCCATCATGGCCGAGGCAGTTCTAAACTTCAAAGGCAGGCCTAATTTCACGGGCCACAGCGCCGGAAGTCACCCGTCGGGAAAAGTTCGACCGGAAGCCTTGAGACAGCTCGAAATGGCGCATATACCGACCCATCGTCTGCGCAGCAAGGCTTGGGATGAATTCTCTCTGCCCGGCTCTCCCAAGCTCGACTTCGTCTTCACGGTTTGCGACAACGCGGCGAAAGAGGTCTGCCCAATCTGGCCCGGACAGCCGATGACCGCCCAGTGGGGTGTTCCAGACCCAGCGGCGGTTCACGGGAGCGAAGCAGAGGTGGAACGGGCGTTTCGCGAGGCGTTTTTTATCCTGGATCGCAGAATCAGTCTATTTCTCTGCCTCCCACTGAAGACTCTCGACAGCCTTGGACTCAAGAGGGAACTCGACAGCATCGGCCAGACGATGACACCCGTCAACCACGAATAGCGCGTTACTTCGACAGAAAGACTGCACTCACCTTACCGCAGCCCAGGGATCACAAATGAAGGCAACCAGTCGCCTCAGTTTTCTGGACCGCTATCTGACCGCGTGGATCTTCGCCGCCATGGTCGCGGGCGTTGTGCTGGGCTGGCTTGTGCCGGGAGTCGTACCGTTCCTGAACCGCTTCAACATCGGTACAACCTCCATCCCGATTGCAGCGGGATTGATTTTGATGATGTATCCACCTTTCACCAAGGTGCGATATGAGGAACTGCATGAGGTCTTTCGCAACAAGCGGGTGCTCGGCCTTTCACTCGTGCAGAACTGGGTTGTAGGGCCCATTCTGATGTTTGTTCTAGCCATCGTATTCCTGCGCGGATATCCGGAATACATGGCTGGGCTGATCATGATCGGCCTCGCACGCTGTATCGCCATGGTCATCGTTTGGAATGAACTGGCCCGAGGAGATACGGAATATGCGGCTGGCTTGGTGGCCTTCAATTCTCTTTTCCAGGTCTTTTTCTACTCGCTCTACGCCTGGGTCTTCATTACCGTCCTTCCCGCCAAGCTCGGCCTTCGCAGTGCCATCGTCAACGTGTCTATCGCAGAGATTGCAAAGAGCGTCGTTATTTATCTGGGGATTCCGTTTCTCGCCGGATTTCTGACTCGCACTGCATTGGTTCGTGCCAAAGGGCACGATTGGTACAACCGGAACTTCGTTCCGCGCGTAAGCCCGCTGACCCTGATTGCCCTGCTGTTCACGATTGTGGTGATGTTCTCCCTTAAAGGTGGGTACATAGTTCGCCTCCCCTTGGACGTCCTGCGCATCGCCGTGCCGCTACTGATTTACTTCGTGTTGATGTTTTTGGTGTCCTTTTACATGGGCAAGAAGTTGGGCGCGGACTATTCCAAGACCACAACCCTGGCATTTACGGCCGCTTCCAATAATTTTGAACTGGCGATCGCAGTCGCGGTGTCGGTATTTGGCATCAATTCCGGAGCCGCATTCGCGGCGGTCATCGGGCCCTTGGTAGAAGTACCTGTGATGGTCGCGCTGGTTAATGTGTCCCTCTACTTTCAACGTCATTTTTTCCCCGACCCGCAATCGATAACTATCGAGCCGGTTTGCTCGCCCACTAATGAGTAGGATCGCCGTTGCTGCAAATGCTAACAAGCTCTGCGGTTGACCATGCCCGAAATTAATGCCTTAGGCAAACGGCAAAATGACGGTCAAACCTAGCAGGCAGGTTGTTATGGTATTTAGGATCAATACTTTGCAAGCGGTGGTGCCGGGAGGGGGATTCAACCATGCTAAGGTGTCTGGGCGACAGTCCTGCCTGAAATCTACAGCCTGAAATTTGTGCTTGTAACGAAGTGCTGAAAGCAGAATGTTTGTCCTGCCTGACTACACAGCGGGAAAGCGCGGTCTTGCCGTCGCGCTAAAAACACATCATGATCCCCTGATCCCCTGATCCGTGGCGTGGAAAACGCCGCTGAAGGGTGTCTAGTTCACAGTCCTGTCTGAGAGTTGAACACGGCGAGTGGCTGGTATCCCCCAGCCAGAACGGTCTTGTCGTCGCGCTAAGAGCATCATGGGTTCATGATTTCGTGGAGTGGAAACGCCGCTGAAAGGCGTCTGGTTCACAGTCCTGTCTGAAAATCCAGAGCACTTCCTGTTTGGCGACCAACCGCCCAGTGGCGAGCGATTCCGGGGTTGTGAGTGTAATTGATTCCATAACAATGTCGGCTCCCACGCCCGGATAGACTTTGGTGGTACCAACCAACCAAGGCCCGGGAGAAAGGAGCCGAACGATGATCATTATAGGATGCGATTATCACCC
>JBEKWL010000251.1:0-7149 GCA_049513095.1 Terriglobales bacterium
ATGACGCGCATCACAATCGCGCAACTTCCGCGCTGGATAAAGACGTTGACGCGGAACCGCGCCATTCCCGGCAATCCGTAGGAAACGTCGCAGGAACCCTGCTCGCGAAGCGTATTGATGGCCTGCTTATTGTTGCCGATCAGATCGGCCGCGATGCGGCGCGTGTCATCCGCCGAAAGGGTGCCGCTGCCGGGGATTTCGACCGCCGTTAGTTGCCCGTAAATCTCGACCTGGGGCGGACGCCCCGGCGAAAAAATCAGATCGCTAACCTTCTCCGACGCGCGCAACATGCCGGCCAGCAGAACCGGCGTCGGGATCGAGCCCGTTTCGCTAATGCCCTCGAACGCAATCGCAATCGGGGAATTCCCCGGAGCAGCCATTTCATGCACTCCCGTCATCAGCATTGACACCACAGGGGAGAAACGTGGCCGGGGAACCTATGTAATGAATGTAGCGCGGATGTGGGGAAGAGCGAAGGACAAGTAGGTCATAGACCTCGGTAACTGAAAACAGTTGCCAGTTGCCAGTTCCCAGTAAAACCGCGCCAATTGAAGCGAAATCTCGATAGCAGGCGACAGCAAACGCCGGGTTTTTCTGAGAACTGGCAACTGGCAACTGGGTTTATGCTATTTCGCCGGTTTTTTCTTGGTTCCGAAGCCGGTTTCGATGGTTGCGCCGATGCTGGCCAGCATGTCCTTGGCTGGCTGAGCGAGCTTACCGTCAGGCGCGAGCTCAAGATATTTCTTGAAGGCCTCGGCTGTACCTTCGGGCGCGACCATCTTATCGCCCTTGAGCGTAGCTTTGCCGATCAAGTTGACGCCCTTCCAGTAGTAAGCTTCGGCTTTGGCCGGATCGGCGGCAATCACTTTATCGAAAGCCGCAATGGCATCATCCACTTTGCCCGCATTGGTGAGAACAGCACCCTCGTTGAACAGGTACGTGGCGGCGTGCGCCGGATCGAGTTCGACCGCTTTGCTATAGCTGGCCACGGCATCATCGATCTTGTTGGACTTCGAATAAACTTCCGCAAGATTGTTATAGTAGGCGGCCATATTCTTATTATTGTCGGGATCTTTTTGTCCCGTTTCCGAGGCGCTGCGTATTTCAATTGCCTTCTGGTAATCGGCTGCGGCCATCTCGTAGCGCTTCTGTTTTTCTGCGGGATCGGTCTGCTTGGGTCCCGACATGCGGTAGGCGTCGGCGAGTTTGAACCAGATCAGATCGCGGGTACTGTCGGTCTGGGTGGCTTCAGTCAGGGTGGCGATCGCGGTCTCGAAGTCGCCGGCATCGGAAGCTGTCTTGGCGGCATTGAGTTTTTCGTTGAGCGTGCCGATGGTTTTCCTTTCGCTTTCGGCTTTGGCGGCGGCCTCCTTCACCTTCGCGGCTTCTTCAGGTTTCATTCCCTGGCCTTGGGCAACGGCCGCCATTTCTTTCTTCAGGTCGAAATCCAGTACTGTTTCGTCCAGCCCCTTCATGACGCCGTCGAAGTGGTAGAGTTCCTTGCCATCCTTGATGAGCTTGACGCTGTACTTGCCGCTGACGATGCCGAGCGAGTAATACTCGCCCTTGTTGTTGGTTTTGAGGGTGTACTTGTGGCCGGTTTCGACCCCAATCCACGCCACTTCGGCCTGGGCGATCGGTTTCCCTTCGAGGTCTTTGCAGATTCCCTTCACGGTGCCCATGCTTTGCGCGAACGAGAGTGGAACGGACGACCCCGCGGCGAGAACGAGCAGCAGGGGCAGGATGAAATATTTCTTCATGATTTGGCCTCCCGGCATTGCATCTGAACTTAAGACCGTTGATGAAAGCGGTTCTAACTCAATCGGGCGGCGGGTTCCGCGTACGGAATGGGATCTTCCGCGCCCGCTTCACGAAACGCGCGCATGCGAAGCACACAGCTGTCGCAGACTCCGCAGGCGCGATCTTCGCGCTGATAGCATGACCACGTTAAATCGAATGGGGCCCTCAGTTCAAGGCCCAGCGTCACAATCTCGGCTTTGTGCATGGCAATCAGCGGTGTCACCACCCGGATTGTTCCGTCTTTTGTGCCCGCCTTCACGACTTCGTTGAACGCCCGATAGTACTCCGGCCGGCAATCGGGATAGCCGGAACTGTCCGGCTCAACCGCTCCGATATAGATTTTTTCGGCTCCCAGCACTTCCGCCCAACTGACGGCAACGGCGAGAAAATGGGCGTTGCGGAAAGGGACATAGGTGACGGGCACGCCGGCGCCGATGGCGTGCGCTTCGGGAACGGCAATGCTCGGATCGGTGAGGGCGGATCCGCCGATAGCGCCAAGAGCTGCATTGCGTACGAGCAGACGGTCGCGAATTTCGAGCCGGTCGCAGATGCTTTCGAAGGAACTCCGTTCGCGCTGTTCGGTGCGCTGCCCGTAGCTGACGTGGACGGCGGCGGCCTGGTGGTCGCGGGCCGCGAGCGCCGCACACACGCAGGAATCCATGCCGCCACTGAGCAGGACCACGGCGCGGCTGCGTTTGCTGGTTGCGTTCAATACCATCACCGGGTCGCGAAGCGTTGCAATCGCTTCCTTTTGATTTTATTCCAGTTGACGATGTTTCACTGGCTGCTAACTCGAAGACCAACCGCGGAAGCATATTTCCCGGCTCGCGCCTCGCTAATTTACGTCTTCTTCCCACTTGTTACTGACTTGATTCTTAACCAAGCAGAGTCGGCCGGCTGACGAGCTTCGCTCGCCTGGACAGCCGAGGGCGGCTGTCCCTGGCGATTCCGGGAAGTTGCACGGCGGACTGGGGTCCACCTATTCGTAGCGCAGGCTCTCGACGGGATCCAGTTGGGCGGCGCGGATGGCGGGAAGGGTGCCGAACAGGATGCCGACCAGCGACGAGACGCCGATGGCAATGATGGCGGAGAGACCGGAAATGGGGATGCGATAGGCGGTGAAGAAGCGGACGGAGAAGGGGATGGCGAGGCCGATGATGATGCCGAGGACTCCGCCGACAAGGGCGATGAGGACGGCCTCGGAGAGGAACTGGAACTGAATCTCGCGTTTGGTGGCGCCGAACGCTCTGCGGATTCCGATCTCGCGAATGCGGGCGCTGACCGTAGCCAGCATGATGTTCATGATGCCGATGCCGCTGACCAGTAATACCACCGCCGCAATCAGCAGCAGCACCACCGTCAGAATGTTCGCGGTCTTTTCCGCCAGGTTCACGAGCGGCGTCAGGTTCTCTACGTTGTAGACCGACTCCGGCCGGTGCCGCGACTGCAGCACCCACTTGATTTGAGCCGTCGCTGCGTTCACTTCATCCGGGCTCGCCACCGTGAAATAAATCTGGCGCACCGCATTGGATGGCAGAAAAAACCGGCTCACCGAATACGGGATCGCCATCGTGTTGTCCTCCACTTCGGACTGCCCAAACGTCTCCACCCGCTCTTTGAACACCCCGATCACCGTAAAGGGCAGACCGCTCAGCTTGATCACCTGACCCACCGCGCTCTCGGGCGTCCGGAACAGCTTCACCGCCAGTTTCTCGGTGATCACACCGACCTTGTCGCGCCCCTGCTCGTCCTCCGCGTCAAAGAACCGGCCCGCCAGCAACACCAGGTTCCGCACCTGACGGTATTCCGGGAACACCCCAAGAATCGAAATGTCCTGCTCTTTACCGTTGGGCACGCTGATGCGGTCATTGAGCCGCACAAACGGCGATGCGGCCACCACCGACGACACCTGGCCCCGTACCGCCGTAAGGTCATCCACGGTCAATTCATCGAGCGCCACCGCCGTGATGCGCTGCCCTGCGCCGGAGTAGCTGGCATAAACCAGGTTGGAGCCAATGCCCTGAATCTGGTCCAGGATGTATTGTTTGCCGGTAAGCCCAATCGTGACCACCAGAACCAGCGAGGCCGTCCCAATCATCATGCCCAGCGCGGTCAGCAGAAACCGCACCTTGTTGCTGAGGAAGGTGTCGTAGGCGAAGCGCAGGCTCTCGCTGATCGCCAGCTCGGGCTTGCGCGGCCCGTTGTTCAGGCGACCATTGTCCAGCGCGGGGTTGGTCACATCCACCAGCTTGGTGCCCAGAAGGTTCAATGTCCAGTATTCTTTAAGATGCTAAGACGCCTGAAGACGCTAAAACGCCTTCCGCTGCGTGACGCTGGATCTTCCCCCCCGAATCGCTCGGTCACGAAATACGCCGCCAGGACCACAATCAGCGGATCTAGAGGCCTGAGATAGTACGTCTCCGGGTGCGAAAAATAATAAACCAGCGGAAAGAAAACAAACACGATGGCAAATCGCGCCCCGAGTCGCGCATTCGCCCGCCCCGCGTTTGCCCGATACGCGTTTGCCCGATACAGTCGGCGCAGCCCGGCCAGCGCCAGCACCGTCATCGTCGTGGCCAGAAAAATATTGGGCGGGTCCAGGGGTTCCTGTGCGAGGTAGACGGGCGAGAAGCTCCAATAACCAGTCCATAGATACAACGCCCGGCGCAAGACCATCCACGCGTACCAGCCGGGGTGGGCGCGGATGTAATCGACTGCCTGCTGGCGCTTGTGCTCCATGTAGAAGATCTCCCCGACTTTCTCGTATTCCGCCAGTTCGGCGTCATTGTGATTCGGGTGCAGGGCACTATTCACCCAGCGCGTGGAATAACCGTTGTTGCCGATATACATCTCCAGCCCAAAACCGCTCCGGACAGGAATGACCTTACGAAAAATCTCGTAGTTGCGGCCAACCCAAGGCGAGAGGACGGCAAGCAAAGCCAGAGTCGCGGCGAAGCCGGGCATCTTCCAGGGGCGATGCTGCCGATACCGCTGGTAGCAGGTCCATGCTCCCAGAAACGGCAATACGGAAAGGACAACGGGTTCGGTCAGCGCGGCCAAGCCAGAGAGCAGACCGAAGCCAATCCAGGGGAGAAGCCGGCCGGAATCCTCAAGCTCCAAAGCAATGAGGAAAAGGCAACAGAGCAGCAGGGTGACGAGACAAGTAGACCAGGCCCAGTCCGCGCCGTAGTAAATCCCATACGGCGAAAACGCCCAACCCCACCCTGCCCACTTCGCCACACGCCCGTCAAAGCAGCGGCGCGCCAGAAAAAATACGGGAATACACGTGAGCGCGGAAAACACGCTGTTTATCGCAAGCGCCGCCACAATGGACGCCGGCGTGTACGTCCCCAACAGCCGGAACACTCCTGCCAGCAAATACGCGTACACCGGCGACAGCACCGCCGTCGGTCCCGTGTCGGCAAACACATTTCCGAACCCGTGCCCGGCGACCAGCGAGCGCGCCACCCGCCCGAACGCCCAGTGCTCCAGCACGAACGGATCCAGCCAGTCGTGATAGAGAAACGGAATGACCGCCAGCCGCACCGCGAGCGCCGTTGCCACCATCGGGCCTATTCTCAGCGACGCAGACGCGCGCACTCCGCCTTTTTCCGCTTCCCGCGTTTCACTCATTCCAAATGAATTCCGCCCCACCCGTTACTCCACCCGGCAAACCACCACCTGCGGATTCCGGTAGGGGCACGGCAACCCTCCCACCCCCGGCGCAGTTAGAACTACCCAGTCCACTCCAAACTCCGCTTTCAAACGCAAGAAGTCCGGCCGTTGAAAATCGCGCCACCCACGTTGCGCTTCCACTTCTCGCAGCCAGCGTGGCGCGAGCCTCGGCACTCGCGCTGCCATGCCCGCGTCCTTCAGTTCGTCCGCCAACACGCTCCGCTCCGCCAGGGCACGAAAACCATGGTAGTCCTCGCCCGGCAATTCCATGTAGCGCGGATCAAGCGCGAACTGGGCATCCACGGGCGTGTTTCGGCTGGGCGTGTTTTGGCTGATCCAGCGGAAAGCCTCGACCCAACTATTGCGTGACGCTTCATGGCGCGACAAAGAGCCCGGCAACTCCAGATGCGCGGTTGCCGGATACATCTGCCGCTGCGCATAAAACATCCCGGCGCTCAGCGGCACAAACAGCAGAAGCCAGCGCAGTGCATGACGCTTTAGTACGTACTGTCCCAGCAATCCCCCCGCCAGCAACACAAACAACAAGTACACAAGATGCAGAAAGCGCATCGGCTCCAGCGGACGCAAACGCTCCAGCCGGACGGGCAGCAAGATGATAAGCGCCACCGCCAACTGGAACACGCCAAAGTAAACCAGCCGCTCCGCCACATGAGCCAGAACCGTCTGGCCGCGGCGCTCGGCCAGCGCCCGGAACCACCACAGCAACAGCAGCGGCGCTACCACCCCCAGCCACTCGTACCAATGCCAGCGCAAAATAAAATAAAACGACCGCGTGGCCGCCGCCTGCCGCCACGCATCCGAGGGCGGATCGAAAATCCATCCCAGGGGCCACAGCAGCGCCGCCCCGACCGCTGTGCGCCGCTCGTCTGTCTCTGTCCGATCCGTCTTCGTGCGCTCCGCCGGCTTCCACAGCAGGAACAAGCAGTACGACGCGCCGAACGCGGCCATGATGGCGTGCACGGCAAATGCCGCCGCCAGCAGCGCACCCGCCAGCAGCAACCGTCTGTCGTTCTTAGCGACGTTCTTAGGCACGAGCACGGCCGCGATCGCCGCCAAAATCAACGCCGTGGCCAACGCCCGCGGATGCAGGTGCTGGTCCGTCAAACTGAGCCCTGTGCCCGAGACTGGGAGGGTCAGCAGGACCGCTACCAGCGCCACCGCCGCCCACTGCGCGTGCGCTTCCGCGAAACACCGCCGGCTGATTCGCCAGCACCCCCATAAAATCAGAACGGTCACCGCCCACTGCCAAAACAAAATTCCCCATTCCAGGGGCACGTGGGTCCAGCGCAGGGAAAACGCGATCAGCTTATCGAATACGGTCGCCTGAAATTGCACGCGGAAAAAGTCGGCGTCATGGGGAAACAGCGACGGATTCAGATCCTGCTTGATCGCCGCCAGGTAGAACGCATCATCCTCCAGCCCCGGATGATATCCCTGCACCAGCATGGCAAACGCTGCCAGCAGCGGTAAGGCCAACCAGGCCCAACCCAGCGCCGAAGTCCCGGTGCGCGATGCGAGATCTTTCGGCAAGGTTAGCCGCCGGACCGGCCGTCGGTAATCGTTCTCTCGGTAGCCTTCGGACTGTAATACCTGGAGTCGGGACCCGGCTCCAGGCAGCGGCCTTTGCGGCTGAAAATCCGGAATCGTGCCAAC
>JBEKWL010000252.1:0-3410 GCA_049513095.1 Terriglobales bacterium
AATGTGCGGAAATTGCCGATGTGGCCGTAGTCATAGACGGTCGGTCCGCAGGCATACATGCGGACGCGGTTGCCGTCGAGCGGATGGAAATCTTCGATCTTCCCGGAAAGAGTGTTATAGAGGCGCAGTGCCATGGATGAGTTCGCGAGCAGAGTACGAACTTTTCATTCTAGGATGCCGCTGGAAACGGGGTCAAATGGGGTGTGCTGATAGTTACGGCCGGGCACTCGTGCATTCGAACTGGGCGTTAATCAGCCGTCACACTGCTTCCTTGCGATTGACAATACCGTCTCTGCCTACTAGATTTCGGGACAGTGACTCCTCATTGAAGGGCGATATTCCGAACCAACTGCTCCGCCGCAAAATGCCCGAATTGGACACGCTCCGCGGCGTGGCGATTCTCGCCGTCGTTTTTTACCACGGGTTTTCGCAATGCGATACCACGGGCTTGCCAGGGATCGCGCACGCCTTTTTCGCTGCTACCGAGTTTGGCTGGTTGGGGGTGAACCTTTTCTTTGTACTCTCGGGCTTTCTGATCACGGGCATACTCCTGGAGAGCAAGGGAACGCCGCGGTACTACAAGAGTTTTTACGTTCGACGAGCGCTGCGAATTCTGCCAGCCTACTTGCTGCTTCTGCTGCTTCTCTTGCTGCTGCCGCGGATTGGTATTGTGGAAGGTCGAATCTCGTGGAGCTTTGTCGGGTTGAGCCTCATTTACTTGTCGAATGTCACCAACTTTTTCGGTGTAGCCATGCAATACGGGCCCTTATGGTCACTGGCAGTGGAAGAGCAGTTTTACTTGCTTTGGCCCGCGGCGGTGCGCAATCTTTCCCAGCGGGCGCTGGCGTTCTGTGCGCTCGCTGTCTTTCTCGGCTGCCCTCTTTTGAGGGCCATCGCATTTGCATACGGACACCCGGCGGAAGTCTGGTACACGTGGATGGTGGCCGATGGGCTGGCGAGCGGTTCACTATTAGCGATCTTGAGTCGCACCTTTCTTTCAGACCGGCGGTCCATGAAATGGTTTTCTGCTCTTTGCATTACAGCATCGCTCTTGCTGATAGCCCTGGGGGCGCGGTTTGGCACTCTTTCGCCCGTCCCTCCAACCACTCTCTTGGGTGCATCCCTGCGCTGGACGCTGTTCAATGTACTGTTTACGGGAATGTTGGGCACAGCGCTTTTGCTCGGGGCGAGCGGCTGGGCGCAGATTGTACGGCGTCCTGTGCTGCAGTTTTTCGGAGAGATCAGTTACGGTCTGTACCTTATCCACACTCTTGTATTTGAAGTGACCGGCCATTTCGTGGTGCCCGTTGTGATGCGTCTCGCGCGGTTCACAATTCAGGGTGACGCTCCACTGACGCTCATACTTATACGCTTCCTTGTCGGCGCGGTGGCTGCAACTCTCATTGCATTTCTGTCGCGCCGTTGTTTTGAAGAGCCCTTCCTCAAGTTGAAGGATAAGTGGGCCGCCGCAACTGTAGAGTCCGCTCCCCTGCCGAACAAGGTGCGGATCCAAGCTGCGGTGCCAACCAGCCGGGCCGAGCCGCATTGCATCCCTGGCAGTCCGTGGTAAAAGTCTGATTCGTATCAGGGCACGCCTTCAGGCGTGCCGCAAGTGCCATGTTATGAATGCGCCTTTAGGCGCTGGTTCTTGGCGCCAGAGTTTCACCACAGGCTGCTGGGGACTAAGGCTGCTGGATTGCGGGGTGCGGCGCGTGCGCATGCAGCCGGTGCTGCACCAGCAATGCGTAGTGCACGGCGGAGACGATGGTGAAGATAAAGGTGGCGCGGAGGAAGGTGGTGCGCGCAATCCACACCCAGCGTACGGGCTCGATGAGCAGCAGCAGCACGAAGAAAATCGCGGCCACTTGCGCGAAGGTGTTGGCTTTGCCAAAGATGCTGGGGCGAAAATCGCGCAGGCCGGCAATCATGAACAGCACTCCGCTGATCAACAGGATGGAGACGTCGCGGCTGAATACCACGACCGTATATTTCCAGGGAATCATCCGTTCGATCGAGAGCACAAGAAACATTCCGCTCATCAGCAGCTTGTCGGCGATGGGGTCGAGATACTGGCCGAGCAGGGTTTGCTGATGCAGAGTGCGGGCGAGCAGGCCATCGAGGCCGTCGCTCATTCCGGCGAGAATGAACAACGCCAGCGCCCATTTGAAATCGTGCTTGACCAGATTGATGACGATGAAGGGCAGGAAAATCATCCGCAGCAGCGTGAGCTGGTTGGGCGCGGTCAGGATCTGCCGGTAGTTCACCGCTCTTTTTCTCCTCGGGCTTTGCCTCCGGCGTTCTCAAGAAACTCGCTCACCAAAAGCGGGGCGGGATCCTGCCCGGTCTTCTCGGCGAAGCGCTGGGCGAGCGAGAGGAGGTTTCCTTCGGGAAGATCGAGTTCCATGCGCTCCACGCGGTGCATGGGGAAAAAGACGACGCCGGAAGTGAAGGGCTCGCCGTTCTTGATCTGCGAGGCCAGATCGTCGAAAGACGCGACATCGACACCGCGGATGCTGAGGCCTTCGGCCGAAAGATGGAGAATCGCGCCCCAGAATTTTTCGCGCGGGTTGGTCAACGTCGCGATCACGAGCGCACCCTGACGGAAGGGGCTGACAGCTTGCGGTTCCTGATAAAAGCTAGTGCTGGGCACGATGCGATTGTCCTCTCTGTGGGATAGAAATTGCAAACGGAACCGGGGGTGGGTCGGCGGGAGCTGGCTTATGGGTTCTCAGCGGTCGCCCTCGTTCCGCGTGGCCTCAAGATCAATCCCCACCTGTTCGGCCTTCTTGTAAAGATGCGATCGCTCCAGCCCCAGCGCGCGCGCCGTGTTCGAGATCTGGTGGTGATTGCGTTTTAACTCCGCCAGGATGGTTTGCTTCTCGAAGGCGCGCACGCGGTCGGCTAGCGGGCCGGTGCCGGCCGATGCGGAATCGGACGCGGCTACGGAAGCGGGCAGCGCCAGCGCCACGGTTTCGGAAGTGACTTCGTCGGAAGTTGCCAGCAGCATCAGGCGCTCGACTGCGTTTCTGAGTTCGCGGACATTGCCCGGCCACGGATGCTCTTGCAGCGCGGCCATCGCGCTTTCGGTGAAGCGCATTGGCTTCCATCCGTTGGTGGCGGATACCTGCTGGGCAAAGTGCTCGATCAGCGCCGGGATGTCTTCGCGGCGTTCGCGCAGCGGGGGCAGGCGCAGGGGGAAGACGAACACGCGGTGAAATAAATCCTGGCGGAATTTTCCGTCCCGTACCTGCGCTTCGAGGTCGCGGTGGGTGGCGACGACGACGCGCACATCCACGGTGATGGCGCGCTCGCCGCCGATGCGCTCCACCTCGCCTTCTTCCAGCACGCGCAGCAGCTTGGCTTGCATGGTGAGCGGCATGTCGCCGATTTCGTCGAGAAAAATGGTGCCG
>JBEKWL010000253.1:0-3097 GCA_049513095.1 Terriglobales bacterium
TCGAGGGCTTCGAGCGCGGCACGGCGCGGGACGCCGGGGTTGAGATTGAAGCCGATATAAGGAGTCGTCCAGCCGGGAAAAGAGCTGCCCAGGACTTTCATGCCGAATTTCGAGAACGTGAGGCCGGTAAAGTATCCGAGGACATCGCTCGATTCGCGCAACTCGGCGAGCACGGGCAGCGCGTTCTGCGACTCAGCGACGAATTGCAGCCACTCGCGCGTCTGGAAGACGGTGCGGTCGGCGAACTGATCGAGGCGCTTCCAGTCGGCGGATTTGATGTCGATGGGATAGAATTTCATTCTTGTTCCAGCCGCGTGACCTCAGCGGCTAAAGCCGCGCTCAACACAATGCAGGTACCGCCGCGCTGAGGCGCGGCGCCACCCAAGATCAAGTGCGCGGATCGCAAGTTCTCCCGCAGATTCTGATCCAGCAAATTCCTTCATGCGTTCGCAATGCTGCTGGCGTCACTCAAAGAGCGAAACCGGGGATCAGATGTCCAGTATCTGCGCGCCGGTGTCACTCGCCGATGCAAATTCTATTCGGGTGAAAGAGGCAGGTCAATGAAAGCCTTGGAGTTGGCAGCATCTCGGGTCGCTCCGGCCCCGTGCTATCATCCGCTGATGCCGGTACACTGTGGACGGAAGGAGTCTCCGCGGTGATTAACAGCTGCATGCGCGGGGCGTGCGGCGGATCAAAGGAGAAACAGAAACATGGCTCCGCTCCCGTTGCGGTCCTTTCGCTCTGTTCCCGTGGTGAGAAGCTTGCCGCTGAAAAGGTTTCATTTCTTCTGTCTGGTTTCCGCTTTTGTCGTCTGGGCAACGGTGTTGGCGCTGGCTGCTGCCCCTCCCATCGGTGAAAATGCCTATTGCGGTAAGGGCAATGTCGCGCAGTTTGGCGACAAGGACGGCCCCGCTGATCTTCCCAAAGCCTGTTACTACACCGCGCTCGACGGAACGCCGTCGCCGGGGAAACAGATTCGCGTCGCCGCTAATGCCGATCTTTCCGCCGCCATCGAGGGCGCCAAGTGCGGAGACACGCTGCTGCTGCCCGCCGGATCTTCGTTCAATGTGAACGAGTTGCCCTCGAAAAAATGCGACGACCAGCACTACATCACGGTGCGAACCGACACGCCCGACTCCAAGCTCCCCCCCGAAGGCACGCGCATCTCTCCAGCATGGGCCGGAGTCGCGAGCCTTCCCGGACGTCCGCCCTTTGCGCAGCCCTCCAATGGACCGGCCAAGCTGCTCGGGACCCTGGTAGTGCGGCGTGCTTCGGGCGCAATCGTGGGAGATCACGTCCGCTTCATTGGAATCGAATGGACTACGCCTCCCGACGCCAACATCGGCCGAATCGTCACCGCCGAGCACTCAGACCACGTGATCCTCGATCGCAACTGGGTCCACCCCGCCGATGGCAGCGAAGTGGGCCACGGCATTGGAATCGTCCACGGCTCGCACATGATCGCGGTCATCAACTCCTACATTAGCGGCTTGAATTGCATCGCGCGCACCGGAAAATGCACCGATGCGACCGGCGTCAGTGGCGGCAGCGGGGACGAGCCCATCTCCACTCTTAAGATTTACAACAATTTTATCGAGGCCGCAGGGGAGAACATAATGTTCGGCGGCAGCGCCGCTACACAGGTTCCAAGCGACATCGAGATCCGCCGCAATCATTTGTTCCGACCCATGCTCTGGAAGGAGGGCCAACCCGGCTACACGCCAACTGCTTCGGGGGAGCCTTACATCATCAAGAACAACTTTGAGCTCAAGAACGCGATGCGCGTTTTGTTGGAGGCCAATCTGCTCGAGAACTCCTGGGGCGGTTTCAGCCAGACCGGATATTCCATCCTGATCACCCCCAAGAACCAGTCCAGTGAGTGCGCGGTTTGCCGCGTCAACGATGTCACCATCCGTTTTGACCGGATTCGAAATGTTGCCGGAGTCTTGCAGATTGCCAACGCGCTCGCGAAGACCGGCGCTGCCGCCGCCGACGGCGGACGCTACAGCATTCACGATATCTTCGCCGACGACCTGCACGACACGGACTACAAGGGCAGCGGCGCCTTCCTGATTCTGGTCTCCGTGCGTCCACCGGTGCATGACATCCAGATTGATCACGTAACCGCGTTTGTCAGCGGCGTTTTGCTCACGATTCTGAACTCCGGAGCGAAACTGCCGAATTTCACGCTGACCAACAGCGTGTTTTCCGTCGGAGATCGGCGGCCGCCAGTCGCCTCGGCGGGCGGAGCTCCGCAGAGTTGCGCATCCAAGAACCAGGCGCTGGGCTCGGAGGCCGTCCTGCAAGCCTGCTTTGACCCCTATAGATTCGATAAGAACTTGGTCATCAGCGGGCGCGGATCCTTTCCGAAAGGAAACATCGCCGTCGGATCCCCTGAAGCGGCCGGCATCCGCGACCTCAAGGACGGCATCGCCAAAGATCCAAGGCTCTGCCACGCGAAGGGGCCAGGCTGTTCAAAGGCCTCTCCCGGAGCAGGCGCTGCTTCCGATGGGCGTGACTTGGGGGCGGACATTGACGAGGTTGAAGCGGCCATTGCGGGGGTGGAATAGAACTGGATCATGTGTGCGGAGCAAGTGCGCCGAATGCCTTATGGTTCCGGAACGTGGTTCCGGAACATGATTCTGGAACAGTCCCGCCTCTACCTGGTCCGTTCGAACTCGACGATAACCTTGATAACCATCTCTACACATCCGACGGGAAACTTGCCCACGGCTGTTTCCGCCGCGAGAACAAGGCCATCCACACCGTCGGCCAGCGTGTTGTAAATGTCGTTGATTTCCGCCAGCGTAGGCACTGCCGAGTGGACCATCGACTCAAGCAAATTGGTAGCAACGTAGACCGGTCGACCTATGGCCTTTACGCGTCCGATGATATCTTTCTGCTGTCCAGGGATCTGTTCCAGTTCCACCTGCCGTGACAGGTCGCCGCGGTCGATTAAGATGGCGTCGGACAACCGGGCGATCTCCACAAGATTCAAAATACCGTGGCGGGATTCAATTTTCGAAATAAGCGTCGCCGCTGGACCGATCAGCTCTCGCATCTCCTGAACATCCTCCGGCCGATTTGCGAAGGAGAG
>JBEKWL010000254.1:0-4128 GCA_049513095.1 Terriglobales bacterium
CACCTCGAACAGGTGCCGCCCGCCTTTTTTTTCACCGAGCGCCGCTGGCAGGACCTTGTCCGCCAGCTCGAAAAGGACGGCTCGCCCATTCCTCCGCGCCCCGAGGGTGCGCCCGCGCCTCCGGCCAAGCCCAGCGCCGCCTTGGAAAGGCCTGACACGCACAAGTACGGCACAGTCGGCGTCGTTGCGCTCGACCGCCGTGGCAACATCGCGGCCGGTACTTCCACCGGCGGCATCACGGCCAAGCGCTGGAACCGAGTGGGCGACTCCCCCATCATCGGCGCGGGAACCTACGCCTCGAATCAATCGTGTGCTGTCTCGGCAACGGGCACTGGCGAATATTTCATCCGGCTTACCGTGGCGCGCACCATTTGCGCCCTCGTGCAGTACAAGGGCATGAGCTTGCAGGAAGCCGCCGACGAGGTCGTGCAAAAGGATCTCCCCGCGATCCACGGTGACGGAGGTGTCATCGCGCTCACGCCCGACGGTCAGTTAGCCTGGAGCTTCAACACTCCCGGGATGTTCCGCGCAAAGTTGAAGGAAGGTGCGACGCCGCAAATCAGCCTCTATCGCGACGAGCCGTAGACTTCCGCACTTGGCCTACCCAGAGGTGTGTGGCTAGTCCGAGCTTGCGAGATCGCACTCAGCGGTGCGCGTTCCAGACGGGACGGCCCTTGTCGTCGCGGAGTAGCAGCGTGTCGGTCCCCTTCACCACTTCACGCGCGAGGATAAGATCTGCTCCGTCTTGCTTGACCTTCGAACCGGTCAGAGCGATTTCGTCCCCTTTACTGAAACTCACGCCCATGTCGCCGAGAAAGGACTGCGGGCAGAGATAAACGTCCACAGTTTCTGTCCCATTCTTAATCAGCAAATGGGCAATTTCCTTCCCGCTTCCCTTTGGAGGCAGTTTCACTTCCTCCACGGTCGCGTTCATCTTCATCTCGGTTTGAAGGTTGTACTTGGGTGGCCCTGTATCCTGACTCTTTTGCGCAAGTAACGTTGCACCGTAGAAGGACAGGCACGCGAGAAGAAGCACCTTGCGGAAGCTGCTCGACGCGCCGGATTCACTTGCATAAGGCATGGCTCCTCCTTCCACAGAAGCGCCAGGAGCCGGCGGAGAGGCGGGACCAAAGTACCGGTTCCCGGTTTCCTTACTCGCACGTAGGACGAAGCCCCTTTTCCCGGGCAGTAGGGTACTCCAATTGTAACGTGCGAGCTCGGGAGGATCGCATAGGATTGAATTGCCTTCTGAGAATGAGAGCGAGGAAGCCAAAAATTAAAAGGGCCGTGACACTGGTTATGCTCTAGCCGCCGACTCTTGCGAAGGAGTCAACAGCGTGGAAGCATGCACCGTCACAGCCCCTTGATGCGATCCTGCTTTCGCAGTTCCAAACCCCAACTGGTCCTCGCAGAGCAGTCGGATTTTTCGGGTCTGGCTGCCCAACAGGTTGCCCTGCCAAGCTGATCACCCAATCTACTTCGGACTGGCTAATTTTATTTGAACCAATCCTTTCGATCGTCGACGCGGACAACCATAGTCCCCGGGTGGGGCGTTGTCAACGCCCGTTTTTGGTGCAGTGCACTCCTCTTGTTGCAGGCCTGTTGCGTGTCCGCCGGGATTGCAAGATTCATCACCGCGCCGCGGTTGGACGCGCGTCCGACTACAATGGCGCCCATGAGGGTGCCGCTCTGGCTCAAGATCGGCTGGACCGTCTGGGTGATCGCCTGGGTCCCGTTTTACTGGAGGCAATACGGCCTGCAAAACTTCCTGTTCTTCTGCGATCTGGGGAACCTCTTCCTCATGCTCGCTCTGTGGTTGGAGAGCCCTCTGATTTTCTCCTGGCAGGCGACCGGACTGCTGCTGTTCCAGACCCTCTACACCATCGACTTGGCCGGGGCTTTCAGCACGGGCTCGCACATCGTCGGCGGCACGGAATACATGTTTGATCCGAACCTGCCTTTATTCATTCGCCTGCTCGGCTTGTTTCACGTAATCACTATTCCCGTGCTGCTGTGGGCCATCTGGCGCCTGGGTTACGACCGCCGAGGATGGCTCTACCAGACGCTGACCACCTGGGTGGTGGTTCCCGTCAATTATTTCTGGCGTCCGCAGTTCGACGTGAACTGGGCCCGGGGCCCCTTCTTCCACGAGCAACACGCTATGCCCGGCCTGCTTTACCTGCTCGGATACCTGATCGTGGTCCCGTTGGTCGTGTACTTTCCCACCCACCTGTTGCTGCAATGGTGGGCCCGGCGTGGAGGCTTCCTGCTGGCGGGAGGCAGAGGCGACGTCCATGACGTCAAACCCGTTTGGAGAGAATGAGAGCACGCAGTTCAAGTCTCTGCTCGCACATGGTCGCCCGGCTCAGGCAATTCGCCGGGCACGTCTCTTAGGATGCTCGAGAGCGTTGCTGGTACTTTGGTCGCACCCTTACTCATTTAAGGCCAGAACATTCTGTCCCCGCGCGATGTTGCCCCTCACGACACGCTTGTAGCCACCGCGTCAGAAACTCCCGTAGACCTTCTGGCGGCTTGAGCCACAGGGCAGCCGCAGTTTCGCGCCATTCGGGGCGAACCAGCACGCTTAGGCCCTGGGTACCAAGAGCAAGGAAAGCCCGCTCGTCGGTCAAGTCATCCCCCAGGTAGGCGACGGGAACCTCCGGGCCGATTTCATCCAGGATGGTGCGGACTGCACCCCCCTTATCACGGCCCGGCATGCGCATTTCAATACCACCATCGAACTCAAGCAGTTCCATCGGCGTATTTTGAGCAATAGGGAGCCAGCCCAGCAGAACCCGGCCGCGAATTTCCGCCGCTGTCGCTTCGTCCAGCCCGCGCCAATGGAGGGCGACGGCGCCGGTCTTGAACTCAGCCCCGTGGTGCAGCCCCTGATCCCTTAAAAAACGATCTGCGTCAGCCAGTGCGTGCATCACAGGCTCTTCCACGCGGGGTGTCTCGCGGGTTCCATCCGGTCTCAACCGCTCCAACCCATGGCATCCCCAGATCTCGAGAGTGGGGTGAATCGCAAGCAGCGGGATCACTTCCTGTGCGTTCCGTCCTGTGATGATGACCACACGGGTGCGGCCACAGACGATGATCTCCTGCAGGAGCGCGGTCATTCCCGGATAGGGGAGAGCCTGCTGGCGATTGAGGCAGAAGGGCGCGAGAGTACCGTCATAGTCAAGCAGAAGCGCGGAAACCGGCGACTGGGCCACCGCGCTCATGAACTGCTCGACTTCGATTGGATTGACCGTGCGGGACAACCACATTTCTCCTCATCCCCAGGCAGCAGTATTCGCCCGGGGCTTCTCCTTGCTTTCGTCCGACGCGTCCAGGCGCAGCTCACAGAGTTCCGCGATGAGGCTCCCTGCCCAGCGGTAGACGTTGTGTTCCCTGACCGTCTTCCGCATGTGTCGCATACGCAATTCCTTTTCCTCCGGCTCCATGTTAAGAGCGCAACGAATCGCCTCCGCCGTCTGGTCGATATCGTAGGGGTTTATCTGCAAGGCATCGCGCAACTCGCGGGCGGCGCCGGTGAAACAACTCAGGATTAAAACACCCCTTTCGTCGTGCCGGGCGGCTACGAATTCTTTCGCCACCAGATTCATGCCATCATGCAACGACGTAACCAGGCATAAGTCTGCGCCACGGTAGTAGCTTTGAATCTCCTGGTGGTTATGTTGCCGGTTTAGAAAGACGATGGGCTTCCATTTGTCCGTCTGGAACCGCCAGTTGATACGGTCGGCTTCCGCTTCCACCTCCGCCATCAGATCGTGGTAGCGTTTGAGGTGGCTGCGACTAGGAGCGCCAATCTGCACGAATGTGAACTGGCCCTGATAGGAGGGATACTTCTCCAGAAAACGCTCAATGGCCAGAAAACGCTCCAGAATGCCCTTGGTGTAGTCGACCCGGTCTACGCCCACGCCCATGAAGGTAGCCTCAACCCCCAAGGCCTTGAGCAAAGTGGAACGTTCCGAGTAGGAATCCGGTGTCGACTCCGGCGGTTGCACATCTGTGAAGTCCACACTGATGGGGAAGGGTCGCACCAGGGTGAGATGATCCAGACGTCTCACCGAAAAGTGTTCCCAATCGACGCGTGATTCCACTACCCGGTCCACCGTCTGCAGG
>JBEKWL010000255.1:0-7295 GCA_049513095.1 Terriglobales bacterium
ATCTCCTCATACACCGGGGTCAATCCCTGGTCGTCGACTTCTTTTCGGAGCGCGCTCGCCAGCCTGCCCGTTACATCCGCCGCTTCCGCCAGGTTGCCGCTCAGCTTCAAATTGAATCTCCGGAGCGCAACCTCCGGCAAGGAATGCGCCGAATAGGTCGGATCGAGCAGGTACGAATACAGCATCGGATCATGCCTTACTCCGGCCAGCGCAATTCCATGCTCGGGAAAATGTTCGCCAAAATGGTGGAGTGCAGACTTGAGATCGTGAACCGCCTTTGGCACAGCCGCATCTTCGAGCACCCTCTTTACCAGGTCGGCGAGCGCCCGGTCTTCGAGCGCGACCATCGCCCCCGCCCCCGGCGCATTCGACACGGCAATGCGCTCTACACCTCCAGCACTCGGTTGCTCCGCATCCGCGGGCTGCAAGGCGAGAAACCCCGACTGTGCCGGCTGAGGCTCGCCTTCTTCTGCGGTGCCGTCGCTATAAATGTCATCGGTGGGCTCGGTCGGAATTGCCAGCGCGAGCGGTGCGCTCTCGCCCACGCCTCTTAAATACTCCTCGAATTCAGCTTTCGACTTGATCTCCCGGTAGTCGCCCTCTTTCACCTCAACTACTGGAAGCAGTTCTTTCAACAAAGAAGTAAATTCCAGTTCGGCAAACAGCGAGCGCAGAGATTCAACGTCCGGTTCGCCCGCTTTCATCGCTGCAACATCCAGCTCGACCGCCACGTCGGTATCAATCGTCACCAACTGCTTGCTGTAAAGAATATTGTCGCGATTGTTCTGCAGCGATTCCCGATAGGTCTTCTTCTCCACTTCCGCCGCATGTTCCAACGCCTGCTCCACGCTGCCAAAGCGCTGAATCAGTTCCACCGAGCCCTTGTCGCCGATCCCCGGCGCCCCCGGGATGTTATCCACCGCGTCGCCGCGCAGCGCCATCACATCCACTACCTTCGACGGAGGCACTCCAAGAATTTCCTCCACCTTCGCCGCATCGCAAATCAGGTTGTCCTTCGGCGGATTCAGCACCTGCACCTTATCGTTCACCAGTTGCAGCATATCTTTGTCGCTTGACACCACGAACACCGAAAACGATTCCGCCGCCGCTTTCCGTGCCAGCGTTCCGATCACATCGTCGGCTTCGTAACCTTCGAGCTGCAAAATTGGAATCCGATACCCCTCCAGCGCCCGCCGAATGTACGGAATCTGCTGCACCAGGTCGCCCGGCATCTCGGCGCGGTTCGCCTTGTAGCCGCCATACTCCGCTTCCTTGAACGTCTGCGTCTTAATGTCAAACTTGCGGATCGTCGTAATCGCTTCCGCCTGCTGATTGCGGATCGTCGGCGCGCCCACATCGAATACGGCCGCCAGATACTCGGGCGAAAAATCGTCCCGCAACTTCCGCAGCATGTTGACGAAAACATACGTCGCCGCCGTCGGAACCCCCGTCTTCGTGGACATCGGACGTTGCCGCGCCATCGCGTGATAGGCGCGAAAAATGAACGCCATCGTATCGATCAGGAAAATCCGGCCCTCATCATGTGCGGACGCGGGCAGCGGCCCAGGCGTGGCGCTGCTTTTCGGCGGCGATTTCTTTTTGGCAGGCAACCGGCCAAGTTTAACAGCTATGGAAGATCAGGAGCCGACGGCGAATGGCGAATTGCGGCCCCGAACAGCGAACGACGAACAGTGTACGACGTTCTTCCAAATCCCGGGCAATCGCGTATGATATGAACTTTTGAGCTCTCGACCCGCCGAGTGCTGAATGCTGAGTGCTGAATGCTGCCCTTCAAGCTCGTCTACAGCGACGACTACTACCTGCCCATCGGCTCCCATGTTTTCCCCTCCGAAAAATACAAGTGCACACATGACCGGCTGCTCGCCTCCGGGATGGCCGCGCCTTCCGATTTTGTCACTCCTCATCCGGCCACCGACCAGGACGTGCTGCTCGTGCACACTCCGCAGTACGTCCACAAATTGAAAACGGGTACGCTCAGCGCGCTGGAAGAATTAGAGCTCGAAGTGCCGTACTCGCCGGAGTTGGTACGCGCCTTCTGGCTCGCGGCCGGCGGTTCCGTGCTGGCCGCCCATCATGCCCTCGAAGACGGCGTGGCGATCAGCCTTGGCGGTGGATTCCATCACGCGTTCCCTGATCACGGCGAAGGTTTCTGCATGATCCACGACGTGGCCGTCGCCATCCGCTGTATGCAGCGTGACGGCAAGATTCGCACTGCGATGACCGTCGATTGCGACGTCCATCAAGGCAATGGTACGGCCGTGATTTTTGCCGGCCCGCGTGTCCCCAGCGATGCGCCACCCCCGACGCTTGCTTCTGTGCTCAATTCCACGGACCACATCGCGCACCCGGCCCCCCCCGGGACAAGGCCGAGCAGCGCCCACGCCCGCGACGTCTTCACCATCTCGCTCCATCAGCAAAACAACTACCCCGTGTTTAAGCCCCCTTCGTCGCTTGACCTGAATTTGCCCGACGAGATGGGCGACGCCGAATATCTGGCGTGCGTCGGCGACGCACTCAGTTTGGGATTGAGCACGTTCAAGCCGGAACTCATCTGTTACCTCGCCGGAGCTGATCCTTATCGCGAAGATCAGCTCGGCGGATTGTCGTTGACTATTGAGGGATTGAAGGAGCGAGATGCACTCGTGTTCCGAATCGCCAAGGCCGAGCGCATCCCCGTGATGGTCACATTTGCCGGCGGCTACGCCCTGAATGTCGAAGACACAATCACGATTCACTGCAACACGGTGGTCGCCGCAAAGGAAGTGTTCGGCGAAAAGGGCTGACGGAGTGAGTAACCGAGTGAGTAACAATGTGCAGAAGATATACTCGACACCATGGACGTCACCCCTTCTCAACTTGCGCACCGTGAGTTCTACAACATTCTGATCAGCGCCGTTGCCCCGCGGCCGATCGCGTGGGTGTCGAGCCTCAGCGCTTCCGGACAACCCAACCTGGCGCCCTTTTCGTTTTTCAATGCCGTATGCGCCAATCCTCCGCTGCTGGCGTTTGCGCCGGGGATGCGCTCGCCGAAGAAATCGGGAGCAGCGGTCGGAGTTCCCGCAGGCACGCCTAAAGACACGCTGCGGAATATTCGCGAGACCAGGGAATTCGTGATCAACGTGGTCACCTTCGAATTGGCCGAGGCCATGAACCTGACCAGCGGCGATTATGACCCGACCATCAATGAGTTCAATCTGGCGAAACTCGCCTCGGCGCTTTCGAAAGTGGTGCGGCCGCAGCGAGTGGCGTTGTCTCCCGTCAGCTTTGAATGCAAGCTGCGTCAGATTCTCGACTTCAATCCCGGTCCCGAGGGCGGCAGCCTGGTGATTGGCGAAATCGTCTCGATCCACGTCGACGACCGCCATCTGAAAGAAGGCCGCATGGACCGGAACTCGCTCGATCTGATCGGACGCATGGGCGGCATGCAGTACACGCGCACCACCGAGCGGTTTGAAATGGTGCGGCCGAAGGTGGAGTGAAGGAGAATGATTGCTCGGAGCTCGTGGCCGACAGCCAGCGTCCGTCTTCCCGCCTGCTAAAATAGTGCTGGTCCCGCATGTTCGAGAATCTCCAGGAAAAACTCCAGCGCGCCTTCAAGTCTCTCCGCGGACAGGCCGTCCTCACGGAAGAAAACATTGCCGAGGCGATGAAACAAATTCGTCTGGCGCTGCTTGAAGCCGACGTCAACTTCAAAGTTGTCAAAGAGCTCATCGACCGCATCCAGGCCAAAGCCGTAGGACAGGAAGTGCTGACCGCGCTTTCGCCCGGCGAGCAGGTTATCAAAATTGTCCGCGACGAACTGGTCGCGACTCTCGGCAAAGACACGGCTAAATTAAAGTTCGCCTCACAGCCGCCCACCGTTGTGCTGATGGCTGGGCTGCAGGGCTCGGGCAAAACCACTACCTCCGGCAAGCTTGCCAACTGGCTGAAGAATGGCGGACACCGTCCGCTGCTTGTCTCGGTCGACGTCTATCGCCCTGCGGCGCGCGAGCAACTCAAAGTTGTTGCGGCGGCGATCAAGGCCAACCTTTACGAAGGCGAGGTTGGCGAAGTGAATACGGCTACCGTCGAGCGGCTTGCCAAAGAAGCGCGCCGCGAAGCGATCAACACTGGCTGCGACGTGCTCATCGTCGACACCGCCGGCCGTCTCCACATCGACGACCAGCTCATGGAAGAGATGCAGTCGCTCAAGCGGCTGCTCAATCCTCAGGAAATTTTGTTCGTCGCCGATTCGATGACCGGACAAGACGCCGTCAACTCGGCCGACGAATTCCACAAGAAGCTCACGCTCACCGGCGTCGTCCTTACCAAGATGGATGGCGACGCTCGCGGCGGCGCGGCGATCTCCATCCGCCAGGTCACCGGCCAGCCCATCAAGTTCATCGGCATCGGCGAAAAATACGATGCGCTTGAGCCTTTCCACCCTGACCGCATCGTCTCGCGCATTCTCGGCATGGGCGACATCCTCTCGCTCATCGAAAAAGCCGAGTCGCAAATCGACAAGAAGAAGGCCAACGAACTTGCCTCCAAGGTCCTCAGCGGCGACGGCTTTTCGCTCGAGGATTTCCGCGACCAGTTGCGGCAAGTTCGCAAGATGGGATCGCTGCAAAGCCTCATGGGCATGCTGCCCAGTGTCGGCGCGTTTTCCGGCCTGCAAAAAGCCGCCGACAAGGTTGACGAAAAACAGATCAACCGCGTCGAGGCCATCATCAATTCCATGACGGGATACGAGCGCAACCATCACGAAGCCATCAACGGCAGCCGCCGCAAGCGCATCGCCCGCGGCTCCGGCACCAGCGTGCAGGAAGTCAACAACCTGCTCCGGCAGTACGCCCAGATGAAGAAAATGTTCAAGCAAATGGGCAAGCCCAGCTTTGCACGGCGCATGGCGGGGATGAAGTTTCCGGGAATGTGAACCAGCTTTCAGCTTTCAGCTTTCAGCTTTCAGCTTTCAGCTCTCAGCTCTCAGCTCTCAGCTCTCAGTTGTCAGTTCTCAGTAGAATCCTTACCGCCAGGGGGTCGCCTTGCAAACTTGAGAAGTGTTTCACGTGAAACACTGTACTGGTATTTGTGTTAGTATTATTGCGTACTTACACAAGGACTCAAATGAAACAACGGAAACGAGTTACGAAGCGAGCACGGGCGTCGCGCAAAGTGACAAAAATTGAGGCTTCGGCGGGGTCGCGGAGGCGTCCGCGGTACCTGCCGGAGGAATGGGCAGGCATGTACAAGCCGGTGAAGAAGCCGGTGACGCTACGGCTGGACGCCGACCTGCTGGCGTGGTTCCAACGGGCCGGGCGGGGCTACCAGACGCGGATCAACCGGACTCTGCGGAAGGTGATGATGGACGAGAGAAAGAAGGCGCGGGAGTGACGCTGTAAGTCTTTGATAATGCTCAGGGTCGAATGTGGCTAAATAGCCACACGCGGGCACTTTTTACGCTGTAATTATTACAACACCCATTATTTGGTGGGCGGGGCACCCGGCTGACTGGTCAAAACTCTCGCAATCTCGTCCGTCACCGGTACTTTGGGTCGAAGAGCGGCGGCATCGTTCCTCGCCTTGCCGTCACTACCAACTCCGCGTCAAAGATCCCGCCCGTGTTCACTCCGAACATGCGGTGCCTGATCTTGCTTTCCTTCAGGAAGATGCGCCGCAGCAGAGCCCCTCCTTTCTGCTGGAGTGTGGGCCGGAAGGTTGTCGTCCGGTGAAAGCGGACATCGTCGAATCCGCAAATATCGAGCAGCGACTCCAGGTTTGAGCCGCAGAATCCGTACTCATGGGCCAGCGTGACGTAAAGGCAGGAGTTCGCGCACGGGCCTTCCATGTTTGGGGTGCGCAGCATCAACACGCCGCCCGGCTTCAACGCCCGGTAGAGCGCGTCCACCACCCACAGCAACGAGTACTTCGGTATGTGCTCGATCACATGCGAGAGGTGGATGAAGTCGTACTGCTCGGCTCGATCCGAGAGGAAGTTGCCAATATTATCTTCGATCTCGAAGAGCTGAATGGGGGGCTCGCTCCATGTCGGGATGTAGCCTTTGTGTGCAATGCCGAAGTCGGCGCCGGAAAGTTCCCGGTACCCCAGCTTCAGGCAGGCCGCCAGAAACCACCCGTGTCCGAAGCCGATGTCGAGGATGGCCGCGTTCTTGTTTTGCGGCAGCAGGTCGCGCAGTTCGTGTACCGCCTGCAGCACCTGGGACTGGTTCTCCATCTCGGCCCACGAGATCGGCGGCTGGGAAGCAGCGTACCGCAAACTCATCCGCCGATATACTTCCTTCACAAACGCGTGCGGTTCCATGTGGGAGATTCTATCCTTATCGAGATGCTCGGGACTGAACCCTTGGAATCAAAACAACTCGATTGGCGCGGTGAGGCCGGATACAGAGGCGAGGCGGGCATCACGCGTAAGCAATCGAGCGCCGAGGTTTTCGGCGAGAGCGACGTAGGCCGCATCATACGCGGACAAATTGTGACGGAGTTGCCAAATCCGGGGCAGCAGAACGAAATGGGGATAGCGAGCGATTCGCAAGTCGAGCAAGTCCTCGATTGCCTGCTCCGCGCGGTGTGCCGAGACGGCGCCTTCCCGCACCAGACGCCGGAGCACCTGGCCGACTTCAAGATCGAGCAGGTGAGGAGCATGCAGGGATTCGCGATGCGAGTAAATCCGCTGCTCAATGCGCTGACCGGCTGCGGTTTGAAGCAGCCAGTCAAGGGCGGCGGAAGCGTCGAGGACGATCACAGGTCACCGGTCGTTGGTCGTTAGTCGTTTGGCCTTGTTATCGGACTTGCGCTCTTCCTGCACGTTCTTCTTGCACCAGGCGGGCAGTGTCGAGTTGGACGGCAACGGGCTTGCGTTTGTGCAGACGGGCGCGGAACTCGGTCAAAGTTGGCCGCTCCGCGACTTCTCTAATTTCTGCTAATAGGTAGTCCGACAATGACATGCCCGCCATGGCTGCACGGGCTTTCAGAGTGCGATGAAGAGCGTCGGGCACATTGCGGAGCTGAATCATCTTTGACATGTGGTCAGCGTACTTTCATGTGGAGCACATGTCAAGGAGGTGAGCTGTGTGCCGTCTCAGCGCCAGAGGGCCCGCCCAAGCGGAGCTTGGACGGGGCACCCCGCGGAGTTTCAAATGGCCAGGATAGGGTTGATTGGATAAGAGCGAAGGCTCGATCGACCCGGTAGTCTTGGTTTGAGGACTAAGGCTCCTGGGGAAGAAGGAGCCTTCGCATGATGATTATAGGATGTGATTTTCATCCCAGCTGGCAAC
>JBEKWL010000256.1:0-4038 GCA_049513095.1 Terriglobales bacterium
CTTGAAGCCGGGCAAGAAACGCTGCGCCCAGAACATCGGCACCAGCGGCAGCGAGATCAGGAAACCGGCGAGAGCGAAGATGTTCGCAGTCCAGCGGATCGCGTCTTTGTTCTCCTTTGGGACGAACAGGAGAACGAACGCGCCCACAAGCGGCGTGAAGAGGATAATCGAAAGTATGTGACTCTGCATAAGAGCTCTTAGCTGTTAGCTCTTGGCCTTTGGCGTCTAGCTAACAGCTAAGAGCCAATAGCCAGGAGCTGGCATTTCACTTCCACACGTAATAAACGCCAAATCCAAGCAGTCCCGCGACCATGACCAGCGCGTACCACTGCACCAATCCCCATTCGAACAGGCGCGCCGGATAAGAGATCATTCGCGCAAGAATGGCCGGACCGTTCACTCCCACGCCGTCGATGATCCACTTATCCCACCAGGTCGAAAGCGTAGCGACAGCGCGCGTCACCCAGCCAACATCGTTGACGGCTCCGTCGATGATCTTGGCATCGAACCACGACGACGCTTCGCCCGCGCCCATAGCGCCCAGCCGGATGTCGCCAATCTTGCGCCGTCCGGTGAAAACGTAGTCGTACCCCTCGTCAACAAACCACTTGTTGTAGAGCACGGTGTAGAGCGGCGGAGCCTTCGCGGCAATGGGCTCGACGTAGCCTTTGCCGGCGTTCCTATAGGAGCGGCGCGCCATTCCCCAACCTACACCTGCCGCCGCCAGCGATAAGAACATCAGCGCATACTCGGTCTTATCCGTGTGCTCGGCTTCTTTCTCGCCCGCCGCTAACTGCGCCGACTTTCCTTCTTCCCGGAAGACGGCTGCTTCCCGCGCGAACACCGGCTCCAGAAATTTTTCAAAGTGCGCCCCTCCACCCAGGCTATGCGGCCAGCTCAACCATCCCGCGCCAATCGAACAGATCGCGAGGATCACGAGCGGCACCGTCATCGACTTAGGCGACTCGTGCACGTGATGCTCGACCTCGTGGCTCATGCGCGATGGACTGTAGAACGTCAGATACATCAAACGGAACATGTAGAACGCCGTCATCAACGCCGTGCCGTACCCGACAAACCACAGGATGTGGTACGCGTCACTTTCTTTGGTATACGTCTGCCACAATATCTCGTCTTTGGAGAAGAAACCGGCGAACGGAAAGATTCCGGCAATGGCCAGCGTCGCGACCAACATCGTCCAATGCGTAGTCGAGATGCGCCTGCGCAGGTCGCCCATGTTGCGCATGTCCTGCTCGCCGCTCAAGGCGTGAATCACCGAACCCGAACCAAGGAAGAGCAGCGCCTTGAAGAACGCGTGAGTGAACACATGGAAAACACCCGCCGCAAAGGCACCGACGCCAAGCGCCAGGAACATATATCCCAGTTGCGAGACGGTGGAATACGCCAGCACGCGCTTGATGTCGTTCTGTACCAGCCCGATGGACGCGGCGAACACGGCGGTGAGCGCGCCAATGATGGCCACGGTTTTCATCGCGGTCGGCGCCAGCACGAACACGGCATTCGAACGGGCCACCATGTACACGCCCGCCGTCACCATGGTCGCGGCGTGGATCAGCGCCGAAACTGGCGTAGGGCCTTCCATCGCATCGGGCAGCCACACATACAGAGGAATCTGCGCCGACTTGCCGCAGGCTCCAACAAACAGCAGCAGCGCGGCGGTCGTAAGCACGGGATCGCCGATCGCAAAGTGTCCGCTGCGCACGAGCGTGTTGATGTCGGTGAAGCGGAACGAGCCCAGATACCAGACAAGCGTGAGCGCGCCAAGAATGAATCCGGCATCGCCGATACGGTTCACGATGAACGCCTTGTTGGCAGCGGTCGAAGCGGAGTTACGATGGAAGTAAAAACCGATCAGAAGATACGAGCACAAGCCCACGCCTTCCCATCCCACGAACAGAACCATGTAGTTATTCGCCAGGATGAGCGTAAGCATCGTAAACATGAACAGGTTCATGTATCCGAAGAACCGGTAGTAACCGCCTTCGTGCGCCATGTATCCGGTGGAGTAAATGTGGATCAGCATGCCCACGCCGGTCACGAAGAGCAGCCAGATAGCAGAGAGCGGATCAAGCAGGAACCCGGCGTCGGCGTTGAACGAAGCAAGTGTCCCGTCGCGCTTGACGAAATTCAAATGCCCGTCGCCACTGCCAAGCCACGTATACACAATTTTCTCGAAGGGACGCCCCGAGCCCTGCGCAAAGTGCGTGTACTCAAAGACAGTAAAGCAGGCGAAAAGAAACGCAAGCACGACCACGCCGACGCAGACCGCATTAACCGTGGCCTTCTGCAGTCGCCGCCCGAAAAAGAACATCATCGCGGCCCCGAAAGCCGGGAAGAGCGGGATCAGCCAGATGTGGTCTAGAAAGAACATGTCGTTAGTCGTTCGCTACCGCTGTTCGCTATTCGTCGTTCGCTGTTAGCCTTTTTGCTTAAGCGATTAGCGAACGCCGAACAGCGGCCTTTCTACCATTTCAATAAATCAATCTCATCCACATTGATCGTCTCCTTATTCCGGAAGAAGGCGATCAAAATGCCGAGGCCCACGGCGGCTTCGGCGGCGGCGTCTACCGTAATAAAGATCGAGAACAATTGCCCGTTCAGGTTCCCCCACATGCGCGAGAACGCCACCAGGTTCAGGTTCACCGCGTTCAAGATCAGTTCGATCGACATCAGCACAATCACCACGTTACGGCGTGTAAGCACACCGATCACACCCAGCACGAACAGTGCCGCCGCAACGACGAGATAGTGAAGCGTAGTTATCGGAACCATAAAAACCGCCGTTCGTCGTTCGCTATTCGCTCTTCGCTGATCGGATCCGCCTTGCGAACGGCGAACAGCGACCAGCGAACGACTAGATCTTCTTCTTCGTCATAATTACCGCCCCCAGAATCGCCACCAGCAACAACAGCGAGGCGATCTCGAAGGCGAACGTGTATTGACCCATCCTGCCGGCTTCTCCGTAGAGCATGGCTGCGATCTGCTGCGTGTTCGACGACTCGGGCAGCGGCATTCCGCGCTCCGGAAACAGCGCCTTGCCCTTCACGAACGCGGACACAAACAACGCCAGCAAGGCGCACGCCGCCGCCAATCCCACCGGCCAGATGCGATTGAACCGCCGGTCTTTGGACGCGCGTTCGATGTTCACCAGCATGATCACGAACAGAAATAGCACCATGATTCCGCCCGCGTAGACGATGATCTGCACGCCGGCAACGAACGGGGCATACAACATTAAGTAGAGGCCCGCCACCGAAAGCAGGGTCACGATCAGCGCGAGCGCGGAATGCACCGCGTTCCGCCGCGTGATCACCGCCGCGCCACTGGCGACAGCCAATCCGGCCAGCACATAAAAGAACCATGGCGTCCCAACCGGGGCCATGCCTGCATTGACAGCTGTGTTCAGCGCAGGGTTCATGAAACGATCACCCCCACGATGGCGGTCAACATCAGCACGCCGAGCGAGATCGGCAGCATCACTTTCCATCCGATCCTCATCAACTGGTCGAAGCGGTAGCGCGGCCACGTCGCACGGTACCAGATAAACAGATATATAAAGACGGCGACTTTGAGCAAAAACCAATATAGGTAGTCGATGCCTTCGCGGAATCTGGCCGCCAGGCTCCCGTCCGCGGAACGGCCTGCAACCGCAATCACGAACAGTAGCAGCGCGACGAAGCCGAGCAGGGCCGCAAATACCGCCAGCCCGATGCGCTGGATCTTGAAGAACGAATGCGCCGGCATGCGCGCCGCGCCGATAAAGGCAATCGCCGCTATGCCAAGGAACGTGAGCCCTGGAAAGAGCGAGAAGACGAACTCCCACGCCGGCGTGCTCAGCAGGTTCGGGAACGGATGCATCCACCCGCCGAGCCACAGCGCAACCGCAATCGAAGAGACAGCAATCATGGCCGCATATTCGGCGAGCATGAACAGCGACCAGCGCAGCCCGCTGTATTCCGTGTGATATCCGGCGGTCAGTTCCGATTCCGCTTCGGCCAGGTCAAAAGGCGTGCGGTT
>JBEKWL010000257.1:0-2998 GCA_049513095.1 Terriglobales bacterium
AAGCGGCGGGCTCTTCGTTCGCAATAACGGATTTCGCCTTCGGTGAAGATGCGACGAAGAAAGCGGTCGCCAAACCGTTCGATGCTTTGGCGGATGCGAGGAACTTCGGCGATGTCAACCCCTGTGCCGAGAATCATAGGAGCATTGTTAATTGTTAATTTGTAATTGGCAATTTGGAACTGAGGATAGGTCTCAGGTGTCAGGTGTCAGGTCTCAGGTTAGGGATGCTAGGACCGTAGCGAGGTTTGCATCCTGGTCGGGGAACACGGTGCGCAGGTCGAGCAGGACGCGGCCTTCTTCTACTCGGGCGATTATGGGCGGAGTGCTCGCGCGGAGACGGGCGCTTAATTCGTCGGCGCTGAGATCGATGTGGGTCAGTGCGATCAGGCGCGTGGGCAAAACCGCCGATGGGGCGACACCGCCGCCGATGACCGATTCCCCATCCTGGAGTTCCAGCTTGAGGCGCGCGGATTTTCCCTGAGCAGATTCAACCTGGGAAACGATTTTTCCAGTGCGGCGGGCGATCTCGTCTTTCGACAGGCGCATCATGCGCAGCACCGGCACGGCGTCGTGATCGCGCTTGAAATAAGCGAGCAGCGTGGCTTCGAGCGCGGCGTAGGTGAGTTTGTCCACGCGCAGGGCGCGGAACAGCGAGTTCGAACGCAGGTGCGCGACCAGATCGGCGCGGCCGCTGATCAGTCCCGCTTGCGGACCGCCGAGAAGTTTATCGCCGCTGTAGGTGACGATGTCGACGCCGGCGCGCAAACTGTCGAGCACGCCCGGTTCGCCGTTGATTCCGACCGAGCGCAGATCGAAGAGCGCGCCGCTGCCCAGATCTTGCATGAGCGGAAGATTGCGGCGGCGGGCGAGAGCGACCAGTTCGTCGAGCCCAGGCTGCTCGGTGAAGCCGGTGATTTCGAAGTTGGAACGATGCACGCGGAGCAAGAGGCGGGTGCGGTCGTTGATTGCGAGTTCGTAATCGGCGACGCGCGTACGGTTGGTGGTACCGACTTCGCGCAGCGTCGCATTCGACTTCGACATCACGTCGGGGATGCGGAACGAGCCGCCGATTTCGACCAGCTCTCCGCGCGAGACCAGGACTTCGCCGCCCTCGGCCAGCGAGTTTAACGCGAGCAGAACGGCGGCGGCGTTGTTGTTGACCACTATTGTCGAGATCGCTCGCGAACTGCGCTCGGCTGAGGCGGGGCCGAGCCCCGCCTCCACACGATCCCCAGTACGATCCGCAGTTAAGAGCTTCTGGAAAAGGCGGTCCACATGGACGTCGCGCTTCCCGCGCTCGCCGGTTGAGAGGTCGAATTCGAGATTGGAATAGGCGCTCGCCGTGGCGCGGATGTGATCGATCGCACTCGGAGCCAGCGGCGCGCGTCCTAGATTGGTGTGCAGGATCACGCCGGTGGCGTTGATGAGCGGCCGCAGCGAGTAACTCAGCGACTGGCGGAGTTGGCGTTCGACTGCCGCGGACAGGCCGCCGAGCGCGAGATCCAGCGATTTCTCGTTTAACTGGGCGTCCGCGATTTGACCGTCAGCGATTTGACCGCTGGCGATTTCCTGGCGAAGGTGCGCGAGCACGACGCGGATACTTTCGGCGACGGCGGAATGACCCTCACGTTCGACCAGCGCCTGCATGTTGGGCTGGCGGAGAAGTTCGTCCGTCGAAGGCAGTTTCTGAAACAATACGGATTTGTTTGCGGTGGACACCGATGGCGATTATGCCACAGGGAGCTTGGGTCGCGGCACTATCCCACGGGCGGGAGTCCGGAGCGGTGCAGGAGCTACACATTGCATGGGGCAAGGCGGGTGTACAATCCTTCCCGTTCTCGAGGTCAAAAAGGAAATCAGAATAGAGGCGGCATGAGCCAAGCAGCAACCGTGAAAGAAAAGGTGGAACTGGCCGTTGCGGACGGAACCGGGATGGCAGCCTATGTAGCTCGTCAGGAGCAAGGTGGGCCGCATCCGGGGATACTCCTGTTCCAGGAAGCATTTGGCGTCAACCGGCACATCCGCAATGTGAGCGAGCGGTTGGCCGCGGAGGGATACGTCGTGCTTGCTCCGGAACTGTTTCATCGCACGGCGCCGCCGGGTTTTGAGGGCAGCTATAACGACTTTGCTGCCGTGATGCCGCACTACCAGGCGGTGACAACCGAGACGGCGGAGATGGACATACGGTCGGCCCATGAGTGGCTGCGTTCGAATGCGCAAGTGAAACCAAACGAGATTTCGAGTGTGGGATTCTGCATGGGTGGCCGCACTTCCTTTCTTGCCAACAGTGTGGTTCCGCTGCGCGCCGCGGTGTCGTTTTACGGAGGCGGAATCGCTCCCGGATTGCTGGACCGGGCGTCGAAGGTGCAGGCACCGTCATTGCTCATCTGGGGTGGATTGGACAAGCATATTACGCCTGAGCACCGGAGAGCGGTGACCGAGGCCTTGAGCGCGCAGCAGAAGATTTATGTGAATGTCGAGTTCTCCCATGCCGACCATGGATTCTTCTGTGACGAACGTGCATCGTATGAGCCGCGCTCGGCGCGGCAGGCGTGGGCGTTGACTTTGGAGTTTCTGCGCTCGTGAAGAAACTCGGGACGGTTTTTGCGGGGCCGACGCCGATTCTGAAAACAAGCCCCCCTATCGCAGCGGTGAACCGCTGCGCCACCCAAAATCATGGGCAACACCGACTTTTCCCGCAGCCACACTACGATTTCAATACCGTGCAGACCGAGGCGCAGATGGGCCCGCCTATATTGAACGTGGCGGCAACCTTGGCACCCTTCACCTGCAACGGTTGTGGGGCCTTACCGAGCAATTGCCAAGCGCACCATCCGAGCATGGCGACACCGGTTGCGCCAATGGGATGGCCTTTGGCAATGAGACCGCCCGAGGTATTAATGCCACATTCGCCATTGACCGCGGCTTTTCCGTCGACCCAATACTGTGCGCCTTTGCCGTACTCGGCTTTTCCTAAGACCTCCGTGCCGAGCGCTCC